>NZ_CP019724.1:1860000-2170000 GCF_002005225.1 Streptomyces pactum
CAACGCGGTCCGCACCTCCCACTACCCGCCGCACCCGGCCTTCCTGGACCTGTGCGACGAGTACGGCCTGTGGGTGATCGACGAGTGCGACCTGGAAACGCACGGATTCGTCGAACAGGACTGGCGGGACAACCCCGTCGACGACGACCGCTGGACCCCGGCCCTCCTCGACCGCGCCGCCCGCATGGTCGAGCGGGACAAGAACCACCCGTCGATCGTGCTGTGGTCCCTCGGCAACGAGGCCGGCACGGGACGCGGCCTGACCGCGATGGCCCAGTGGGTCCGTGAGCGGGACCCGTCCCGGCCGCTGCACTACGAGGGCGACCAGAGCTGCCGCGACACCGACGTCCACTCCCGCATGTACGCCTCCCACGACGAGGTCGAGCGGATCGGCCGGGGCCTGGACGGGGGCCCGCACCGCCGCCGCGAACTCCCCTTCATCCTGTGCGAGTACGCGCACGCCATGGGCAACGGCCCCGGCGGACTCGCCGACTACCAAAGGCTGTTCGAGGCGTACGACCGGCTCCAGGGCGGCTTCGTCTGGGAGTGGATCGACCACGGCATCAGGCACCCGGAGTTCGGCTACGCCTACGGCGGTGACTTCGGGGAGGAACTGCACGACGGCAACTTCGTCTGCGACGGGCTGCTGTTCCCGGACCGGACGCCCTCGCCGGGGCTCACCGAGTACAAGAAGGTGATCGAGCCCGTGCGTATCGAGCCCGTCCGCGACGCGAACGGTGAGGCGGGGCGCTTCGTGCGCGTGACGAACCGGTACGACTTCGCGGACCTGTCCCACCTGGAGTTCGTGTTCTGCCACCAGGTGGACGGCATGCCCACGGGGGCGAGCCGGCTCGCGGTTTCGCCGCTCGCGCCCGGCCGGTCGGCGGAGGTCGAGCTGCCCGAGGCCCCCGACGGCAAGGGGGAGGAAGTGCAGTGGTCGATAAGCGCGGTGCACGCGACGGACACCCCCTGGGCCGGGAAGGGACACCTGGTGGCCTGGGCCCAGCACACGGTGTCCCCGCGGGCCCCCCTGCCCCCGGCGACCGGTCTCCGGCCCGTCGTCGAGGGGGACCGGATCACGCTGGGGCCGGCCTCCTTCGACGCCCGCACCGGCGCGGTGCGCACGCTGCTCGGCGTGGAGGTGCGCGATCTGCGCCTGGACGTGTGGCGGGCGCCGACCGACAACGACGACGGGGCGGCCTGGCAGTCGGACACCCGGTACGGGCTCCGCTGGCGTGAACTGGGCCTGCACCGCATGCGGCACCGGCTGGACGCCGTCGAGCCGGACGGCGAGGCACTGACCGTGCGGACCCGGGTGGCGCCGGCCGGCCGCGAGCCGGGGCTGCGGACGGTGTACCGCTGGACCTCGGACGGCACGTCCGTGCGGCTGACCGTGTCGGTCGAGCCGGACGGCGAGTGGACGGTACCGCTGCCCAGGCTCGGCATCCGCTTCGGGCTGGACGCCGAGTCCACGAACGTCGTCTTCTGGTACGGCGGCGGGACGGAGGCCTACCCGGACACCAGGTCCGCCTCGCGGCACCTCCTGTGGGACGCGGACGTCGAGGAGCTTCAGACGCCCTACGTCCGCCCGCAGGAGAACGGCGCGCGAGCGGACGTGCGGTGGGCGGAGATCGGCGGCCTGCGGGCCGAGGCCGAGCCCGAGTTCTGGTTCACCGCCCGCCCGTGGAGCACCGAACAGCTCGACGCCGCCCGGCACCTGACCGACCTCACCCCCGGCGACACGGTCTGGGTCAACCTCGACCACGCCCTGCACGGCATCGGCTCCCAGTCCTGCGGGCCGGGTCCGCTGCCGCGGTACTTCCTCCACCCCGAGCCCACGGAGTTCTCGTTCGTGTTCTCCGAGCCGGAGGACTGACGCGCGGTGCACGAACGCCCGCGCGGGCGTACGCCGCCAGCGCTCCCGGACGACCGCCGACGCGGATGCGCGTGCACGTGCGCGTGCGGGTTCGGGTGCGCGTGCGGGTGCGGGTGAGCACCGGGCGAGGGGCTGCTCAGGCGCGGCCGGCCCGGCGGATCGGGGTGAACAGCCCGGCGGCCGCGATGAGTACGCAGCAGGTGCCGGCCGCCAGGGCGACCGGTGTGGTGCCGCGCCGTTCCGCCGCCCAGGTGAGGACGGCCGCGCCGATGGGCGCCACCGAGTACTGGAGGGTCCAGAAGGCGGAGGTGACCCGGCCGAGCAGGTGTTCCGGGGTCACCTCCTGCCGCAGCGACATCGAGCAGGTGCCGGCCATCCCGACGCAGGCCAGGAAGGCGGCGCTCAGGAGGGCGACGGCGGGCACGTCGCTGGCCCAGCCCAGCCCGGCGAAGGCCAGTCCGCACACCGCCACGGCGCCGGTCCAGGTGGGGCCGAAGCCGAGCCGGCGGCGCACGCGGGCCACCAGCAGCGCGCCGGTGATGGTGCCGAGGGCGCCGACCGCCATGACGGTGCCGACCGTGCCGTCGTCGCGGCCGAGGTCGTGCTTGAGGTGGTAGATGACCAGGTCGTTGAGGCCGAGGGTGAGGAAGCTGAAACCGCACAGCAGGACGGTGAGCGCGCGCAGCACGGGGTGCCCGCGGAGGAAGGCCGCTCCCACGCGCAGGTCCTGCCACAGCCCCGGGCGCTTCTCGGACCCCTGGTCGTCGGCGGGGCGGGGCCGGAAGCGGACGAAGGCGACGCAGGCCGCCGAGACGCCGAAGCTGGCCGCGTCCACGCCGACGGCGGCGGCCGGGCCGGACCAGGCGGCCACCACTCCGGCGCACAGCGGCCCGAGCACTCCGGCCGCGGCGGCGGTGGCGTTGAGCCGTCCGTTGGCCTCGGTGAGCTGTTCGGTGCCGACCAGAGCGCGGACGACGGTGACGTAGCCGACGGCGAAGAACATGCCGACGGCCTCGCACACCGGCAGGACGACGTAGAGCAGCCAGATGTGCGGGTCGAGCAGCCACACGACGGGGACCAGCCCGTACAGGACCATCCGCACCAGGTCGCAGCCGATGAGCAGGCTGCGGCGGTCCACCCGGTCGACCACGGTCCCGGCGAACACGGCCGCGAGGACCGCGGCCGCGCCGCCGACGGCCGTGAGCAGCCCCATCCGCGCGATCGAGCCCGTGGCCTCGAGGACCAGCAGGGGCAGGGCGATCAGCGCGAAGGAGTCACCGAGGACGGAGAGGGTCTGCGCGGCCCAGAAGACACCGAAGTCCCGTTGCCGCCACAGGGGCCGCGGGTCCTTCGGGGAACGGCCGGCGGCGCGCCCGGCGTCCCGTGCCTCGTGGGTCATCGGGCCGTCGCCGTCCGCCGCCGCATGCCGGTCGCCTCCCCCGTCGCGTCCCCCTGTCCGGTCGGCGACCACCTTACGTACGTGTCAGTGGTCCGCGCAGCACGGTGTCGGATCCGGGTACTCGAAGGGCACCAGGGTGCCGCCCGCGGCGGGCATGGCGGCCAGGACCAGGCGGCCGTTGCGCCACTGCGGACGGACGTGTCCCCGGGTGACCAGCCGGGTGTCCGGGGCGGGTTCGTCCGGCGTGCCCAGCACCGTCACCCGCTCGATCGCGGAGCGCGCGAGCAGCTCCGCGAGCGTCAGCGTGCCGGTGAGGGCGTCCGCGCCCGGGTAGAGGACGGCGCGGCCGGACTCGTCCGGGGCGCCTTCGCGGACCCCGTACCCCTGTGCGGTGAGCCGTTCCCGGGCGGTGCGCAGGACCGGCTCCGCCTCGGCGGCCAGCGACAGGGCGACGCGCGGACGCCCGTCCCGCACCAGGTGCGTGCAGCCGAAGACGCCCTCGGGGAGGTCGAGTCCGGCCGCGAACGCCTGGAGCAGGTGATCGGCCTCGCGCAGCGTCGTCGCGTCGGTGTCGATGCCGATGGCGTACGGCGCGCAGGGCGGTGTCACGACGGCAGGACCCACACCGGGTTGGAGTAGAACCACAGGTCGCGCCACGGGTCGGCGTCGCCGACGACGTCGATGGCGGGGCCCGCCGGGTCGACCTTCGCGCCCAGCGCGCCGACGGCGGACCGGTTGCCGTCGGTGCCGCGCGTGCGGAGGTAGACGGGGCGGTCGACGCGGCCGAGGTCGTAGGTGAGCCGGACGGTGCCGGTGTCCTTGTTCACCTCGTACGACTTGACCACCCTGGCCGTCGGCGCGGTGAAGGTGTCCTGGTCGGCGACCGAGCCGGTCACGTCGCCCTGGATGACGTCGACCCGGGCCAGCTTCGGGGTGAACCCGGCCCAGTTGGGGCCGCCGGCCATGGCGACGTCCATGGACAGGGTGACCCGCGTGCCCTTGCGGACGTGCAGGGCGCCGCCGAGCGTGGCCCAGCGGCCGCCGCCCGAGACGCGGACGTCGAGGCCGCTGACGAGCTGGCCGTGGTCGACCCAGATGCGGCCGGCGCGGATGCCGTCCATGACGGCGGCGTAGGAGAAGCCGTCGGAGCCGACGTGGGTGCGGCTGTACTGGCCGGGCCAGAAGTCGCCCTGGGTGACGTCGATCTGCCCGGCGTAGACCGGGTCGTCGTAGCGGCCGTTGGCCTTGAAGTCGCCGCCGCCGCGGGCGGCGGTGTCGGCGTACACCTGGTGGGAGTCGGAGTTGGCGGTGATCCACCAGGGGCGGCCCTCGGCGATGAGGCTGTCCCACAGGCCGCCGACGGTGGCGGTCATCCAGTCGAAGCCGCCCCAGGTGCGGTAGCTCTCCAGCGGGTAGCCGGGGAAGGAGTTGGCGCCCGGGCTGCCGTCGTAGATGCCGCGGGCGCGCCCCATGCCGAGCGGCTTGGGCAGTCCGGCCGCCTGGTGGCCGGGGGCGCCCTCGAAGCCGACGGCGATCTGGTGGCCGCGGGAGGTGGCGTCGCGCCAGGCGCGGATCTCGTGCGGCGAGTCGATGCCCTTGCGCGCCGGGTGGTTGGCGAGCATCAGGGCGTCCTTGACCTTGCGCCGCTTGACCTGGTCGGCGAGGAAGGAGAGGCCGGCGACGGCGAGCGCCTCGTTGGCGGGCGTGGAGTCGCCTGCGCCCTTCACCCCGCCGTCGTAGTCCGTCTCGAACTGCTTGAGGACGGAGACCTCGTGGCGGCCGGGGTGGACGAAGACGGTGCCGTGCTCGGCGGCCGGGATGTTCCACTCCAGGCCCTGGAAGACGAGGGTGTCCCCGTGGGCGTCGCGGGCCTCGCGGATGTCCGGGTTGACCTTCTCCACACCGATCTTGGCGTGGGTGACGCTGCCGTGGTCGGTGATGACCAGCCAGTCCATGCCGTGCCGGGCGCCCTGGCGGACCTGGTCGACGACGCGGTACTTGCCGTCACTGCTGTACTGGGTGTGGATGTGGTGGTCGCCGGCCAGCCAGAGGAAGCCCTTCCTGCGGCGGCCGTTGCCCGCGGCCTGTGCGGGGGCGGCGGTCGCGGTCTGCGCGAGGACGCTGCCGGCGGCCAGTCCGGCGCCGAGCAGGCCCGCACGGCGCAGCAGGCCGCGGCGCGACTGCTGTTCGGGGCTCAGTGCCTCGTCGGGGACGCTGGTGTCGAAGGCGGCGGGCAGGGGCTGCGCGGCCTGGTGCTCGTGGTCGTGGTCGTGCGGGTGTGCGTGTCCGTGGTGGTGCTGCCCGTGCCCGTGTCCGTGCTCCATGAAGTTCCTCCTGGATACCGCCGCCGTGCGCGGCTGTGAGGAGAATCGAGGCAGAAGATGAACGTTTAACGACTCGGAGATGAGCCCCGCCTGCCGCCCGGCCTGCCCTAGCATGAAACCTAGGAGCTCTAGGAAGCTGGAAGGTGGCCCATGCCCCGAGCGGGCCTTACAACCGACCGCGTCGTCGCGGCCGCCGCCGACCTCGCCGACGCGACCGGGTTCGAGAGCGTCACCGTCTCCGCGCTCGCCCGGCACTTCGGGGTGAAGGACGCCAGCCTCTACACGCACGTCAGGAACCTCCAGGACCTGCGCGTCCGGGTCGCGCTGCTGGCCGGCGGCGAGCTGATCGACGAGATCGCGGCGGCGGTGGCCGGCCGGGCCGGGAAGGAGGCGCTGGCCGCCTTCGCGGGCGCCTACCGGGCGTACGCCCTGCGCCACCCCGGCCGTTACGCCGCGACCCAGATCCGCGTCGACCAGTCCCTCGTCGCCGGCTCCACCGCCCTGCGCCGCACCGCCGAGATCACCTACGGCATGCTCCGCGCCTACGGCCTGGCCGAACCCGACCGCACCGACGCGGTACGCCTGCTGCGCGCCACCTTCCACGGCTACTGCGCCCTGGAGGCCACCGGCGGCTTCGGCGCCCCGCGCGACGTACGGGCGTCCTGGGACAAGGCGGTCGACGCCCTGCACGTGGCGCTGGAGAACTGGCCCCGGGAGCCGGCCGGCCCCCGCGGTCACTGACCGTACGGCAGCCCGCCCGCGCGCGGCCGCTTGAACCACTGGGCCGCGGCGCTCTGGCTGAGCAGGGCCACGACGGCGATCGCGCCGAACAGCGGGAGGCCGCCGCCCCCGTTCCCCTGGGCGATCCCACCGAGCGAGAACGCGATCTGCACGCTCGCCAGCACGATGGACGCGACGCGCACGCCGTTGCCGCCCGTGCCGTACCTGAAGGAGAGGACGAACAGCGCCCATCCCATCAGGTTCGTGGCGAAGAGCCGGCCCGCGTCCTCGGCACCGAAGCCGGCTCCCCAGACCACCACGGCCAGCAGCACCAGACCCGTCATCACCCAGATCACGGTCCGTGCCGCGCGCACACTACCCGGCATGGACGGCGGCGGCACGGGGGCGTGGGGGTAAGGGGCTTGGGCGTACGGGGCATAGGGGTACGGGGTTTGGGGGTACGGGACACCGGCGTGCGGCGCGCCGGCATACGCGCCGGGGGCGCCGCCGTACGCGCTGGGCGGAGCACCGTAACCACCCGGAGCACCCGGAGCACCCGGAGCACCCGGAGCACCCGGGGCGCCCGGAGCACCCGGAGCACCCGGGGCGCCCGGAGCACCCGGAGCACCCGGGGCGCCCGGGGCGCCGTAACCACCCGGGGCGCCGGAGGGCTGCCCGTCGGAACCCGGCGCGGCCGGATACTCGTTCGACATGCCCCCAGCCTACCCAGGCTCCGCGGACCCCCGGCCCAGCGCCCGCACCTCGTCGTACGTCGGTGCCGTGCCCCGCACTTCCCGGCCCGCGCCGATGTCGGCCACCGTCTCCAGGGCGGCGCCCAGCGCCCGCCGGTAGAGCAGCGAGCCGAGGCTGACGCGCCGGACGCCGAGGTCGGCGAGGTGCGGCAGGGCGGGACCGGTGGGCGAGTAGAGGACGTTGAGGGGAACGTCGAAGTGGGCGACGAGGGCCGCGATCCGGCCGGGATCGGTGAGGCCGGGAACGAAGACGCCGTCGGCGCCGGCCTCGCGGTAGGCGTCCAGTCGCCGCATGGTCTCCCTGGCACGTCCGTCACCGTCGCCGTCACGGTAGCCGTCGCCGAGCCAGTACGTGTCCGTTCGGGCGTTGACGAACAGGCCGGGAGCCGCCGACTTGACCGCGGCGATCTTCGCGGCGTGCCGGTCGGCGGGCCCCAGGGTGTCCTCGAGGTTGACGCCGACGGCTCCGACCGCCGTCAACCGCCGGGCGAACTCGCCCACCTCGTCGGGGTCGTCGCTGAAGCCGTCCTCCGCGTCGACGGACAGCAGGAGCGGCGCCGACCCGAGGGTGAGGGCCAGCCGCAGGGTCTCGTCACGGGTCGCCGACGCCCCGTCGGGCAGCCCGCCCGCCGCCGCGACCCCCAGGCTGGTGGTGCCGACCGCCCGGAAGCCCTGCCCGGCGAGGGCGAGCGCGGAGGCGTGGTCCCAGGCGCACGGCAGCAGCAGGGGCTCACCGGCACGGTGGAGGTCGGCGAAGGCGGTCACGACAGGTCACCCACCGCGTCGGCGTAGTACACGGATTCCGTGAGGTGCACGGCGAGTTCGCGAAAGCTCCAGCCCTCGCCGGGCGAGTGGTCGAGCTGTTCGTCGGTGAGCGCGTCGAGGCGGTTGGCCCAGATCCGGGCGAGCCGGGTGAGGCGGCTGCGGGCCTCGTCGAGGTCCTCCTGTGTGAAGGGGGCGCGGTCCGCGTCCGTGGTGACCATGGAGGCGTGCCAGTGGTCGGGCTGCGTCTCCTCTCCTGCCAACCGCGCCTCCAGCTCCGCGAGGTGGTCGACCAGGTGGTCGGCGACGCGCCGGATCGCCTTGTGCGGAGTGTGGACGCGGTCGTCGACGTGCGCGGGCCGCCCGTCCCAGTGGGTCCAGGTGGCGGCCAGGGCCAGGACGTGGTCGACCATGCCGGTGACGGCGTCGGCGGGCGTGACGGTGGTGGCGGTGGCGGTGTTCGTGTCGCTCATGTCCCGCACGCTATGGGCCGGTTGCTTCGGTGCCGGCCGAAGTGTTCCCGACCTCGGGGCGGGTACCCGGGCAGGCACCCGGCGTGACCACTACGACTGCGAGAGGTGGACATGAAGAGACGAGAGCGGCACGACGCGTTCTCCGGACCGCGATGGCGGGACAGGCTGTCGGTCATCGGCCTGGTCGCACTGGCCGTGGGCCTGGTGGTCCGACTGCTCCTCAACGGGGCCGGCTCATGGCCGTCGGCCCTCGTCGGTGCCGGCCTGATGAGTGTCTGGGTCGTGTTCCTGGTCCGCCGCCGCCGTCGGCACGACGCGCGGGACACCGGTGCGCAGCCCGACGACGTGCCCGCCATGGAACGGCGGATCCTCAAGGGCGGGCCGCCCCCCGAGGATCCGCGACGCCGGCAGGCCCTGGCGGCGCTGGTCGACTCCCGTCAGCGGCGGCTGCGGCGCAACCGCTGGTGGGCGTTCCCGCTCCTGGCCCTCATCTTCTTCGGCACGTCGATCCTCTGGTTCGTCTACGGCTCCGTCACCGCCGGGAGCTGGACCCTCGCCCTCGCGGTCGCGGCCATGGGCTGGCTGACCTGGTTCAACCTCCGTTTCGACCGGCGTCTGTCGCAGATGCGGAGTCGGCTCCAGAGCTGAGCTGCGCCCGCACCTTGCCGGGCGGTACCAGCCGCTGGGCGACGAGTCCGTCCCGGACCAGGCCCGCGTAGACCGTGGCGCCGTACGCGGAGGTGTGGGTGTTGTCCCGCCTCTCGTTGTAGAGGTAGAGCTCCTTGGAGCCCTCCACGCCCAGGGACTCCACGAGCGCCTTGGTCTTCGCGGTCAGGTCGACCAGCGGCACGTCCCGGGCGGCGGCGACCGAGCGGACGACGGCCGGATGGTCGACGCCGAGGCCGTTGACGAGCAGGGCGGTGCCGTTGTTCAGGGTGCCGTCGGCGTTGAACCAGCGGCGCACGACGGGCGTCACGAGGACGGGCCGGCCGCCCCGCTCCCGCACACCCGCCACCAGCGTCTCCAGGTTGGCCCGGTAGGTGGCCCCGTCGGTCGTCTTGTCGTTGTGCGCGAGCTGGACGAGCACCAGGTCCCCGGGGCGGATCCGGGTCCGGACGGTGCCCCACAGCCGCTGGTCGGCCAGGTAACTGACGGTGCTGTCACCGGAGTCGGCGTGGTTGGCGACGGACAGTCCCTTGCCGAGGTACTGCGGCAGTCGCTGGCCCCACCCGGAGTACGGCTCCCCCGGCTGGTCGCAGACCGTGGAGTCACCGACGAGGATGATCTGCCGCGCGTGCCGGGCGGGGGTCACCCTGATGCCGGCCAGGGCGGGCGCCGAACCGCCGATCACCAGGTCCAGGCCCGGGCTGCCGTCGGGTCCGGTGGGCTCGCCCTCGGGTGTGCGGACGTCCACGGTGAAGCCGCGGGCGACCCGTTCACCGGCCGCGGTGACGGTCTCGGGAAGCAGGGCCCGCCTGCTCTCGCCGCTGACGGCGGTACGGGCGGCGTCCTCGCCGCCGAGCAGCACCCGCACGTCGTACGTGCCCGGCGGAACGTCGAAGTGGCAGGCCGTGGCGGTGCAGTCGGCCATACCGGCGGGACGCTCCGGTGCCTGATCCCGCGCCGGTGCCGGCGCCTGGGTCCGAGCCTGGGCGGGTACGGCCGTCAGGGCGCCGACGGCCAGCGTGACGGCCGCCACCAGCGTGGTGACGGCAGCGCGTCTCACGCCCGTCCCTTCGCCGTGTCGGCGACCGGAACGCCGAAGTCCGGGGTGCCGTCCGGCTTCCAGCCGAGTCTCTGGACGCGGGTGTGCCGGTTGGGGTCGT
This sequence comes from Streptomyces pactum, assembly GCF_002005225.1. Lineage (NCBI taxonomy): Bacteria > Bacillati > Actinomycetota > Actinomycetes > Kitasatosporales > Streptomycetaceae > Streptomyces > Streptomyces pactum. Next base: position 1,870,133 of record NZ_CP019724.1, read on the forward strand.
TCAGCGGGTCGCCGTCGATCTCCTTGTACTGGCGGGCGTGGTAGACGAGGACGTCGGTGCGGCCGTCCCGGTCGACGGTGAAGCAGTTGTGCCCGGGACCGTACTGACCGGTGGTGTCGTTGCTGGTGAAGACGGGGGTCGGCGACTTCGACCAGTTCGCGGGTTCCATCGGGTCGGCGTCCGCGTCGGCGGTCAGCAGACCCATGCAGTAGTTGGCGTCGGTGGCGCTGGCCGAGTAGGTCATGAACAGGCGGCCGTTGCGGGCGATGACCGACGCGCCCTCGTTGACCTTGAAGCCGACGCACTCCCAGTCGTACTCGGGCGTGGACAGCCGTATCTGCGGGCCCTTCAGCGTCCAGGGGTTCGCCATCTCCGACAGCCACAGCGCGGTGTTGTTGTCCATGCCGGGCTCGTGCTGGGCCCAGGCGAGGTAGCGGGTGCCGCGGTGGGTGAAGGTGGTGGCGTCCAGGGAGAAGGTCTCCCACGCCGTCTTCACCTGGCCCCGCTCGACCCAGGTACCCCGGAAGGGGTTCGGATGGGAGTTCTCCAGGACCCAGATGCGGATGTCCCAGACGCGCTCGGCGGGCGCGGCGGCGAAGTAGATGTACCACTTGCCCCCGACGCGGTGCATCTCCGGCGCCCAGATGTGCGCGCCCATGTCGCCGGTGGCGTGCTTGCGCCAGATCACGGACTCGTGGGCGGTCGCGAGGCCGTTCAGGGTGCGGGAGCGGCGCAGGATGATGCGGTCGTACTCGGGGGCCGTCGCGGTGAAGTAGTAGAAGCCGTCGGTGTGCCGGCGGATGTGCGGGTCGGCGCGGTTGCGGACGAGCGGGTTCACGTACGGGGCCGCCTTGCCGGGCACGGCGGGCACGGCGGAGGCGACGGCGGGGACGGCCGCCAGGGCTCCCGCGAGCGCGGCGCCCTTCAACAGCAGGCGTCGGCCGGGGACCGCGGGCTGATCGGGCGCTTCGTCGGCGCGGCTCATGCGGGCTGCCTCTCGACGGGGGTGCGGGCAGGCGAAGGCTGTTCTCCACAGCCGTCCGGCATACCGAACACCATCTGTGATTACGAACGTCGAAAAGGTAAGGGGGTGACGGGGGAAGGTCAACGGGTCCGACGCCGCGGACCCGCACGGCGTGTCAGGTCACCAGGCCGTGCCGGTAGGCGTAGACGACGGCCTGGACCCGGTCGCGCAGGTCGAGCTTGGTGAGGATGCGGGAGACGAAGGTCTTGACGGTCTCGTGGCTGATGACGAGCGCCGCGGCGATCTCGCTGTTGGACAGCCCGTCCGCGATCAGGCGCAGGACCTCCAGTTCGCGGGGTGTCAGCGGGACGTCCGCCGCGCTGCCCTCGGCGGGCCGGATGCGGGCGGCGTACCGGCCCACGAGCCGCCGCGTCACGTCGGGGTCCAGCAGCGCCGCGCCCATGGCCACGGTCCGGATGCCGTGCAGCAGCCGGTCCGGCGGCGCGTCCTTGAGCAGGAACCCGCTCGCTCCCGCCCGCAGCGCCTCGTAGACGTACTCGTCCAGGTTGAAGGTCGTCACCACGAGCACCTTGACGGGGTGCCGCACCCCGGCACCGGCCAGCAGGCGGGTGGCCTCGATGCCGTCGAGCACCGGCATGCGGACGTCCATGACCACGACGTCCGGGCGCAGTTCGGCGGCCAGTTCCACCGCGCTCCGGCCGTCCCCGCACTCCCCCGCCACCGCCAGGTCGGGCTGCGCGTCGATGATCGTCGACAGCCCGGTGCGGATCAGCACCTGGTCGTCGCAGACCAGGACCCGGACCGGCGCGCTCATACCGGGCCGCCCGCGGGTATCCGCGCCCGTACGAGGAAGCCGCCGCCGGTCCCCCGGCCCGCGCTGAAGTCGCCGCCCAGGACGCCGACCCGTTCGCGCAGGCCCTCCAGTCCCCGGCCGCTGCCGCCGGGGGAACCGGCCCGCGAACCGGAACCGTCCGTGCCGACCTCCACGGTGATCTCCCTCTCCCCATGGCGGACCAGGACCGAGGTCCGGCCGCCGTGGTCGTACTTGAGCGCGTTGGTCAGGGCTTCCTGCACGACCCGGTAGGCCACCAGGTCGGCGCTGCCGGTCGAGGCGGGCGGAGTGCCCTCCTCGGTGAACTCCACGGGCTGCCCGGCCAGTCGCGTCTGCTCGACGAGCGTGAGCACCCGGCCGACGGGGGGCGTCCGGTCCTCGCCGCCGTGGCCGGTGCCGTAGTCGGGGTTGAGCAGGTCGAGCAGGTGCCGCAGGTCGGTGATGGCACGCCGGCCGGTGTCGCTGACGGCGGTCAGGGCCTGGTCGAGCCGGTCGGGCGCGGCGGTCAGGTACCGGGCCGCCTCGGACTGCACGACCATCGCCGTCACATGATGGGTGACGACGTCGTGCAGCTCGCGGGCGATGCGGGTGCGTTCGGCGGTACGGGCGTCCTCGGCGACGCGGCCGCGGCGCTCGGCCTCCGCGACCCGGGCGGAGCGCATCCACGCGCCGACGCCCCAGGTGAGGCCGAGCACCAGGTAGAACGTCACGAACTCGACCGCCGGGTCGCCGGGCCCCCGCCGGTGCAGCGCGACCGACAGGACCGCGAACGCCACGGAGCCGGCGACCAGGGTGGCGCGCCGGTACCGCTCCAGATACGACCCGGCGCTCAGCAGCGCGATGGGCAGCGCGGTGCCCGCGAAGAGGTGGTAGCCCCGCAGTTGGTCGAGGGAGAAGCCGCACGACACCAGGGCGAGGCAGACGAGCGGCCACCGCCGGCGCAGGGCGAGCGGGAGGCACTGCAGGACGCCCGCCACACCGGCCAGCGCGTCGACGGGCCGGGTCGGCAGACCGCCGACCTCCGTGCCGTTGCCGTGCAGCGCCGGCACCGCCGACGCCACGAGGAGCAGTATCCCGAGCGGGAGGTCCCGGACCGTGACGTCGAGCCGGTGCCACGACTCCAGGACACGCCGACGAACGATCACCGGGGCAGTTTAGCCGCGGAGTCGGCGCCCGCGGCCCGCCGGGAGCCGAAGGGCACGATGTTGCCGCGCCGGTGGGCCAGCCACAGGAAGACCAGGGTCAGGAGCGCCCCGAAGCCCACCGAGTACACGCTGCCCTCCGGCCCGAACGCGCCGCCGGTGAGCAGTTCCGGACCGGACGTGGAGGAGTCCAGCAGCCCCTGGTTGGCGCCGTTGCCGGAGACCTCGGTGCTGAAGACGCCGGCCGCGGCGAAGTTCCAGCCGAAGTGCACGCCGATCGTCAGCCAGAGGCTGCGGGTGGCGGCGTACGCGGCGGCGAGCATGAAGCCGGCCTCGATGGCGATGGCGAGGCCGCCCCACAGGGTCGCGTGCTCGTTGAGCAGGTGCGAGAGGCCGAACACGAGCCCGGTCAGCACCAGCGCGAGGTACGTGCCGGTGCGCTCCTCGACGATCCTGAACAGCACCCCGCGGTACACCACTTCCTCGGCCGCCGCGGCGGCGGCCATGAACCCGAGCAGCCCCAGCGCGCCCGTCACCGAGCCCAGGCCCTCGACGTCGTAGTGCCCGGAGGCGAAGAGGTTCACGATGACGGCCGCGAACATCCCCGCGCCGATCAGGACGCCCCAGCCGGTCTTGGCCACGGCGCCTTCCCGGGCCACGTCCAGGGCGGGCCGGTGCTCGGTCCGCCGCACCACCCACGCGTACACGAGCACGACCAGCGCGGCCGCCGTGAGACCGAGGACGAGCGTGAGCCAGTCGTTCTCCTTCACCGCGGTGACGGCTATGCCGCCCAGCGCGTAGATCGCCACGACGGCCAGGAACTGCCAGACAAACCTCACGGGAACCCCTCCTGCGGGCCGCGGCCGGTGTGCCGCGGGCTGCACCGGACGCTACGGATCCGGCGGCCGCAGGTCGTCACCTCACGGTGGACACCCGGCTGTAGCTCGCACGGGGGACAGGCCCTTCGCCGGGCGGGGGTCACTGACTACCCTCGCGCCATGACCAGCGACTTCGCCGACGCCCTCGTCTCCGGCCGCCCCCTCGTCCTCGACGGCGGCATGTCCAACCAACTGGAGTCGGCGGGCCACGACCTGAGCGACGGACTGTGGTCGGCGCGGCTGCTCGCCGAGGAGCCGGAGGCGATCGGCGAGGCGCACCTCGCCTACTTCGAGGCCGGCGCGGACGTGGCGATCACGGCGAGCTACCAGGCCACCTTCGAGGGCTTCGCCCGGCACGGGGTCGGGCGGCACGCGGCGTCGGAACTCATGGCGCTGAGTGTGGAGTCGGCGCGGGAGGCGGCCCGGCGCGCACGGACGGACCGCCGCTTGTGGGTGGCGGCGTCGGCGGGGCCCTACGGGGCGATGCTCGCGGACGGCTCCGAGTACCGGGGCCGGTACGGGCTCGGTGCCGGGGAGCTGGAGCGTTTCCACCGGCCCCGCCTGGAGGTCCTGGCCGCCGCCCGGCCCGACGTCCTCGCGCTGGAGACGGTCCCCGACACCGAGGAGGCGGCGGCGCTGCTGCGGGCGGTGCGCCACCTGGGCGTGCCGGCCTGGCTGTCGTACACCGTCGCGGGCGACCGCACCCGCGCCGGCCAGCCGCTGGAGGAGGCCTTCGCCCTGGCCGCGGACGCCGACGAGGTGATCGCGGTGGGCGTGAACTGCTGCGCCCCCGAGGACGTGGCGGGCGCGGTCGAGACGGCCGCCCGGGTCACCGGCAAACCGGTCGTCGTCTACCCCAACAGCGGGGAGGCCTGGGACGCCGAGGCACGGGCGTGGCGGGGGCGTTCCTCGTTCGCCGCCGGGGAGGTACGGGGCTGGCGGGCGGCCGGGGCGCGCCTGGTCGGCGGGTGCTGCCGGGTGGGGCCGGAGGCGATCAGGTCGGTCGCTGCGGCGCTGACACCGGGGTGACCGGTGGCCGCGGGGGCGCGGGGCCGCGAGGCCGCGAGGCCGCGAGGTCGCGAGGTCGCGGGGCTGCGGGGCCGCGAGGTCGCGGGGCCGCGGGGCCGCGGGGCCGCGGGGCCGCGGGGCCGCGGGGCCGCGAGCCGTGCCGTAGGCCGTCGGTGCGGCATGTGCCAAGATTGCGGTGAACTGGCGTTCGGGGGCGACGGGTTCAGCAGGGGGCGGCATGGAACAGGGGGGACGGGCGAGGCGGCGCGTGGTGCCCGGGGCGGTGGTCGCCGTCTCGGTGGTCGGGGCGCTGGCCGTCGCCGCGCTCGCGCTGCGGCCCGCGGAGGGACTGCTGCACTCCGGCAAGGGGCCGCTGGGCCACTGGGGCATCGTCGCCATCGGATCGTCCGTCGCCTGGGCGGTCGGAGTCATGACGGCCGTCAAGCGCCTTCGCCCCCGGTTCGACACCTACCGTGCCGCGCTGCCACCGGGCGAGGAACGGCTGCGGGAGATCGCCGCGCCGCTGCTGCTCGTCGGGGCGGGTGCCATCGGCGTCCTGGCGCTGGTCCTGCACCGGTTCTCGCGCGGCAGCCCACAATCCACCCCACCGCCGATCACCCCGGTCCCGGCCCCCACCCGGCCGGATCCGGGCAGGCCGCTGCCCAGTGCGGACTCTGGGGATCCGGCGCACCCTTGGTCCCTGCCGCTGTACCTCGTCCTCGGCCTGCTGGCCGCGGTCGTCGTCGTGGTCGTCACGGTGGCCGTGGTGCGACGGCTGCGACGGCTCGGACTCAGGGTGCCGCAGCGCCCCGGCCTCCCGGGCAGCGTGACGGAGGACGACGACGCGCGCCTGCTCCTGTCCGCCGTGCGGTCGGGCCGCCGCGCGCTGGCCGCCACCGGTGACGCCCGTGCGGCCGTCATCGCCTGCTACGCCGGGATGGAGGACGCCCTCGTCGCGTCCGGCGTGCCGCGGCACGTCTCCGACAGCCCCGCCGATCTGCTCACCCGCGCCGTCGACGCGGGCCTCGCGCCCGGCCCGGCCGCACCACGCCTCACCGCCTTGTTCCGCGAGGCCCGCTATTCCTCGCACCCGATGGACGCCTCGCACCGCGGGGCCGCGGCCGGCGCCCTGGAGGACATCGCCTCGCTGCTCCGGGACCGGGAGGGCGCGCGGTGAACCGGCCGGCCGAAGAGGCTCCGGGAGGGGACCTGCTCACCCTGGGCCGGCTCGGGCTGTTCGGCGGCGCGGTCGCCGGCTCCGGTGTCCTGCTCGTCCTGCTCCTCGACGGCGCCGAGGCGGCCGGAGCCCTCCTGACCCTGCTCGTCGTCGTGGCGCTGATCGTCTCCCGGTACGTCGCCGGGGCGGGCGCCTTCGACTCCGGACGCCGGGACGAGGTGCGGCTGCTGCGGACGCGGGCGCCGGGTATGGGCGAGTGGCGACGGAACGTGGGGACCGCGACCGGACCGGACGGCGCCCTCTACTACCGTGCGGTCCTCCGGCCCGAGCTGCGCCGTCTATACGCCGCCGCGCTCGCCGAGCACCACCACGTCTCGCTCGACCAGCAGCCCGGGCGGGCAGCCGAGTTGATCGGCCCCGAGCTGTGGCCGTGGCTCGGCCCCGAGCCGCCGCGGACCGGGCCCGACGGCGAGGTTCCCGTCGACGTGCTGCGCCGCCTCGTCGACCGGCTCGAAACGCTCGGCGCACCCCGCACTCGTACCCCCGCACCGGTAAGGAACAAGCGACGTGACGACTGACCCCACGCCCCGGCTCCGCACCGCCGAACAGGTCGGCGAGCAGGCCGGCGCCGTACTGCGCGAGATAGGCCGTGCCGTGGTCGGCAAGCCGGACGCCCTCGAACTGGTGATGCTGGGCGTACTGGCCGGCGGCCACGTCCTCGTGGAGGACCTGCCGGGGCTCGGCAAGACGCTCCTCGCGCGGTCCTTCGCCACCACGCTCGGCCTGGACTTCCGCCGCATCCAGTTCACGCCCGACCTGCTGCCCTCCGACGTCACCGGAACGCCGCTGTACGACCAGCGCACCGGTGAGATGGTCTTCCACCCCGGCCCGGTCTTCACCCACCTCCTGCTCGCCGACGAGATCAACCGGACGCCGCCCAAGACCCAGGCCGCGCTGCTGGAGGCGATGGCCGAGTCGCAGGTGACCGTGGACGGCGAGACCCGACCGCTCGCCGACCCGTTCCTGGTCGTCGCGACGGCCAACCCGGTGGAGTACGAGGGCACCTACTCCCTGCCCGAGGCCCAGCTCGACCGGTTCCAGCTACGCGTCCGGATGGGCTATCTGACCGCCCGCCAGGAGCTGGCGATGCTGCGGGCCCGCATCGACCGGGCCGCGCCCGAGGCCGTGCTCGACAGGCTCGCGGGGCCGAAGGACGTCGTGGCGTGGCGGGCCGTCGTGGAGCGCGTGGAGATCGACGACGACCTGCTGGAGTACGCCGTCGCGCTCGTCGGCGCGACCCGCGACCATCCTCAGATCAGCATCGGCGCCTCGCCGCGCGGCGGACTCGCCCTGGTCCAGCTCGCCCGCGCCCGCGCCGTGCTGGACGGCCGCGACTTCGTCGTCCCGGAGGACGTCAAGGCCCTCGCGGTGCCCGCGCTGGCCCACCGGGTCTCGCTCCGGCCGGAGTTGTGGGTACGCGAGGTGTCCACGGACGATGTGCTCCGCGAGATCGTCGGCAGTGTCGGCACGCCGACGACGCGGCGTACGGCCGCCGCCGTGTCGTCGTGACCGCGCCCGCTCCCGTGCCGCCGCCGAACGCCGCCGTGGTCCGCGCCCTGGAGGGGCGCACCTCCCCGGCGCAGCCGCCGCCCCCGCCGCCCGGCGGGCCGCGCCCGGGCGAGCGGACGCTGCGCCTGCTGACCGTCGCCGCCGTCGCGCTGTCCGCCGCACTGCTCACCGGGCGGGCGTGGCTGCTGGCGCTCGCGGCGGCGCCGCTGGTGCTGCTCGCGCTGGCGCTGCCCCGCGCCCAAGCCCGGCGCGTCGAGACGTCGGTGGCCGTCGAACCGGGCCGCTGCTTCGAGGGCGACACCGTCACCGTCCGCGTCTCGGTGGCCCACGACGGGGACGCCGTCCGCCTCGACCCCGGCGTCACGCTCGGCCCGGGACTGCGGCTCGACGAGGTCGTCGTCGGCCCGTCCACGGTGACGCTGCGCCACACCGCGCTGCACTGGGGCCGCTGGTCGCTCGGGCCGGTGGACCTCGACGTGTACGACGCCGGGGGCACCGTGCGCCGCACCGTGCGCGTCGCGGCGGCGGAGGTGTCCGTGTTCCCGCGCGCCACGCAGGCGAGGTTCACGCCGATCCCGGCACGGCTGCCGCAGCGGCTCGGCGAGCACGCCTCGCCGCAGGCCGGAGAGGGCGTCGAGGTCATCGGAGTGGGCCCCTGGGTGCCGGGGGAACGGCAGCGGCGCATCCACTGGCCGTCGACGACCCGGCGCGGGTCGGTGCAACTGCACCGGTTCGCGGCCGAGCGGGCCGCCGACACGGTGATGCTGCTCGACGCGTTCGGGGACGTCGTCGACCCGGTGACCGGGCTGTCGTCCCTGGACGAGACGGTGCGGGCCGCCACCGGGCTCGCCCGGGCCTACCTGCGCACCCACGACCGGGTGGGGGTCGTCTCGACCGGGGGCACCACACGCTGGCTGGCGCCGGGCACCGGGGACGCGGCGTTCTACCGCATCGTGGAGAGCGTCCTCGACGTCCGCAGGGACCGGCGGTTCGACGCCTCCGGCCTCGAACGGGTGCCGCCGCCCGCGCTGCCGGAGGGAGCGCTCGTGTACGTGTTCACCCCGCTGAGTGACGCGCGGGTGCTGAAGGTACTGCGGGACCTTCAGGCGCGGGGGCGCCGCCCGGTCGTCGTGGAGATCCCGAGCGGGGACCCGCGGGTCGAGCCCGGGGACACGGCGGGCGAGCTGGGGCTGCGGCTGTGGCACGCGGAGCGGGACGCGATGCGCTTCGCCCTGCGGGACAGCGGGGTGCCGGTGCTGCGGCACGTCGTGGGTGAGTCGTTGGACCTGGCGTTGGCGCCGCTGCGGTCGGGGCGGGTCGGCGGGAGGGGGCGCGCGGGATGACGGTGCTCGACGCACGGGCCGGCCTTCGGGAGTACCTGGCGTACTGGGTCGGCACCCTGCCGGTCCGTCTGCTCGGAGCGGCGTCCGTCGTGATGGCGTGGCGGCCGTGGGCGACGGTGAGCGGTGGGCCGGGTGCGGTCGTGTTCGGATGCGCGGTCGCCCTCGCGCTGTGGGCGGCGCCGTCGCTGGACCGACGGCCGTCGCTGGAGTCCGCACGGTGGTCCCACCTCCTGCTGCGGCAGCGGACGACGGTGCTGGCGGGGAGTGTCGTGGTGATCGCGGCGTCCGGTGATCCGGCCTGGTGGGAGGGCGCCTGCGTGATCGGGCTGCTGGTCGCCTACCTGGTGATGAGTGAGACGTGGCCCTGGAGGTGGGGACGCGGGGCCGCACGCGTGTGGGCGGAGGCGATCGCGGCCTGCGCCGGGGCCGGCGTGGTGCTGACCGCCTCGGTGGTTCCGGTGAGCGGTGCCGGCTTCGGGCTGGGGCGCGTGATCGCCGCCGGGGTGGTGGTGGGTGTCGCCGTCGGCGTCGCTCAGGTGACGGGTGCTCGGCGGTGGGGCGGGAAGTAGGCGCCGCCCAGCTCGCACCACACCGTCTTGCCGGGATTCCGCTCCGCCACGCCCCACTTGTCCGCCAGCTCCGAGACCAGCAGCAGTCCGCGTCCGCCCTCCCCGGGCTCGCGTACGTCCGTCCGCGGCACCGCCGGTACGCCGTCCCCGCTGTCGTGCACCTCGACGCGGACGCCGTCGCCGTACGGCAGCAGGCGCAGCAGGAAGCCCCGGCCGGGCGGCACGCCGTGCACCAGGGCGTTGGTCGCCAGTTCGCTGACGCACAGCACCACGTCGTCCGCGCGCTCGCGCATGCCCCACGCGTCGAGCGCCTCGCGCGCGAACGCCCTCGCGGCGGGGACCGACCGGCGTTCCCGGCGGTAGAGGCGTTCACGCGGGGACGGGGGTTGAGTTTCCTTGTTCACGTGACGATGGTCACGCTCCGTGGTCATGATGAGACAGAACGCGCTGCCGTACAGCAGGTCTGTACGGGCGCGCGAGGGTGAACGTACGCGCACGGCTGGGGAGTTCGACCTCATGGGCACGACGACACGGAGGAACGCCTCCGCGATGAAGATGGTGGGGGCGCTGCTCGCCCTCTACCGCCAGGCGGCCGGACACACGCAGCGGTCACTGGGCGAGAGGTTCGTCATCGGCGAGCAGCAGATCGCGTCGATCGAGCAGGGCAGGCGGCCGCTGAAGCCGGATCTCGCCGAGCAGCTCGACGAACTCCTTGAGACAAAAGGGGCGTTGTCGGTTGCGTTGAGCAGGATGCCGGAAGTGGATCTGGTTCCGTTGTGGGCGGAGGAGTACATCGACAGGGAGCGGGAGGCCTTCGCGATCTCGTGGTATGAGGGTTTGGCCATTCCCGGTCTGCTGCAAACAGAGGCCTACGCCCAAGCCGTCTTCCGGAGCCGGGTACCGGTCTATGACGACGACTCGATCGCGCAGTTGGTCGCTGGTCGCATCGACCGTCAATCAATTCTTCACCGCAAAGTGCCGCCCACCGTGAGCTTCGTCATCTGGGAGGCCGCGCTGCGAGACCACTTGGGCGGACGCGACGTATACGTCGAGCAGGTTCGGAAGCTGCGGGAGCACGTCGACGTACCTGGAATCACCCTCCAGGTCCTGCCACTCGGCCGAACCTCCCACGCCGGACTCGATGGCCCGTTCATCCTGCTCGAAACACCCGAATACCAGCGGCTCGCCTACATGGAAACTCAGCGGGGCAGCCAGTTGATCGCCGATCCCGATGGGGTGGGGATCCTGACCCAGAAGTATGCGATGCTGCGAACGCAGGCCCTCAACACCGAGGAGACGAGGGCCATGTTGGATCGTCTTCTGGGAGAAGCATGAGCGGCACCGAACTCAAGTGGTTCAAGTCCAGCTACAGCGGAAGCGAAGGCGGCGCCTGCGTAGAAGTCGCCATCCAACCCACCACCATCCACATCCGCGACTCCAAAACAACCGTCGGCGACACCATCACCGTCGAACCAGCCGCCTGGACCGCATTCCTCGCATGGTGACGTCGGCCTCCCACAGGTCGAACTCGGCGTCACGCGGCCCGTACTCCACGTACGGGGCGCCGTCCCCGAACACTCGCACGGGATGCGTGGCGTCCCACGCCGTCCAGCCCGGGTCCCCGCACTCCGCGAACCGCACCCACGCCCCGTGCATCGCGTCGGCCAGCTCCTGGGGAGCACCCTCCCCCGCGAGCCTGCGGGAATCGGGCGTGTCCCCGGAGTCGAAGACGAAGCCCAGTTCCAGGGCGTGGCAGGCGCCGAGGCCGGGCAGGCCCGACGGCCAGGCGAACTCGTAGACGTAGGACGAACCCGGCCGCGCGTCGGCCAGGCGGTGCATCGGGATGCGGAGCAGGTGGTCGGTGACCAACTGGCCGACGGTCTCGGCGGCACCGGCGTGCACGGCGCGGTAGCCGCGTACGACCTCGTTGCCGCAGTGGACGCGGGCGCGCGCGCCGGCGAGGGCGACGGCGCCGAGCCGGTCGACGCGTTCGAGGAGACCGCCGGGCACCAGCCACAGCCGGTACTCGTCACGGGTCCAGCCCATCATCAGGTCGACACCGGGTGCCGCCCCGCCCTCGACGAGCGCCTCCAGCGGATCGCGGGGAAGCACGTCCCCGTCGACGACGATGCCGAAGGCGGGTCCGCCGAGTACGGGACTGCTGAACCTGCCCACCTCGGCCTGGGCGCGCAGCAGCTCGTCGCGGTCGGCGGCGGCGAAGGCCTCCGCGGTGGCGGGGATCTTCAGGCGCGAGGCCATGCGGCGGACCATCCGCCGCACCTTGTCGCGCTCGGCGGCCTCCGGGGCGCCGCTCTGCAGCACGGCCCGCCGGAAGAGGCCCTGGGCCCGCGGGGCGGCGAGGAGGGCGCCGGTGCTGATGGCTCCGGCGGACTGGCCGGCGAGGGTGACCCGGTCGGGGTCGCCGCCGAAGGCGGCGATCGACTCGCGCACCCACTCCAGGGCGGCGAGCTGGTCGCGCAGGCCGGCGTTGGCGGGGGCGTCCGGGAACAGTCCGTAGCCCTCGACGCCCAGCCGGTAGTTGATCGACACGCAGACCACGCCGTCCCGGGCGAAGGTGCGGCCGTCGTAGACGGGCACGGCGGACGAGCCCCTGGTCAGTGCGCCGCCGTGCAGCCAGACCAGGACCGGCAGGCGGGCGTGGGGGCCCGGCTCCGGGGTCCAGACGTTGAGGTTGAGGCAGTCCTCGCCGGGGATCGCCGGGTCGGAGAGGTACCGGGCGAAGGCCTCGGAGTACGGCGGTTTCGGCGCCGTGGGGCCGAAGGAGCCCGCGTCGCGTACGCCGTCCCAGGGCTCGGGCGGCTCGGGCGGCCGGAACCGGCGGGGCCCGAAGGGGGGCGCCGCGTACGGGATACCCCGGAACACGGCGGTCCCGTGCTCGTACCTGCCGCGCACCGCCCCGTACGGCGTACTGACCACGGGTCTCTTCCGGTCTGCCATGACGCGCTCACCAGCCCTTCGCCGCACTGATGCACTGCTCATGCCACAGCGGTACGGCGAGCGGATCTATTCCGGACGTCCGGCTCGACGCGGCTGAGGGACAATGGAGCACACGCACGTCCGCCATGTGCCGCTGAGGAGGCCGTCGTGACCGTCGACCCTCATCGCCCGAGCCAGTCCGCCCCCGTGAGGATCGCCGAGGCCGACGGGCAGCACGCCGTGCTGGCCTTCTCCGGCAACCTGGACGCTCCCGCGCTGCGCGTGCTGGAGGAGCTCCTCCTCGACCACCGCCTGCGGCAGCCCGGCACGTGGACCCTGGAGATGAGCGACCTGCACCACATCGACCTGGCCTGCGCCTACGCGCTGCTGCGGGCGGTCACCCGGGTCCCGGAGCCGGCCGACATCACCGTCCGCGGGGCCCGCCCGGCCGTGCACCGGACCCTCCACCACGCCGGCCTCGACGCCGTCGCCGCCTTCGCGGACTGACCGGGCCCGGGGCCGCCCGCCGCGCGGCCCCTCGCTTCCCGCGTCTTCCCGCCGTGACGCGGCACACCTAGGATAGGAAGCGCTTTCTATCCCCGGGCCCCGGGCGGGCCGGAGAGGTGGTTGACCGATGGGCCGTACGGCGAGTGCGAGCACGTCGGCCGGGCCGACGCTGGCGGTGGTGGCCCGGGAGGCGGGGGTCTCGGTGCCGACCGCGTCCAAGGTGGTCAACGGGCGTGAGGACGTGGCGCCCGAGACCCGCCGCCGCGTCACGGAGGCCCTGGACCGGCTCGGCTATGTGCGCAGACCCCGCTTCGACGCCACGCACGCGCCCCGGCTGGTCGACCTCATCGTGCACTCCCTGGAGAGCTCCTGGTCGGGCGCGGTGCTGCACGGGGTGGAGGAGGCGGCGTACGACGCGGGGCTCGAGGTCGTGGTCTCGGCCGGCCTGGACCGCCCCCGGTCCGGCGCCGGGGCCGGGGAGCGGCCGCGGCCGGAGCGCGGCCGACTGGACCGGCTGGTCGCGCGCGGTTCGTCCGGAGTGCTGTTCAACCTGGCCGAACTGACCGCCGCCCAGTACGCCTGGCTGGAGCGCCACCGCATCCCCTTCGTGATGATCGACCCGGCGGAGGAACCGCCCCCGGGCGTGGTGTCCGTGGGCGCGGCCAACTGGCGGGGCGGGGTGACGGCGGCCGAGCACCTGTTGAGCCTGGGGCACGAACGGATCGCCGTCATCGCCGGCCGGCGGCGCATGCCGGGCAGCGGCGCGCGGGTCGCCGGCTACCGCTCCGCCCTGGCCTCGGCGGGCCTGCGCCATCGCCCCGAGTACGTCCGCCACGCCGGCTTCGACCGGGCCGCGGCCCGGCGCCGCACGCGGGAGCTGCTGGACCTGCCGGTCCCGCCCACGGCCGTGTTCGTCTGCTCGGACGTGATGACCCTCGGCGTGTACGAGGCTCTGGCCGAACGGGGCCTGAAGGTGCCGGACGACGTGAGCGTGGTCGGCTTCGACGACCTGCCCGAGGCCCGCTGGGCCACCCCGGCCCTGACCACGGTGCGGCAGCCCCTCTCCGAGATGGCCGCCACCGCCCTGCGCCTGCTGCTGCGCATGATGGACGGCGACCGCCCGGAGAGCACTCGCACGGAGCTCTCGACCCGCCTGGTGGAACGCGCGAGCACGGCGCCGCCGCGCACCACCCGGGCCCTCGGCCGGTGACCGCGACCGCGTCCCGGCCCCCGGGCCCCCGGGCCCCCGGGCCCGCTGGCCCGCTCGGCCCGCTCGGTCGTGAGCAGCGCCCGACTTGCCTTCCGGGAAAGCCGGGGATAACTTTCCTCTCAGGAAAGTGAAGGCTGCGGCTAGGAGACGACGAGCGTGAGCACACCGGTGGACGCCGAACAGGCATGGCGGGACCTGCAGCGCATCCGTGTACCGCAGGAGCGGGTGTACGACGAGTTCGAGCGGTCCGCGTCCGGCGGCCCCGGCGCGACCTACGCCACGGCCGCGCTCATGTGGCTCTTCCTGGCCGGCATGGGACTGGACCTGCCCCGGTGGGGCTCCTGGCTGTGCCTCGCCACGTATGTGGCGCTGCTGAGCGCGCTGGCCGTGAGGTACAGCCGCAGGAGCCGGATGCGACTGCACCACTCCCGCGCCAACTGGCGGCTGCTCGCGTCGTTCGTCGCCGGGGCGGTGGTGACCGGCGGGACCGTCCTGCTCTCCGGCCACCTGGTCGAGTCGCTGGAGCCGGTGTACGCCGGTCTCGTCCAGGCCACGGTGTCCACGGCCGTGTTCATCGTGTTCACCGGGCCGACGACCCGCTGGGCGGCCGGCTCCTTGCGCGGCAGCGGCGAACCGACGGTCCGCGAGGGGGCGGGACGATGAGCATCCCCAGCGGCTTCGACGAGCTGATCCACCCCGCCACCCGGCTCTCGGTGGTCTCGCTGCTCGCCGCCACCGAGTGGGCGGACTTCGCCTTCGTCCGCGACAGCCTCTCGCTCAGCGACTCCGCGCTCTCCAAACAACTGCACACCCTGGAAGAGGCCGGATACCTGGAGATCCGCAAGGAGGGCGGCGGCCGCAAGCGGCGCACGAGGGTACGGCTGACGGAGCGTGGCCGCACCGCCTTCGAGGGGCATGTGGCGGCGCTCCGGGCGATCGTCGAGGGCGCCGCCGGGCCGACGGCGGAGACCGGGACGGCACCACGGCGGCAGCAGCCTTCGGAGGCAACCCGATGACGCGGCCCGCATCCGCCCAGCCCGTGATCCGGGCACGCGATCTGACCATGGCGTACGGCGCCGTCGACGTTCTGCGTGGCATCGATCTGGACGTCCACCGCGGCGAGGTTTTCGCCCTGCTCGGGCCCAACGGGGCCGGGAAGACCACCACCGTCGAGATCCTGGAGGGCTTCCGGCAGCGCTCCGCCGGGGAGGTCCGCGTCCTCGGCGCGGACCCGGAGCGGGGCGACGACGCCTGGCGCGGGCGGATCGGTCTGGTCCTGCAGGCCTGGCGCGACCACCCGCGCTGGCGGGTGGCCGAGCTCGTGACGCACTTCGCGACGTACTACCCCGACCCGCGCGACCCGGCCGAACTGCTGGCCCTGGTCGGCCTCACCGGCCAGGCCGACCGGCAGGTGAACCGGCTGTCCGGCGGCCAGCGCCGGCGGCTGGACGTCGCGCTCGGCATCGTCGGCCGCCCCGAACTCCTCTTCCTGGACGAGCCGACCACCGGCTTCGACCCCGAGGCGCGGCGCGAGTTCCACCTCCTGGTCGAACGGCTGGCCCGCGAGGAAGACGTCACCGTCCTGCTCACCACGCACGACCTGGTGGAGGCCGAACGGCTCGCCGACCGCATCGCGATGCTGGTCGGCGGCCGGATCCGGGCCTGCGGCACCCCGGCGGAGCTGGCCCGCCGGGCCGCCGCCCGGGCCGAGGTCCGCTGGACGGCCGACGACGGGACGCCCCGTCGCGAACGCACCGAGGACCCCTCGCGCCTGGTCTGGGAACTCCACCAGGACGCGACCGGCCCGATCGCCGGCCTGGAGGTCCGCCGCCCGACGCTGGAGGACACCTACCTGCACATGGTGCACCGGGAGGCGGACGGCACGGACGAGGGCACGGACGAGGGCGCGGACGGGGCCGTCGACGAGGAGGCACAGGCCGCATGAGGGGAGGACGGGAAACAGGGGGAACACACATGACGTCGAAGCGTCTGCGCGCCGGGTTCCAGCGCGGCGGCATCGAACTGCGGCACCTGCTGCGCAATCCCAAGGAGATGTCCGGCCATCTGAGCAACGTGGTCGTCGCTCTGCTGATCGCCGCCTACATCAGCGACGACGTGCCCGGCACCGAGACCCCGATGGCCCACCTGGTGCTGGCGGGCTTCGCCGCCTACCTGCTGTTCCAGATCGGGCTGATCAACCTCCCGCAGATACTCGTGACCGAGCGGGAGGAGGGCGCCCTGCTGCGGCTGCGCGCGACGCCCGGCGGGATACCGGCCTACCTCGTCGCCAAGTGCCTGCTGGTGGTCGCCGTGGCGGCCGGCACCCTGGCCCTGCTCCTGGCGGCCGCCGCGCTGCTGGTGGACGGGCCGCTGCCGCGCGGGCCGGGCGACTGGCTGACGCTGCTGTGGGTCACCGCGCTCGGACTGCTCGCCGTCGTGCCGCTGGGCGCGGCCATCGGCGCCGTGCTGCCCAACCCGCGCGAGGCACTGGCGTTGATCATGCTGCCCACGATGGCGCTGCTGCTGACCTCCGGAGCGGTATTCCCGCTCACCTCGCTGCCGGTGCCGGTCCAGCAGGTGGCCTCCGTCTTCCCGCTCAAGTGGATGGCGCAGGGTTTGCGTTCGGCGCTGCTGCCGGACTCCGCACGGGCCGCCGAGGCGGCGGGTTCCTGGGAGCTGCCCATGGTCGCCCTGGTACTGGCCGCCTGGGCCGTCCTCGGCTTCCTCCTCGCGGTCCCGCTCCTGCGCCGCGCCGCCCGCCGCGAGTCCGGCTCCCGCCTGTCGGCACGCCACCGCAAGGCGGCCCGGAGCGGGGCGCTGTCCGCGTAGGCGGGCCCGTCACCCGCGAGCGGAACCAACGGCGGGCCTGCACGGAACGATTCGGTCCGACACGGACCGAGATGAGACCTGCAAACGGCCGAGGGAGGGGTGTCTGCGCTTGTTGCTGCTATCGGTCTGCGGGTGAACCCGGCTTCGTCCTCGAAGCAGATGTAGCCCCCGCAAGCCGCCCGGGCTCTTTCACCTCCGCCCCGGTCGCCTCCTTCCACGCGGTCACGGCCCTCTCGTCGCGTTCGGCGACCCGCCGGGCGGGAGCCTGCGGGCTGAAGCCGAGCCGGTGTATCAGCCGCGTCGCACCCGAGACGCTGTAGGAGACGTGGAACTTCCGGCCGATCAGCGTGGCCACCCTCGATGCGGTCCACACCTGGTCCTCCACCCAGCCGTGCGCGGCCGGGCCCTGCTCCGGCTGACCGTCACCGATCATCGGGCCCGCCGACCTGACGGTCGGCGGGCGCACAACGCGACTTCGTCCATAAGTTCAAGCGGACGGCGCGACCGGGAACCGCAAGCCGAGCCACTGCTCGGCGTCCCAGGCTTGGAACCGCTCTACCTCGGTGAACCCCAGCTTTGCGGCGAGGCGCATCGAGCCGACGTTGGCGGTCTGGGTGGCGAGCACCACCGGCTCGCCGGGAAGGACGCCGTCGAACCAATCGAGTGCCGCCGTGCACGCCTCGGCGGCATACCCGAATCCCCACGCCCGTGGCAGGAACAGGTAACCGAGATCAACCTTCCCCGCAGCAGCCGGACGAAGATGCTCCGTTGCCCTCCTGAGCAAGATCTGGCCGATCATCGCCCCGTCGAGATCAACGACGAAACTCCCCGGCCACCGCTCGGGCACCCCGGGTATCTCGCGCTCAAGCGCGTCACCCGGCCGGGGGCCGCCGAGATAGGTGTGCACCTCTGGCGACGCCAGCAGCTCGATAAACGCCGTACGGTCCCGGGCCTCGGGCTCTCGGAGCACGAGCCGCTCAGTCTTGATCGGGGCAGGCGGCCAGGCGTCGGATCCGAATTCGGTCATGCCGACCAACCAATCAACAGGCTCGGCAACGATCAAGGCTCACGGACCGATCAAGCCAACGGTCCGGACCCCACACTCCAACGGGGGCCGTGCAGGCCCGTCCCGGCCCATCCGCCAGTCACAGGGGCATAGCCAAAAACCGGAGATTTCGGTAATCGAGGGCCGCTCTTCACTCCCCATCTTCCCCAGACAGTTCAAAGACCAAGCAAGTGGGGCGAGGAGCAGCCCCGGCCGATTTCAAAGGCTTCCATCAGCCCTGCCGCTGGCTTTCCTCGAAGCGGCCTCCGTGGGCTACCTGAGCGATGCCGACTGGGACCTGCTCGACGAGGACTGGCTGGAGCAGGCTCTGGCCTACTGCGCGAAACCCGGGAGTGCCCGTTCATCGCTCCGGTTCCTCGTGTGTGTGGGGTCGCAGGAAGCGATGGAGGATCAGGCGCAGGGTGGGGAGCTGGGCGTCCGGGGTGAAGGACGGGTCGGTGGCGGCGCTGGTGTAGAGAGCGGCGATGAGTGCCATGATCCAGGCTGCGGTGTCGTCGGGGTCCAGGGTGGGGTCGATCTGGCCTGCTGCGGCCGAGTCGTGCAGCAGGCCGGTGATGGTGGCCCGTTCCTCATCGTTGTCACGGCTCAGCAGTGCTTCGAGTTCGGGGTCGCGGTAAGCCTGGATCATCGCCTCCATGACGAGGGCGGGGACCAGCGGCTCCGCGGCGGGGGCGGCGAGGAGGTCGACGATGTCGAGGAGGGCGGTCCACGGGTCGTCGGCGGTGCGGGCAGCGGCGAGACGCTCGGCCTTGGCGGCGCTGTCGTGCTCCTCGTCCTCGAAGACGGCGTGGAAGATCGCGCGCTTGTTGGGGAAGTAGTGGAACAGGTTGCCCGCGCTCATGCCGGCGGCCTTGCAGATCTCTGCCG
Source organism: Streptomyces pactum (assembly GCF_002005225.1). Taxonomy (NCBI): domain Bacteria; kingdom Bacillati; phylum Actinomycetota; class Actinomycetes; order Kitasatosporales; family Streptomycetaceae; genus Streptomyces; species Streptomyces pactum. Next base: position 1,889,052 of record NZ_CP019724.1, read on the forward strand.
TGGTGGTGCGCTCGAAACCTTTGGCGGCGAAGAGTTCGGCCGCAGTGTTGACGATGTGCCGGCGCCGTGCCTGGCGCCTGGCTGGGTCGACTGTCCTCATCGGGGCCTCTCTCTGGTCAACTCTCGACTCTGGTCTTGGATGGGTATTGATAGACTGAGCGCTCGGTCTATTATTACGCGAGTTGGAGACGAGAGGGAACATGAACATGCGCAAGGGAGCCGGGCGGGAGTCGCAAGGAAGCCGGCTCACCGTGCTTCGACAGCCGACTTTGAGCACTGTGTGTGTCTATTTCTTATTCATGCTGGTGGGGGCGGGTGTCGGCTGGCTGGTCGGCCTTCTGGCCGACTGGCTGGTGACGCTTCCCTGGGCACCGCTACAGGGACCGGCCGAGCTCGTTGCGTCGATCCCCGCTCCGTGGTTGCCCGCCGCGGGTTCGGTGGCTGGGCTGGCCCTTGGGCTTGTTGCTCAGCACGAGCAGTTGGTGATTCGCCTGTCGGATGACCGCGTTGTGCTCACCTGCAAGGGACGTGCGCAGGAGTTCTCACGTGACGCCATCGCCGCAGTGCTCCGGGACGGCAAGCAACTCGTCCTGCTCGGCCACGACTGCGGCGAGCTCACCCGGCAAGAGTGTGACCTGGACGTCGGCCGCGTTGCCGGCGCATTTACCGAGCACCGTTACGTGTGGGCGGATGCCGATCCGCACAAGGATGAGTTCCGCCGCTGGGTCCCTGACACTCCTGGCCTCCCGGAGGGTGCGAACGCCATCCTCAAAGCCCGCCAGGAGTCGTTGGAGAAGAAGAGTTCCTCGGACGACGACGTTCAAGAGCTCCGGGAGGAACTGGCCCGTCTCGGCGTCGTCGTGAGAGACGAAAAGCGACGTCAGCACTGGAGGACGTTCCGGAAGTCAGGTCCGGCCGTGGAATGAATGACGGTGAGATCGGCTGGACCGCGTCCCTCGGTGAAACCGAATCTGGTGTCACCGTGTGTGGTCGCCAGGGGCGTACCGGCTCCAGGTTCCGCCAGCCAGTGACCAGGCGGGTGGCGGTCTTGTCGTGGTAACCGAGGGCCTTCGCGATGACGGGGCCGGGGCCTGGAGGATGAGTTGGCGGATCGCGGAGGTCCTGCCGCGCTGTGGTGGGACGCCGATCTCCCGCAGGTGGGCTTGGAGGCTGACCGGGTTCATCGGCTGGCCGGGCTGGCGTCCGGGGAAGAGCCACCGTGAGCTTCTGCTGCTGGCGTAGGGCAGGTGTCGGCAGGACTGGACGTATGCCCGCATGAGGCCGGCGACGGGCTCCGGAAGTGGGGAGGGCGGGTCTCCCAGTCGGACGGTGACGGTGGTCCCATCGTCGAAAGGGCGAGGCGGGGCATTCGACTCGTCTTCATGCACCAGCGTAGGAACGTCTGGGCCGGGCGGCGGGTGGCCGGCTTCTCGGTGTGCCAGGCGTCGAGGTCGGCCTGCTGGACGGTGGCGAGCCGTTCGGCCAGCCAGCGCTGATAGAGCAGGATTCGACGGTCGACGCGTGGCAGGACACCGCTGTCCATCAGCAAGTCACGCAGGTGGACGACGGTTCGCCAGGGTGTCTCCTGGTGCAGCCCGTCGTGGGTGAGCGGGATGCTGCCGGCGGCCAGGCCCCGGAGGAGTCGGACGACATTGGGGTTGCGGAGCCAGATCAGGCGGCTCTTGGGCCGGTCCATCTCCAACAGGGAGGTGACCAGTGGTTGCAGCGAAGTGGCAACGTGACCTGTGCCGTCGTCGAGGAGTCGGCCGAGGGTGTTGGCGAGGGTGCAGCGTTCGCAGAGGCGTCCGCCGAGGAGAAACCCTTCGAAGCCGCAGCGGTCGCAGAAGAAGTCGCGGGTGATGCCCGCGCAGTCGCGGCAGACCGGCGTGCCGGTCGCTTCCCGGCCGGGCAGCAGTCGGTCGGCTCGGCTGCCGGGGCAGCAGCCACGGACAAGCATGGCCCGGTTGTAGCAGGTTCGGCAGATCGGACCGTCCGACCACTCGGCGGACTTCGAGGCCCGACGGCCGCAGCGTGCGCAGTCGCGGATTATCCACCGCTCGTACTCCTCCGGCGTCACCGCTCACCCCTCCGGCGTCAGCCGGACCCGTGTGGGTCGCCGGGCGGCCAGGTTGATCGGCGCTTCCTCTCCGGCCGCCCGGCGGGCCGGGAGGTTCTGGGCCGAGGTGGCGATCAGGTCGGTGGGCGTGCAGTCGAGGATGTCGCAGAGGGCGGCCAGCACCGGCAGGGACAGCCGTTCCGGCGTGCCGGAGACCAGGCGGCGGACCTGGGAGGAGGACAGCGTGATGCCGCGTTCGTTCAGGTGTGGCATCAGTTCGGCGACGGTGAACATGCCGCGGGCGGCCATCAGCTCGCGCAGGCGCCATCGATAGCTGATCTGGCGTGGCACCAGGAGAACCTTCCCGGCCTCGAGCGGCCTCGATGGTGGCGTCCAGAACGCGTCGCAGGGAGCGGGTGCGGAAGCCGGAGGAGACGCAGGTGTAGATCGCGGTGGTGGAGGCGTGGTCGTGGCCGACCTGCTGCTGGACGAACAGCGGGTCGTGGCCGTCCTCATCAGATGCGACTCGGTACTGGTGGGCTCTCGTATTCAACTGTCGCGAGTTCGCCGGGGACTCCAACCGGCTCGTGACGATGCGTGATCGCGAACGGCGTCCGGTTTCAAGGCCGGTTGGTCTCCTTCACCGACCACTGCCAGGACCGTCGAGCAGCGGACAGGGTGCCCGCAGCGCCCCACCCTACGGCCGCACCATCGGCGGCGGAGGCTCCCGCACCCGGTGACGTACGTCCGTGAACGCCCCACCCACGACGTGTCGCCCTGCGATCATTGATCCATCTTTGAGTGAGCGACACGAATTGAGGAGCACCATGGCGTGGGCCTACGCGGAACTGGCCAAGGAAGCAGCCAAGCGCGGCGGTCCCACCGCGCTGCGCGCCTTCTACACCGGGCGGGGCATCATCATCGGCGGCGCCATCACCAGCGCCTCCATCGCGGGGACCGTCGCCTACGACAAGTGGAGCAAACGCCGCACCGCTGACGCTGCCGAAACGGCGTCCGACGCTACAACGGATACTCCGCCCGCTGGCGACACCCGGAGCGGGCAACCTGCCGATAGCTCCCGTACGGACTGACTCCTGCAGTGAGCGAACAGCTACCCAGCGTACTGGTGGGCTCGCGTATTTAAACTGTCGCCAGTTCTCCGAGGAGTCCGACCGACAAGTGACCCGGTGTGATCGCCAACGACGTATCGGCATCAGGTCGCGCCGGTCTGTGAGGCGCCGAGCGCCTCGACGAGAGCCTGGCCGCCATTGAGTACCCCCCACCAGCACTCAACGACGGCAGCGTCGTCGACGGCTGGTCGCGCCGTTCGGCATGATGTGTCTGATGCTCCGTCTGGGGCCACTGAGGTGGGGGAACGTGCGAAGAACACTGGTATTCACGATGGGTGCGATGCTGCTCGCGGCTGGATGCTCCAACGGCCAGTCCAGCAGCGCGGCCAAGACGGAGGACCCGTCGGCGGCTGCGGTCGAGGACTCGCCGGCGCAGGGCTGCACACGCGACGTGCTTGCCGCCCTGGCGCTCAAGTGGCGGGAGGACAAGGCGCCGCTCGATCAGGATGACAAGAAGCTGCTCCAGGCGTTCATGGACGCCAACACGGTCGAGAACACCCCGCAGTACCAAATCTTTATCGACCACTACGCCGCAGGTACAGTTCCGATCGCCCTGGCCGCTGCTCAGGGCACGGACCAGGAAGAGGCCATCACGGAACAGCTCGGCACCGAAAGCGAAGGCGTCGAGGCGGACTGCGCCGCAGCCGCCGGGTAACGGCGGTCTACTGGTGAGCTCGCGTATTCAACTGTCGACAGTTCCCCGAGGAACCCAGCCCACTGGTGACCGTGTGTGATCTCCAACGGCGTATCGACTCCGGGTGAGCTGCTTGTGCTGGTCCGGGGCCGGTGGCGTTCAGCGGCGCTCGGCGAGGACCTGCCGCCGGGGTCCTCCGGCGTCGCCGGGACCGCTTGGGCCTCGACCCCGGGCAGCCGTCATTCAGCGGTACTGCTCCGGAATTTCCATCTCGTCTGAACCGTCGGAGATGTACTCCACCCCCGGGTTCGCGACCTCGGCAACGACGATCCAGGGTCTATGCCCCTCCACTTCGCAGACCGCGTGCAGGCGCAGTTTCGCCTCCCAGTACCCGTCCACCCAGTCTCCCGGGTCTTGGAACCAGCTCGGCGGCTCGGAGTTATCCATCTGCCGGTGCACGAAGTTGCCGCGCTCCAGGCTCCGGATAATGCTCTGGCGGCCGGGCGCGGCAACCCCGTCGACCCCGGGGCTGAACCGGGCGGGCCCCCAGATCACCGACGGCAGCTCCGTACGCATAGCTTCGTCGTAATGCGGTCTGGCTGAGTGATCCCGTCCGGCCTCGTCGCGCACGGTGATGGTGATTGTGTCGAGGTGATCCAGGCCGACCGGGCCGGCGAGTGTGGTGGTGAGCCTCAGGCGGTTGGAGCCCACGCGGATCAGGCTGAAGGTCAGCTTAGGAGTCAACTCGCGGTGCCAGCGGTCTCGTTCGATCTGCGCCACCTCTCGCGCGGTGTCAGCCGAGTCCGCAGCGGCCGCCGCCGCTTTGCGGGTCGTCCAGTACGCCATGACCGCGGCGACCACCACCCCGACCGCGGTAACAATGGCACCGAACGCCGTCCAGTCGTCAGTGTTCATGGCGCCGGACCGTAGCAGCAGCGGCGGCCGCACCCGGCCGCTAGGTTCTCCACATGGACTCAGGAGACTGGATCGCTCTGATCGCGGTCGTTGTGTCGGTCGGCGCCGCCTTCATCAGCGCATGGCAGGCCCGGATCGCTCGCACATCCGCAGATGGTCAGATGGAGATGGCCAAGCGGGTGCGCCGCGAACAAAACGAGCCCTACGTCGTCGTCGACATCGAGCCCTACCAGCCAGGCTCCCCAGCCATGGTCCTGGTCATTGAGAACATAGGCCCCACAGTAGCCAGAAACGTGCGGATCAGTTGCGACCCGCCGATCATCTCAAATTGGGGCGATGACCTGACCGCAACCCTGCAACAGATCATGTCGCAGCTCATCTCAGCGCTGCCTCCCCGAAGGCGCCTCGTCTATCTCTTCGACGACCACGACCGGTGGCGTACCGACCTCCCGACCGCCTACACGTTCACTGTTCAATGCGATGGTCCTGAAGGCGCAGTGGAGGCGCTGGAGTACATGATCGATTTCGGGTTCTGGGGGGATTCGCTGATTGGCGAGCGGCCTACCAAGCGGCTGGAGGAGGAGCTAGACAGCATCAGCACCGTGCTAGGCAAGCTGACCGACAGTTACTGACTTCGGCTCGTCAGGGTGAGGCAGGTTCGTCGAGAGTCAGGCCGGTGCCGGCTATGAAGCCGTCGAGGGTGCCGGGCCGGTACTGAAGGCGCTTGAGTCGGTTACGGACGAGTGCTTCGAGCCGGTCGAGCGCGACGACGGCGAGGTTGGCCAGGCTGCGTTTGATGTGTGCCCATACCCATTCGACGGGGTTGAGGTCGGGTGAGTAGGCGGGCAGCAGGAACACTGTCAGCCATGCGCGCTCGGCGATCAACTTGCGCATGGCGTGAGAGACGTGGGTGTTGAGGCGGTCCCAGACCAGCACGATAGGTGCCTTGAGGAGCTGGTGGACGCCGTCGACGAGCGCGATGAAGTCACGCTCGCCCATGCTGCGGCGTTTGCCTCTGCCCGCCCGGTGGGCGCGCAGGCGGTGGCACAGCCGGGTACGGGAGCCGGGCCGCATGGCGATCAGTCCGGCCACCGACAGCCGCCCCGAGCGTCGCCCGCTGACGGTCACGACCGGGGTGTGCCCGCGCCGGCCCCAGGTTCGTCCCCGGGGCGGCTTCCGCGTGAACCCTGCTTCGTCCTCGAAGCAGATGTAGCCCCCGCAGGCCGCCCGGGCTCTTTTACCTCCGCCCAGGTCACCTCCTTCCACACGGTGACGGCCCTCTCGTCGCGCTCGGCGACCCGCCGTGCGGGGACCTGCGGGCTGAAGCCGAGCCGGTGCATCAGCCTCGTGGCACCGGAGACGCTGTAGGAGACGTGGAACTTCCGGCCGATCAGCGTGGCCACCCTCGCCGCGGTCCACACCTGGTCCTCCACCCAGCCGTGGGCGGCCGGGCCCTCATCGAGGTACGCAGCCAGTTTCTCCAGACAGCGCGGGGACAGCCGGCAACGGGATCCGCTCGGGCCGCGGGAGGCCAGAGCCTCATGACCACCGTCCCGCCACAGCTGGTGCCACTGGTAGGCCGATTTCAGGCTCACCCGCAGTCGCCGTGCCACCTCCGGCGGCTTGATCTCCTGCTCGAACAGCTCGGCCGCCTGCATCCGCACCGACTCCCGGCGCCGACGTCCCGCAGCGGTCAGCCCGCCCCCATCCGCATATCTCACACACCACGGAATACAGCCACCGCTCCAGACCCATCAGGGACTTCGCAAAGATTCACCCTGGCGAGCCGAAGTCAGTACAAGCTGGCTGCTGCCCCAATGATCAGGGAGGAACGGCAACGTCAGGCGGACGCGTTCAGGGAACGAAGGAACCGGGTACCTCGCTCTCCCTCGCCGAACCCTCCGAGCGGATCGCCAGACGCTTGAACTGGTGCGGGTAGCTCAGGGCAGGTCAGCACTGCGCCTTCGTGGCTGCCGACCGGCCTTGGTACTGATGGACTCGCGTAATCAACTGTCGCCGGTTCCCCGAGGAGTCCAGCCCGCTGGTGACCTTCCGTGATCTCCGGGGGCGTATCGGCTCCATGTCCCGCCAGTCTCGTTGCGGAGCCGGGTGGCGGTCTTGTGGTGGTAGCCGAGCACGTCCGCGACCACGGCGGCGGGCATGTCGAGGAGCTGCTGGCGGATGGCGGCGCCGCGGGCAGCTACGGCCGGGATCCCGATCTCGTTCAGCAGAGCGGACAGGTGATCCGGGCGGAACGGCTGGCCGGCCCTGCGGCCGGGGAAGAGCCAGCGGGACGCGGGGTTGGTGGCGGTGTTCATGTTGTCGCGGTGTGCGATGTGTTCCAGCAGGTCGGCGACCGGCTCAGGGATCGGTGAGGGTGACTCCCCGAGCCGTAGCAGCACGGTGTCACCGTCGCGGATGACGTCGTCGAGGGTGAGTCGGACGATGCGGCTCACGGGCTGCGCGTAGAGGAGCACGATGACTCCGGCGACTCGGAGCCTCATCGGTGTCTCCGTGTCGTAGTCGGCCGAGGGCGTCGAGGCGCTCGTCGTCGCTCATTGCGACCCGCCGGGAGACCTTCATGGCCGGAATGGAGAGGAAGCCTGGGCAGCGGCGAGCCTGCATGGCCCAGTTGAGGAAGGCTCGCAAGCAGGTGCGGCCGCGTTCGGTTGTTCGCGGCCCACCACGCGTCGAGCTGGCCGCAAGTCGCGAGGTTGGTGTTCCGCTTGCCGAGCCAGTGCAGGAAGGCGGTCGCGTACTTGATCTGCTCGGCGGCGAACCGGCGGATGCTCGGTGTGATGTGGCTCCGCTCAGCGCGGGCCCGCAGCCGGGGGAGAACGCGCCAGGTCGTGTAGAGCTTGATCATCTTGGCGTGCTCGGGGTCGGCGATGCCGGCCAGATGCCCGGGAAGCCAGCGCTGGAAGGAACAAAGGTACTTGTCGGCCGCAGGAAGGACTCCGCACGTCATCAGGAGTTCTCTGCGGCGGCCGCAGCGGCAGCACTCGGCCATGTACCAGGACCAGATGCAGCCCCGCCGCTCCTGGCACCGGCCCGCTGGACCCCACCATTCCGCCACCCTCCGTCACTCGCATCAGGTGCGAGAAAACCACATCCGATGCGAGAGAGCGGCAAATCCGCAGGCCAGCCATCCATACGAGTGACACAGCTGGCAACCGCGAGCTGAGCCCCGGTAGCGTCAGGTGCTGCTTCAGGATCACAATCACCCTGGTCACGGCGATGAATCCGGCATCCTGCCAGGTCGAATCACAGACCATCGCGAGTTCGCATTCGATGCAATTGGTGGCGCTTGGAACATCGGAACGAAAACCGGGGCTAAGGATCTATCGGCCCTGGTGGGCGGCTGACGGGACGTCGGTCGCGGGACCGATTCGAAGCCTTCCGCAGATAGCGCCCTATTATCTGCGGGAAGGCAGGTTGGATCGTGACCTGCGGGGACGGCCGTCAGGCCGTACATGAAGCGGCCCCGTTATCTGCCGCAAGGGGAAAAGTGGTGTCCGCCGTCGTACAACTGCCCGCGGGGAAGGCTCTGACCGTCCGCGCGGCGGCCGACGTCTTCCGCGATTCGCTCGGCAACCCGAACACGTCCGCAACTACGGGATCGGGGTAGGTAAGACCATTCCTACTGGAATGACATTCCGCGCCGCTACGTCGAGAGGCGTTAAAGGTCGTCTGACCTGCGGTTCCGGCGGGGTATGCCACTGTTACCAGCACGTCCGTGGCGTGTTGCTCGGAGCCGTCCTCGCACCGCTCAGTCCGCAGCGCAGATGCCCGAGCCGACGAACTCTGCCACCCCGCTGTTCCCCTGGTAGACCGCCACCGACCAGCGGGTATAGTTCCAGCTCGCGTTCCGGTCGTACTCGGTGGTCATCTTCTGGCAGACGGTCTTGGAGACGAGTTGCTGGAACTGGCTTTTCTGGGCGCGGCCCACGAGCCCACCCGTGTGGTCCCCGGCCCACACATAGGCGGCCCTTTCGACGGGGTCGAATCCGAGGCTGACGGAATCGTCCCTGCCGAAGGGGGTCAGGCCGTACCGCCCTCCGGCGGCTCTGGTGTTCCAAGCCGACCTGACGGCTTTGACGACGGTGTCCGCGACGCGGATCTCGGCCTTGTCGCTGCTCGGCATCGTGGCGGTCGCGATACCGGTCTCGCTTCCCTGCCACTGCCCCGCAGTCTGCGGGAGACAGCCGTCGGTCGCCTGCCCGAAGCTGAGGAAGGTCGGTTCCGTATGGCCGTCGAAGTCCTTCCACAGGACGTAATAGCGGCCGTACGGCCAGGTGGTGGGGGCACCCTCGAGGCGGTGGGCGAGGGCGGTGCAGGCGGCCATCGCTCCTGCTCTGCCGAACACTTCCTTGTAGTCGTCGGTCAGTGTGGAGATCGGGCCGCCGGTGATCATCACCGTCTGGGCCCGCCTGTTGAACGTGACGGTGGGCTCCATGAAGGTCATGTCCTTCGTGGCGAGCATGGACGTCATGTCCTTCCGGACGGCCTCCTCTACGTCCTTCTCGTCCGGGCCGGCGGCGGCTGTGCTCCTCGTCCACTCGTCGTAACGGGGCTGAGCAGGGTCGTCGGCCCGCGTGTAGGCGGGATCTGGCACCCCGAGCAGCGGGTCCTTCGGGATGCCGACCGTACGAGGGTCGGCCGAAGGCTGCTCCCCCGTGCCGGTGCTCGATGGTGCGGGCCCGGTGCGCGGGGCGCTCGAGCCCCCGGGTGTGGCCTGTGCGTCGGCGGTGTCGTGCGTGGTGCTCTCCGTGTCCAAGGGGAGGGTGAGGGCGCCGCCCACGATGCCGCCGACGACGACCGCGGCCGCCAGGACCGTCGCGACCGTGCGTCTTCGGGAGCGTGTGGGCGGGAGATGCCAGGCGGGGTCGTCCAGGGGCGGCATGTCCCACTGGGCCGTGACCAGTTCGCCGACGCGGGTGGGTTCCGGTGCCGTGCCGTCTCCGAGGACCTGCGTGTCCTGCGAGGCGAGCAGTGCCCCGCACTCCTCTGCCGCCGATGCGGCGCTCATCCGGTCGGCGGGCTCCTTCGCGAGGCACTTCTCCACGATGTCCCGCAGCTGCCCGGGCATGCCGTCGAGGTCGGGCTCGCCCGACATGACGCGGAACGCGACCACGTCCGGAGCACCGGCCCCGAAGGGAAGGCGGCCGGTGGCGGCGTAGGCGACCAGCGCGCCCCAGGCGAACACGTCGCCCGCGGGCCCGGCGGTGCCGGTGCGGTAGTGCTCCGGACTGATCCATCCGGGGGTGCCGGTCATGACGCCGGTCCGGGTGATGCTCGTGCCGTCCGCGGCATGGGCGATGCCGAAGTCCAGGACGCGCGGGCCGGCGGGGGTGAGGACGATGTTCTGCGGCTTGACGTCCCGGTGGACGACACCCGCCTCGTGGATGGCGGCCAGTGCCTGGGCTGTGCCAGCCGCGAAGGCATACAGGGTTCCGCCGGTCAGCGGTCCGTGGTCGGCGAGGTGCTGGTTGAGGGTGGGGCCGGGGGCGTAGGCGGTGGCCAGCCACGGAGGGCTCGCGTCGGGCTCGGCCGCGAGCAGCGGTATGAGGCACGGGCCCTGGACCCGGCGGGAGAGGTCCACCTCGCGGCGGAACCGGGCCCGGAAGTCGGCGTCCTCGGCCTGTGCGGGGTGGATCACCTTGACCGCGACCCGAAGCCCGTCGGAGGTGAGTCCGGCGTGAACGATTCCCATGCCGCCCGAGCCGAGACGGCCGATGATCCGGTAAGGGCCGATACGTGAAGGGTCACCGGGGCGGATGGGCTGGATCCGCCCGCTTGGGCCGGCAGTGCTCACAAGAAGTCCGTTTCGTCGTTTGCACAAGTGGTTCGGCGGGCGGGCCAAAAGGGCCAGGGGCCGAGGGTGGGCGGACCGAGCGCGGGCGTGGGCTGCTGGCCTGCTCACGGCCGCTTCCCGCGGGTTGGGGTCCGGCGTGTTGTTCACGGCTCGGGAAACGGTCGGCGCCGTCCCGGCCCGAGCGGTGCGGGACGGGACGCTCCCGGCCGATGATGCTGTCAGGCCTGGCCGGGAGCGAGGCCGAGGGCGGTTGCGGTGTCCGGTCCGCCCCAGCCCTGCGGGGTGCGCCACAGGACGTGGACGCTGAAGACGGCGTGGACGGCGGCGGGCGACCATTCCTCGGCGGGCGGCTGGGACAGCACCAGGTAGAGGCGGTCTGCGGCCGTCGGCAGGGTGTGGTTGACCTCGCGGAGGCGGGCCGCTCCCGAGCGGAGGTCGGGGTACGTGGACAGGCCGGCGCCCAGGATCTCGTAGAGGAAGTGGCCGTGTTCGGTGGTGCAGTCGACGTCGACGATCCGCGAGTCGGCCTTCGGCTGCCGGTCGGCCCGCAGGAGGGCCGCCATCAGTTCGAAGCGCACCGCCTCATGGGTCTTGCAGGTGCGGTCGGTCGCGGCCGAGGTCTCCAGGAACCGGAGCAGGTCCGTGCTCGGCCCGGCCGTCGGTGCGGCGGTGCCGGCGGGGGTGCTGGGCATGGGGTGGTTCTCCTCCGGCTCGGGCTGCTCGGGCTGGTCGGGCCGCGCGGGCTGCTGTTGCGGTGTGGGCGGTTCGGTCCGCCCCGACGGTGCAGGCTCGACGGAGCGCGTGGCGGCGGGATCGGTGTCCCGGTTCTCGTTCACCGGACGGTCTGTGGCCTCGGCCGCGAGACGCTGTTCCAGCGTCCGGCGCGCCTCGGCGAGGGCCTCGGCCCAGCCGCTGCGCTGGAGTTCGCCCCGGAACCGGTCCAGGTCGGGGGTGTCCGAGGCGAGCGTGCGGTTGGTGTTCGCGGCGATGTCCCGCAGCAGGGCCAGGCGGTCCCGGTCCGGGGAGCCGAGGACGCGCCAGACGTCCAGCCAGTCGTGCTGGTCCAGGCGCAGGCAGCGGTTGGCCATGCCCTTGAGTTCGGAGAGCCGGGCCCGGGCGTCGCCTGTGATGTTGCCGTCGGTCAGTTCCCCGACGACAGCGAGCGCGTCCACGTACCGCTCGGCCATGGTGGGCGAGATGGGCCTGCGCCCGCGCTCGTCGACGGTGACGAAGGTGACGTTGGAGGTGTGGCGCAGGACCCAGGCATTCATCTCCGTCCCGTTCGTGGGAGGGGTGGAGCCATGGCGTACGGCCAGGAGCAGCGGGCGGTCGGTGGCGGGTGAGACCGCCTCGACTTTGTAGTTGCCGCCAGTGGTGTGGCCGACGACGCGGACCCTGATGTCGGTGCCGATCTCGGGGGCGTTCCCTGTTGCGGTGGCCGGTCCGGCGGCGCTACCGACGCCCTCGTCCGTGCCGGGAGCGGTGACGGTGGTCGGCTGTTCGGCGGGGTCCTCGGTGCCGGTGTCCGTGAGGGCCTCCGGGAGCGCCGCGGTGTGCAGAACGGTCAGGGTTTGCGTGCTGCGGGTCAGCGCGATGTACAGCTGGCGCAGGCCGGCCGGGCCACGGGCGGCGATGGTGGCGGGTTCCACCACGAGGACGTGGTCGTACTCCATACCCTTGGCCTGGGCGGCGGCCAGCACGGACACCGCCTCGCGTTCCGGCCGCGTGAGGCCGTCCGCCTCGTCGAGGTGGCGGGCGATCTCGTCGAGCCAGCCGGAGTCGTCGGGGACGATGACGGCCACCGAGCGCAGCGTGTGCCCGTCGCTGCTGCCGAGGAGGCGGACGGCCTGGGCGACGGTGTCGTCCAGGAGCCGCCACGGCTCGGTCTCGATGGTCCGTACGGCATCCTCGCCGGCTTCTCGCACCGCCTGCGGGTACGGCAGTGAGGGGGCGACCGTGCGGGCCAGCGGCGCGACGAACTCCATGATCTCGGCAGGCACGCGGTAGCTGGTGTTCAGTTCGGCCACGCGCCAGTCGCCGTGGTCGGACAGCAGGGTGCCCAGTTCCTCCCAGTCCGTGTGCACCCGCGGACCGGTGGCCTGGGCGAGGTCGCCGAGGATGGTCATGGAACCGCCCCTCGCGACGCGTCGGCGCAGGGTGCGGGCCTGCATGGGGGTCAGGTCCTGGGCCTCGTCGACGACGATGTGGCCGTAGCGGCGCGGGGTCTCGCCGGTGATGAGATACCGGAGTTCCTCGAGCAGGACGAGGTCTTCCAGGGTCCACGGGTCGCCGTCGGCCGTGGCGGCGCGGGGACGGTGCAGGGCGGCCTGCTCCTCGTCGTCGAGGACGTCGGCGCCGCAGGCCCGCAGCAGGTCGGGCGAGTCGTAGAGGCTGCGCAGGGCCTCCAGGGCGCCGGGCGAGGGCCAGACGCGGTCGAGGAGGCGTTCGACCTTGCGGTTGCGTTCCAGGCTGCGGCGGATCGTGCCGTCCGCGCCACGGCGCGGGGCGACGGCAACGAGTTCGGCCAGGAGACGGTCGACGAGCTGGTTGCGGAAGCGGTCGCGGCGCTCGCGATGGGCGCCTTCACCGTCGCGCGCCTCGTCGAGGAGGGCGAGGACCTCCGAGCGCGGCACGCGCAGGGTGGTGCTGCCGGCGGTGACGGTGAACGCCGGCTCATCGCCCTCGAAGGAGGGAGCGGTGAGGAGGGCGTCGAGGGCTTCGGGGCGGCACTCGCGCTCGACCCGCCGGCGCAGGACGGCCGACATGCGTTCGTCGGACTTCACCAGCCGCGCCCGCGGCGTGTCGGTACCGAGGGCATCGCCCTCCCACAGGCGGGTCATCTGGACGGCGTTGACGTCGCGGGTGCCCAGGGTGGGCAGCACCTGGCCGACGTAGTCGAGGAACCGCTGGTGGGGGCCGATGACGAGGATGTCCGAGGCCGTGAAGTGCTCGTTGTTGACCAGCCAGGTCACGCGGTGCAGGCCGACCGCGGACTTACCTGTGCCCGGCCCGCCCTGTACGACGAGGATGTCGGTCGGCGAACCCGTGACCAGGGCCATCTGGTCACGGCGGATCGTCTCCACGATGTCCCGCATCCGGCCGCTGCGCGCACGCTGCAGCTCACGCAGGAGGAAGTCGTCCGGCTGCGGGGGCCTGCGACGCTGGATACGGGCGATGTCGGCAGGAGTGTGGGTCGGTGGACGCTCTCCGGGCTTCGCGGTGCCCGGCCGCCCGGCCGTCGGGATGTCGTCGGCGGCAGGCCTCGGCGTGGGAACGAGGCCCACATCGGGGGCGGCGTCGGGGGCGGGTTCGGAAGCCGTGCCGGACAGCGCTCCGGGCACGGCGATCTCGTCGGAGTAGTCCTCGACGACACGTTCCGCACAGCGCAGTCGCCGCCGCAGAACGACGTCGCCCGGCGCCTCCTGCTGCGCCTCGAGCCACTTGGTGGCCATACCGCTGGTCCAGAGCACGACGACGGTGTCGCGGGTTCGGACGTCGGAGACGGGACGCCGGCCTACGTACCAGGGCCGGGGCTCGCCGCCGGGCTCCTCCGGCGCGTCGACGCGGGCGAAGACCAGAGACTCGCCTCCGAGGTTGCCGTAGGCCGCTGCCCGCTGCTCCGCGTCCTTCTTGTTGGCGATGCCGTCCTTGCCGGTGGCCGACGCCGTGGCGGTCACTGTTCCGTTCATCTCGACCAGCCGCGCCTCGTAACAGGCGTACGCGTGGTCCACAGCCTTCTGCTCGAGGGCGATGACGTCGTCGCGTGTGGTGGTGCTCATGTGCTTTCCCTCCCTCGCGGCGTCCCGCGGGACGCCGCTACGGGCGTACGCCCGTCCCCGGCGTTATGACTATCAGAGACCGGACGGTGACAAACAGTCCGGGGCCCACATCAGCGGGCCAGTTCGCGTACCAACTCCCCGACCTCCACCCGCCAGACGCGGACCTGGTCGTATGCGGGGCCGATCTCGTACTGGTGGTAGTGGCATCCAAGGCAGAGGTGCGACCAGACTGCGCGAGTACGTCGAGCGGTCCGTTCCGTGCTGTAGCGGTGCAAGCAGAGCAGCTTGGCCCGCATGGTGGCGTCGCCAAGCCCCGGCACCGCGGCGTCGAGTACCTGGTCGACGCCGATCTCCAGGGCGGTCCGCAGGGCGATACAGGCGCCGCGGTTACGGCCGGCGGCCGTGGTGCCGGTGAAGTCACCGGCGAGCAGGAGGTCGGCCGTCAGCAGGAGGCCTTCAGCGGAGGCCGTCAGAGAAACGGGCGCGGAGGCGGGCGCCAAGGGGGCAGGGGACGTGGCGGGAACGACGGAAGCGTTCATCAGGCGGCCACCTCCGGCCTGCGCACCTTCTGCGCCATGGTCTCGACGGCGTCGACGAAGCGGTGGGGATCGGTGATCCGCACCCCCGCGGCGTGAGCGCCGTCCTGACACTGCTTGAGCAGGTCCACCGCGCGCGGTCCGCAGCGCGACAGCAGTTCCCGGTAGACGTCACCGGTCCGCCCGGCGTCACCGAACAGGGCCAGCGCCGCGACCTTCATGAGCTTGTCGGCTCCGGCGACGGCGGCCTGCAGCGCGTGCTCGGGGCCTCCGGCGCGGTGGTGCCGGACCCAAGCGGCCTCGAGGAAGGCGTTCTCCAGGGCGATGCGGCACAGGCTGGGCAGGACATGGGTCCTCGCCGCCTCCGGGAGGTCACCGGTGGCGGCGATGGCCCGGGCGTCGTCGAGCGCCTGCCGGACCGGGTCGGTGACCGGCCTGACGCTCACTCGGGACGACGTGCCCCGCTCGACCTCGAACACCGTCACCGGCAGCTCCTGGCCGGCGAACGCGCGCTGGAGCCGCGTGTCGTGGGTGAACACCACGACCTGCCGGTGCTCGCCGAGCTCGTGCAGGACCCGGGCGAGTCCGTGGACCTTGGCCGGGTCCATGGACTGCACGGGGTCGTCGATGACGATGAAGCCGAACGGGCTGTCGGTGGTCGCCGCGCGGGGTAGGAACAGGGACAAGGCGAGGGAGTGCTGCTCACCCTGGCTCATCACGCCGAGCGCCGAGGCCTCCCGGCCGTCGACGGTGACGTCCATGACGAGCTTGCGGACGGTGGCCTTCTCGCTGCCCTTCAGGCTCACGGCCTTGAGGTCGATGTTGCTCTCCTGGCGGAGCTTCTCCCAGATCCGCTGCGACTGATCGGCGAAGCCCTCCATGCGCTGCTCCCGCAGCTCGGCGGCGAGGGTCTTGAGCCAGGCGCTCGCCTTCCTCAGGTCCCTCAGCCGCTCCTTGGCCGCCTCTGCGGCACGGGCGCGCTTCGCCCAGCCCGCCAGGCGGGCGACGAGCGCGCTCCAGCGCTCGTCGCGCTTCTCCAGCTCACCGGCGGCCCGCTCCCGGACGGCGGCGCAGGCGTCGGCCAGGACCATGGCGGCGTCGAGGGCGCGCCGGGCGAGTTTGGCGGGGTCGCCGACCGTGCGGCAGGCGGTCCAGGCATTCCAGGGGTCGGTGAGAGAGGCGGGGATCCGCTCGGGCGTGTGGACGAGGTCCTGCACCGCCCGGGCGGCCGAGCGGAGTTCGGCGCGCGCGGCCGTGGCCGTCTCGGCCTCCTGCCGGAGCGCGGTGATCTCGGCCAGGGCCTCGGCGGCCCAGGCCGCGTCCAGCTTGCCGGTGGTCCCGCAGACGGGGCAGGAGTCCACGTCGGGGTGGCGGTCGTGGTGGTCCACCGCCCGCTCGAGGAGCGCCGCGCGCTGCAGGGCGTCCTCGGCACTGGTGCCGCGCAGATCGTCGACGCTGGCGAGGGCTTCGCGCAGCCGGTCCACAGCCGCTCCGGTCCGGTCGATGTCGGGGCTCTGGACGGCGGCCTCCACGCGCAGCTCGGCGATCAGGCCGTCGTCGGCGCGGGCGGGCAGGCCGGCGACCAGCGCGTCGAGGGTGACGAAGTCGGGGGTGCCCGGGGTGTCGACGGCCAGGAGAGCCTGGACGGCGCGGTCGTCGTCCTCCAGCTCGTACAGGGCGTCCTTGAGGCCGGGCAGCTCCTCTTTCACCGCCTTCGCCGCCGCTTCAAGCCCCCTGAGCTCCTGGCGGAGCCGGCCCTCGGCGGTGCTGAGCCGGCCCAGGCCGAGGATGGTGGCGATGGCGTCGTACATGTGGGCCGGCTTCCCGCTGAGCATGCGGTCGAGGTCGGCGTACGAGAGGAAGGGCCGGAAGTTCGCCAGGGGCTGCTCCCAGCCCACCTGGTCCAGGGAGGCGCGACCGTGTCCGGGCCGCCTGAGCTCACCGCGGGAGTCGTCGAAGTCCTCGCCCTCCCAGGTGCGGACGAGGGTGCTGCGGCCGGTGTCTCCCGCGACGGCGAGCTTGACCTCGATCTCCGGCCCGCCGTCGGTGTCGTGGAGGTTGCGCCAGTTTTGGGTCCTCGCCGCGTCCTTGCCCTCCCACCGCAGGTTCGTGCCGGTGAAGGCCGTCTCGATGCCCTCGGCGATGCTGGACTTGCCGGAACCGTTGCGGCCGACGACGAGGTTCACGCCGGGCCGGGGGCTGAGCCTGAGCCAGGCGCGGGGGCCGATGCCGCGGAACCGGGATACGGAGACGGACTCGAGATAGACGCGGCCGACCGGGGAGGCCACCCGGGTCTCACCGTCGCCAAGGGCTTCCTCGACAAGCGCCTTCACCGGCTCGGCGAGTTCCGCCGCGGCCAGGCGGGCCCGCACCAGCTCGGCCAGCGGGGCGGGCTGGTCGGCTGCAGCCGGGTGGGCGGGGGTGGGGTTCGTGGACGGGTCGGGCTGTGCTGTCTCGGTCATGAGTGCCTACCTGGGTCCGGTGCTGAAGCGGAGAAGGGTGGGACACCGGCTGAGGCCGCGGAGGATGTGGTTCCTGCGGCGCCTGCCGACAGGACGGAACGATAAGAGGAAGCAAGCACTTTATTGCTTGGGTAAGTTGATAACCCGGGTTATCAACTTTGCGTGCTCTGACGTGAGTTCACTACCACGGACGCAGGGAGTCGAGTGGCGCCCGATGAGCCCGGCGTTCCCCTGGCGGCCCCGTATGGTCGGGGCCGCACCCACCATCGCCCGTCCTGTGGTCAGCGACGGATGGGGATCACTTCCACCTCGGCGTGCATGGCGCGCAGTCGCCGGGCCGCGTTCAGGAGCGAGACCTGGGCGAAGGCGAAGAGGGAGTCGACGGTGATGTCCCGCCCGTCCTTGAGGAGGATGCCGAACACCACACGGAGAGCGCCGAGATCCTCCGGGACCATGTGACCTCCGGCTCGGGCGGCCACCTGCGTGCGGAACTTCTCGCGCACCTCGAGGTCGGTACGGAGTGTCTCGACCGCGACCACTCCCTGGGCGAAGAGGTGGTTGAGGGACGCGGTCTGCGACGCCTTCTTCACGCAGATCAGCTCACCCCGGGGCCCGAGAACGTCACAGATCTCAAGGCCGCCGCCATTGAACCTGTCGGTGACGACGGTCTTCTTGTCGAACAGCGTGTAGCCCGGCTGTTTGGCGACCTCTTCGTTGTACCAGGCCTCGTCGTGGGAGTCCCGTCCCTTCGAGTCGCTCACGCCCTTCGGCCACGGCGGCAGGGTCACCGTCCCCTTCCGCGCGAACAGCTCCCGCAGTTCCTCCTGCAGCGTTTCCAGGAACTCGGCGCCGACCTCGTACCACTTCCCCTGACCGTAGAAGTAGCGGTGGGCCCCGACCGGAACGTCGGCGATGAGCCACTCGGAGCCCTTGGTGGCGGAGCTCGCGGGAGTCCGGCAGTCGTCGTCGGCGTACAGCGTGACGCGCACCTCCCCCAGCGCCTTCAACCGGTCGCCCTCGTCCTCGTCCCCGACGAACCTCAGCAGGGCGGCCAGATCGAGGTCGGTCACCTCCTCGCGGCCGTGGTTCGGTCTGGTGAGCCGGAACGCCTGGGCGGATCCGAAGGCCTCCAGGCAGGACTCCGGCACGCTGACGGCGAGGCGGGGACTGTCCGGATCTGCGAGCAGCCTGTCCAGGGCGTCCTTCGCCTCTTCCGCCTTGCGACCGGAAGGGGCGAGGGTGCGGACTCGGTCGACGAAGCGCAGTTCGGGAAGGGGTTCGGGGCGGGCGCAGATCTCCTCGATCGCCCGCAGATCGCCGAGGAAGTCCTCGGGACGGGTCGCCAGGGGTAGCTTGATGGTCGACGCCGCGCATTCCACCTTGACCTGGTGGGCCTTTCCGTCCCGTACCGACGTCAGGGGGATGCCGCTGACAGTGCCGCACAGGCGCCTGACGATGGCGCCGATCCGGTCGAGTCCGAAGCCGTCGATGCGCTCTCCGCGGGCGACCGAATACTCGTCGATCCGCCCCCGACCGTCCATGATCTGGTTGCGGACCTTGATGACGCCGTCCTCGTCGAGGCTGCGGGTGGCGAACTCCAGTCCGAAGTCGTCGTCGCGGTGAGAGGGGTCGAGCATGTGGTGGCCCACGCCGTAGCTGAGGGCGTAGAAGCCGCGCTCGGTCCGCATCAGGACGAGGCCGGCGGCGGAGTGGCTGCGCTCGCTGACCGCGAGGCCGGTGATGGCCTCGACCGCCGTGCACCAGTCGGCCCGCTCGCGGGGGACTCCCCCAGCGACCAGCAGGCCTTCGATGCCCTGCGCGGCGAAATCCCGCACCGTGTGGTCGGGGCTCTCCAGGTAGCGGTCTCGGACCAGGTCCCGGAGGTCGGCTACCCCTGTCCGGGGCACCTTGAGGCGGTGGAGTGTCGACTTCCGGGTGGTGTGCTTGCGCTGCCGCTTGCTGCTCATGGCACAGCCCTTTCGAACGGGGGTAAAAGCGGGTGGTGCTCGGTCCTGTGCGAGTTGCTTGGGGCCTCGGCCGAGCCCGTGTCAGTCGCCGAGTGTGAACTCGATCCCGTCGGCGCGCAGTCGTCCTCGCCTGTGACGTTGGCCTGGGTGCCGAGGCCGATGTCGGAGTAGCCGCCGGTGCCGGAGCACGACGCCCATTCGTGCAGACCCGCCGACGTCGCTAAGAGCACGCGGGGGCGGGCCGCATCACCGGTGAGCGGCAGATCGGAGCCGGGACGGCGGAGGCGTCAGCCGGCCTTCTCCCACTTCTGACAGCCGTTGGTCTCGAAGTACTCGCCCTTGTTGAGGGTCACGCGGCCCTGGCCCTTGAGGTTGTCGTTGGCGATGATCGCGTCGAACTCGCCGGAGGCGTCCTTGAGCCGGGCCCAATAGCAGTTGGGGATGATGCTGTCGTCCTGGGGTCCGGCAGTCTTGTACGTGCCCGCCTGGATGTCCTCGCCCACCAGGTACTGGCCGTCCCCGTCGAAGCTGCTCGGTGGGCCGGGCTTCTTCGTCGGCTTCGGCTTGGCGGTGACCGTCTCCTTGACCGTCTCGGTGACGGTGACCGCCGGCTCCGGTGCGTCCGGGCCCTTTCCGGCGGGCGCGGTCTCGGTGACGGTGACGGCCGGGGCGGGCCCCGAGGCGTCCGCGGCGCCGTCGGCCTCACCGCTGCCGCCGATCGCGGCACCGAAGATCAGCGCGACGAACGCCGTCGCGCCGTGGGTGAGCCACGCCTTGCGGCGTGAGGGCTTGCCCCCGGTGAGCGTGCCGTGGGCGGGCGGCGGAGTGAACGCTGGCGGCTGCCCGGCCGCCGTGGGCATCGGGTGCGGGCCGGCGGCCCGTCCGGGCACGGGCCCGGTGTGCGGACCGGGGCCCTGACCGGGGCCCGGGCGCGAACTCGGGCCCGTACCTCCGGGCTGCTGGGGGGTGGGCGGGAACGAGGGCGTGTCGGCCATGGTGGGACCTCCGTACGGAACGTGGTGCGGTGAGCGGACACCAAAGGTGCACCTGATCCGAATCAGAGGCTCTCTATTTACCCTGGTAACCCGGGTTATCAGACCGATCGGGAGCACGATGCGCCCTTGGCTGTAATGTTCTGCCTGCCGTGAGACCGGGCGATCCACCCGGGAGCGGCCAATGAGGAACAGGCCCGACACGGAGGGGGACGGGGTCGAGTGACCACCGCACGCGAAGCCGTATCGCCCATCGTGCCCGAAACGCCGGCCTGGCGGATCACTTACGCCGAGATCGCCGCCCTCGCCCAAGTACAGCGGCCCGTCCCCACCACCTGGAGCCGCCGGCATCCCGACTTTCCAGCGCCCGTCGACCACGTGGACGGCCGGCCCCTGTTCGACGGGCGTGCGATCGTCGACTGGCTGTCGTCGACCGGTCGCGGCAACACCGATGCCCGCCGCCTTCGCGCAGAGCTGTCCCTGCACACCCTCGCCGCCTGGCGTACACCCGACTTGCCGGCTCCCGTCCTGGTGGGGGCGCTGACCGCCTTGATCTGCCTCCGCCAGCAGCTCGACGCGCCCGTCTCCGGCCAGGACTGGGACGGGCTGCTGGCCCGAGCCGCCGACCTGGACCCGGAGGACCAGTTCCTGTTGTCAGAGCTGCGTGCCATACCTGGCAACCCGGACGACCACACCGGCGACTCCGAGGGGCCCATGGGCCCCGCAGGCACCAGGGGCTCGGCACTGGCCACCCTCGCCGACGAGCTGGTCGAGGCCGCCTACACACCCGCCGAGGCCTTCGACTGGGTTTTGGAGGCCCGCCGACGCCTCGGCTCCCACGACCCGGCCGGCGACGAGCCCGCCCCGGCCGTCGTCCGTGCGCTCGCCTCCCTGGCCGGGGTGGAGGACCTGGACGAGGAAGCCGTCCTCGCCACCCCCTACGCCCGCACCGGCGACCTCCTCGCCGCCCTGCACACCCTGGCGCCGGAGGGTTCCGGCCACACCTACCTCGCCTGCGACCCTGACCCGGCCCGGGCCCGGCTCGTACGCCGCCGGATGCTGGTGCGCGGAGTGTACGAGTTCCAGCTAGACGTCACCGAGGGCGAAGAACTGGCAGCCTCCGTCGACGTGTGGGGCGACCCTCACCTGCTGGTCTGCGCCCTGCCCTACGAGGCCGCGGAGGTCCGTGACCCGGTGGCGGTACTGGACCGGATACAGGGGCTCACCGACTACCTCGGCGCCGGCTCCACGGCCGTGGTCCTCGGCCCCGCCGACGTCCTCGTAGGCCCCTTGCCCCGGCACGACGAGGCCGACCGCCTGCGCCGCTCCTTCCTCCGTTCCGGTCTGCTCAAGGCCGCGATCGGCCTCCCCGAGGGCGTGCTCCCCTACCGCCCCGGCTACCGCAGCGCCGTGTGGGTCCTGTCCCGCACGGCGGAGGAGGAACGCACGGGCCTCGTCCTCCTCGCCGACCTCTCCGCGCGCCCGCTGACCGAGCCGGTCCTCGACGCGCTCGCGGAGGACATCGCCATCTGGCGCGCTTCCCGCTGGCACGGCGACCGCAGGCACGAGCCCTGCCACGCCGTCATCGTCCCCGCCAAGGACCTCGACGATCGGCCCGGCACCCCCTTCAGCCCGCAGCACCGCCCGCACGAGTCCCGCTACACGCGCGGCGTCATCGAGCGACCGGCCCGTATCAGCGGCCTGGAACGGCGCCTGATCGAGCTCCACGAGCACTCCTCGGCGAGCCACCGGGCCGATCTGCGCGCGGCGTTGCGCATCCAGGCCGTGCTGCGCTCCGAAGACCAGCAGCAGCCCCGTCGCACCACCGTCCGGCGGCTCGTCGAGCAGCGCCGGCTGCGCCGCCGCCCCGGACACCGGATCGCCCCCGAGCACATCGCGGCCGAGGGCCACTACACGGTGCTCACTCCCGAGGAGGTCCTGGGCATCGCGCGCCCGGGCGGCCGCCGTATCGACCGCGGTTTACTGCTCACCGCGTACGACCACGCCGAATTCACCGAGCCCGGCGACCTCGTCATCACCGCGAACCCGCGCTTCGGTGTCTACGTCGACGAGGCCGGCCTGTCCGTGGTCGCCGCTCCGGGCCGCGTCCTGCGGGTACGGCCGGACGCCGATCCCCCGGTCTTCCCCCGGGTGCTGGCGGCGCTGCTGCGGGCGGCGGCCGCCGAGTACTCGCGCACCAGCGGGGCCGTACGCGCCTCCCGGGGCATCGAGGACCTCCTCGTCCCGGACCTGGGGCGGGAGGAGGCTGAGCGCTTCGACGCCCTGCTGTCCGAGGTCGAGGACCGGGCGGCGCTCCTGCGGGAGCAGTGCGCGGCTCTGGACGACCTGGCCCGCACAGCCGCCGCCGGCGTGGCCGACGGCACGCTGACCTTCCAGGACCTTCCCGGCCCCGGGACCGATGACCGAACCGCATGACCGACTGAACACCGACCGATGGACCGACCGAAGGAGACCTCCTACCCCATGCCTCCCGGCACGAAGAAAGCCACCGACCAGGCGGAGCTGTTCAGCGCCTCCACCGCCAAGGAGATCCAGGCCATCCTGTGGAAGGCCGCGGACAAGCTGCGCGGCTCCATCGACGCCGCGCAGTACAAGGAGTTCGTCCTCGGCCTGATCTTCCTGAAGTACGTCTCCGACGCCTTCGACGAGCGCCGCAACGAGCTGAGGAAGGAGCTCGCCGAGGACGGCATCGACGAGGAGCGCCTCGACGACTTCCTGGAGGACCGCGACGAGTACACCGGTGCCCACGTCTTCTGGGTCCCGGAGACCGCGCGGTGGTCGTGGATCGCCGCGAACGCCAAGAGCCAGGGCGTCGGCAGGCTCCTCGACGAGGCGATGGACGCGGTCATGGCGGAGAACGCCTCGCTGAAGGGCGTCCTGCCGAAGATCTTCAACCGCGACAACGTCGACCAAAAGCGTCTGGCCGAGCTCGTCGACCTCATCAGCGACGCCCGCTTCGGCGGCACCGAGGACAAGCCGGCACAGGATGTCCTGGGCGAGGTCTACGAGTACTTCCTCGGCAACTTCGCACGGGCGGAGGGCAAGCGGGGTGGTGAGTTCTACACCCCGCAGTCGGTCGTCCGACTGATCGTCGAGATCCTGGAGCCGTACGGGGGCCGGGTGTACGACCCGGCGTGCGGCTCGGGCGGCATGTTCGTCCAGGCCAGCAAGTTCATCGAGGCGCACCGGGGCCGCGGCCACAAGGCGGACATCGCGGTCTACGGCCAGGAGCTCAACGAGCGCACGTGGCGTCTGGCCAAGATGAACCTCGCCATCCACGGCATCGACGGCAACCTCGCCGGTCGCTGGGGCGACACCTTCGCCGAGGACAAGCACCCGGACCTCAAGGCCGACTTCGTGATGGCCAACCCGCCCTTCAACATCAAGGACTGGGCGCGGGACGAGGGCGACGCGCGGTGGAAGTACGGGGTGCCGCCGCGGAACAACGCGAACTACGCGTGGCTCCAGCACATGATCTCGAAGCTGGGCGAGCGGGGCACGGCCGGCATCGTCCTGGCCAACGGCTCGATGAGCTCCCAGTCGAGTGGCGAGGGCGAGATCCGCCAGGCGCTGGTCGAAGCGGACCTGGTGGCCTGCATGGTCGCGCTGCCGCCCCAGCTCTTCCGCACAACTCAGATCGCGGCCTGCCTGTGGTTCCTGGCCAAGGACAAGACCCCGCAGGGCGCAAAGCGCCTGGAGGACCGGCGCGGTGAGATCCTCTTCATCGACGCCCGGAACATGGGCAAGATGGTCGACCGGACCGAGCGCGTCCTGACAGACGCCGATCTGGCGAAGATCGCTGGAGCGTACCACGCGTGGCGGGGCACAGCGTCAGCGCGCGAACAGGGGCTGACGTACAAGGACGAACCGGGGTTCTGTCTCTCGGCAGACCTGGAAACCGTACGCAAGCGCGGATACGTTCTGACGCCAGGGCCCTACGTGGGAGCTGCCCAAGCAGAGGAAGAAAACGCGGAGGCGATTGCCGAGAGGATCACCAAACTGACTGATGAATTGCACCGGCTGTTCGACAAGTCGGCGGAGCTGGAGAAGACGGTACGGAAGCAGTTGGGGAGGGCCAGTGCCTGAGTGGTTCGATACTACGCTGGGTGAATTTGTCAGCCTTCAACGAGGACATGACCTTCCTTCGGGGCAACGCCTTCCCGGGAATATCCCCGTTGTAGGAAGTGGCGGCATCACGGGCTGGCACAATGAGTCTAGAGCCCCCGGGCCAGGTATCAGTATCGGACGAGCCGCCAATCTCGGTGTGCCAACATTGACCGAGAAGGATTTTTGGCCTCTCAATACAACGCTCTATGTGACCGATTTCCGAGGAAACAACGTACGGTTCACATACCATCTTTTCCAAGTACTGGATCTCGCTGGATTCAATTCGGGAAGTGTTCAGCCCATGCTGAACAGGAACTACATCAGCTCCTTCCCGATCAAGGTGCCGGAGCGGCCGGAACAGGATGCCATCGCGACCCTATTGGGCGCATTGGATGACAAGATCGATGTCAATAGGCGCATCGCGGCCACGTACGAACAGCTACTCCACTGCAAGTACACCGCCATGGGCCTGTCCGGCGAACCTGACGATGAACACGCCATTCCAGTCACGGCCTTGATCACCTTCAATCCAAAGCTAACCAAACCCTCTGCAGATGAGCCGGTCTATGTGGACATGGCCGCATTGCAGACCGATCAAGCCAGCATCCCAACATGGACTCGGCGGGCACCCAAGTCCGGCCCACGGTTCATGAACGGTGACACACTCCTGGCGCGCATCACTCCGTGCCTAGAAAACGGGAAGACCGGATATGTCGACTTCATGGAGGATGGCGAGGTAGGGCTTGGATCCACTGAATTCATCGTCATGCGCTCCCGCAGTGGGGTCCCTAAAGAACTCAGCTATTTCTTGGCGCGTGATGCAAGATTCCGCGCACATGCCATTCGTAACATGATCGGCACTTCCGGGCGCCAGCGCGTAAGTGCGACGGATGCAGCTAACTACTTCGTAAAACGACCGGAAGCAGAAGCTCTGGCGGTTTTTGGTGAGGAAGCCGCAACAGCGTTCGCCCATGTTAAATCCTTGCAGAGTGAGAACCGGCTCCTCGGCACCCTCCGCGACACCCTCCTCCCCCAGCTCATGTCCGGCCGGCTGCGCGTCAAGGACGCCGAGAAGATTGTCGAGGACCACGCATGACGCACGAGGACGACGGCAGAGACAACCACCGCCCCCACGAGTCCGACTGGGAACTGCTCGCCCTCGACGAGCTGGGCGAGCTCGCCTGGGAACCCGCGCCCGGCAACGCGTTCGCTCCCGGCTCCGATCACCGCAGGTCGTGGGACGACCTGATCCTCTACCCCGACCTCCGTGAGGCCGTCGAGCGGCTCAACCCCGGCCTGCCCCCGGACGCCGTCCGCGAGGCCGTCGCCACGGCCGCGGCCCCGGCGTCTCAGGACACGTACGAGGAGAACCGCACCGCCCACGAGTACCTGACGACCGGCATCCGCTCCGTCACGTACACCGACGCCTTCGGCGCCGAGCACAACCCGACCATCAGTCTCGTCAACCTGGACGATCCCGACGCGAACGTCTACCGCGCGCTCAACCAGGTCACCGTCATCGACGGTGAGAAGAATCGCCGCTTCGACGTCGTCCTGTACGTCAACGGCCTGCCCGTCGCCGTGCTGGAGCTGAAGCGGGCCGGCGACGAGGACGCCACGCTCCAGACGGCGCACTCGCAGGTCACCCGGTACGTCCAGGAGTTCCCGACCGCCTTCCGCTACAACGCGGTGGTCCTGCTCTCCGACGGCATCACCGCGAAGTACGGCACGCCCTTCACCCCGTACGAGCACTTCGCGCCGTGGAACACGGACGAGTTCGGCAACCGCGTCGACGTGCTAGAGGCCGAGGGCATATGGGACTCGGGACAGAACCTCGCCCTGCACGGCCTGTTCACCCAGCCGCGCTTCCTCTCCCTCGTCCGGTCCTTCGTCAACTTCGTCCCGTCGAGGCGGATGAAGCGGATCGCCAAGCCGCACCAGTTCTACGCGGTGACCCGCGCCGCCGAGGCCGTACGAGAGGCCGCGGCAAGCGACGGCAAGGCCGGCGTCGTCTGGCACACGCAGGGCTCGGGCAAATCCGAGGAGATGGTGCTCACCACGACGATGGTGATGCGCGACCCGGCGCTGCTGAACCCGACGGTCGTGGTCATCACGGACCGAACCGACCTCGACGACCAGCTGTTCTCCACCTTCCTCGAGAGCGAGGTCCTCCCGGAGAGCCCGCACCAGGTGCAGACCCGGGCCGAGCTTCGCGAGAAACTGGCGGCCAAGGGCGTCGGCGGCATCCTCTTCACCACGCTGCAGAAGTTCGGCCGTACGAAAGAGGAGAAGGAGTCCGGCGCGGACCATCCACTCCTCTCCGACCGGCGCAACATCGTGGTGGTCGTCGACGAGGCGCACCGCAGCCACTACGACTCCCTCAACGGCTACGCCCGCCACCTGCGTGACGCGCTTCCGCACGCCACGCTGCTGGCCTTCACCGGCACCCCGATCTCCCAGGACGACCGCAACACCCGTGACGTGTTCGGCGACAAGGGCGCGTACGACGGCTACGTCGACATCTACGACCTCAAGCGGGCCGCCGACGACGGGGCCACCGTCAAGGTCTTCCACGAGAGCCGGGTGATCTCGCTCGTCCTCGACAAGGACGTCGATCCCACGAAGATCGACGAGGAGGCCGACCGCATCACCGACGGTCTCGACGACACCGAGCGCCGCCGCGTCGAGCAGGCCGTCGCCACGATGAACGCGATGTACGGCACGCCCGCCCGCATACGGGACCTCGCCGAAAACCTGGTAAAGCACTGGGAGGCGCGGCGAGAGCGGATGCATCCGTTCGTCGGCGTCTCGGAGAAGGGCGGTGCGGCCGGCAAGGCGATGGTCGTGTGCGCGACCCGGGAGATCTGCGTCCGCGTCTATGACGCCCTGCGCGAGCTGCGGCCCGAATGGCACAGCGACGAGATCGACAAGGGCGCCATGAAGGTCGTCTTCTCCACGAACTCGCGCAAGGACCCCGACCGCCTGCTCGCCCACTCCCTGAGCGACACCCGGCGGAAGGCGGTCATCAACCGGGCGAAGGACCCCGACGACGAGCTCGAGCTGCTCATCGTCAACAACATGCTGCTGACCGGCTTCGACGCCCCGCCGGTCCACACGATGTACCTGGACCGGCCGCTCAAGGGCGCCAACCTGATGCAGGCGCTGGCCCGCGTCAACCGCCGCTTCCGTGCAAAGCAGGACGGCCTCCTCGTCGGGTATGCGCCGCTGACCGAGAACCTCCAGCGGGCGATCGCCGAGTACACCGAGGCCGACCAGGAGGACCGCACGCTCGGACAGGACGTCGACCGGGCTCTGGACGAGCTGCGCAACGAGTACGACGTCCTCTCGGACATCCTGCGCGGTTTCGGCTGGCGGGAACGGCTGGCCATGCCGGCGAGGACAGCGTTCATCGACGCCGCCATCCGGGCCGCCAACTACCTCCGGGACCCGCAGACCGCGGGCAACGACCCGGAGAAGCTGGACGATCCCCGGCAGACCCTCGGGCGCCGCTTCCGCGACCACGCCCACCGGCTGGAGCGCTTCTACGCGCTGTGCGGCAGCGCCACGAACATCGGCGAGCGGTTCCCGGACCACCCGACCTGGCGGCGGGACATCCAGTTCTTCGTCGAGGTCCGCGCCTACATGGCGAAGTACGACGCGATGGACCGCGAGGCGCGCGGTCTGCCGGTGGCCCGCGATGTCGAGCTGTACCTGGCGCAGCTGACCTCCTCGGTCGTCGAGACCAGCGGCGTGACGGACCTGTTCGCGGAGGCCGGCCTGGAGACCGCCGACCTGACGCAGCTCAACGACGCGCTCGTCGGCCGGCTGCTGAACAGCGAGACCCCGCACCTGGCGGCGGAGGCGCTGCGGCGGCTCATCGAGAAGAAGATGCGTGAGGTGACACGGCACAACGTCGTGCGCCGCACGACGTTCTCCGAGCGGCTTCAGGACCTGATGGTCCGGTACATGCGGCAGCAGTACACGAGCGCTGAGCTCATCGCCAAGCTGATCGAGATGGCCAAGGAGGTCATGGAGGACAGCCGGCGCGGCGAGAAGTTCGACCCGCCGCTGGACTGGCGCGAGCTCGCCTTCTACGACGCGGTCGCCGACCACGGCACGGCGCGTTCGGTGATGGGCGATGAGGTGCTGGCCGGGATCGCCCGCGAACTGGTCGCTGAGGTACGGAGCAAGCTCAAGCCGGACTGGATCGCCCGCGAGCCGGTCCGGGCCCGCTTGCGCAGCGCCATCAAACGCCTCCTGGCCCGCCGCAACTACCCTCCGGACCAGGCCCCGGAGGCCATCGACCTGGTGCTGAAGCAGATGGAACACTTCGCCAACGAGTGGTCCACCACCAACCTCCCGGACGACTGACACACGCGATCTGCGCACTCGTCGTCCGCGCTTCGCCCCGGCACCGGTCCTCCGTGCCGGAACGAAGCAGCCTTCCTGCGTGGCGAGTCCAGGGCCATGTGGTTCTGGTCTTGTCGCGGGCGGCCTCCTGTCGCCGCCCACTGGTCAGGTGAGGCCGGCGGTGGCGTTGTCCTCCCAGCCGTCGACCCGCTGGAAATAGCCGTTCATGGAGCGGGAGTGCCGGGCCCAGCCGCCCTGGTCGGCGATCGCCACGGCATCCTTGCCCTTCTTGCGGGCGGTCGTGGCCAGGCCGATGCGGAGGGAGTGGCCGGTCCAGGCGAGCGGGATCCCGGCGCGGGCGCTGATCCGCTTCACGGCCCGGGTGACGGAGTCGGGGACCATGCCGCCGGTGACGTTGCCGTGCCGGTCGACGCCGACGAACGCGGGGGCGTCCGGCTCCGACCAGTGCGACGGGGCCTCGGCGGCGAGGCGGGCCCGGTACATCTTCCACGCTTCCACCGGGCAAATCGCCGGATCCTGCTGGTAGTTGATCTTCGCATCACGGACGCTGTGCTTCGTCTTGCCGGTGAGCACCGACACGACCAGGCCGCGCGAGGTGAGGGCGACGTCTCCGGCGAGGAGTCCGGCGGGGTCCTGGGCACGCGAGGCGTAGTGGAAGCCGGTCAGGACGAGCGCCTTGTCCCGAGTTCCGGCGAGGGTGTCGGGGCATGCCCTCGCCACCCGGTACAGGTCGGGGACCTCGGCCGCGGCGGCCTGGCCCCGGCCTCGCCGCTCCCCCGCCTTCAGCAACTCCACGGCTGCCGCCTCCAGGGTCACCCGGGCCTGCGCCTGGTCGTCCCGGTTCACCTCCGCGCCACGGCGGCGCAGCTCCACGACGGCTCCGGCGAGGATCGTGCTCGCCGACGACGGGGCGTAGCCCTTCCCGTCCACCCGGCCCCGGTCCAGCAGCCACACGACGAACGCCACCAACGCACCACGCGTGCATTCCAGTTCGGGAAAGCCCTGCGTTCCGCAGAACCGCGTCCAGACCTTCCACGCCTTCGCGTACGTGTCCGTCGTGTTGGCCGGTCGCAGTCGCCGCCGTACCTCGTCCGCGAAGTCCTCCGCGTCCGCCAGGCGCCGCGCGACCTCGACACCGTGGCGCTCCGCCCACTGGACGACCAGCGGGGACCGCTCCGCCGGAACGGGAGTCGTGCCCCCCTCTCCCGACGGGTGCTCGGTGTCGATGCTCAACAGGCACTCCCCCGATTGTTCATGACGTCGGATAAGGAGAGGTTATCCGATGCCAGATGTCCCGTCGTGCCCAGCCGCCGGACAGATCACCTCTCCTCATGGAGAATTCCGGCCAGATTCTTCGGGTGCTACATGCCTGCCGGGAAGCGCGGGCCTACTCTTCATGGAGATCCCGCAGAACTGAGTAAGAATCTGACGGAAGGCCATATGAAGATCACGATCGAGGGCGCGGACAAGGACTTCACCGAGAAGCTCGTCGCGCTCGCCGCAGCGCACCACGCAGAACTGACTGTCGCGGCCGTCGACACCGCCTGGACCGTCGAGCGCGCCACGCGCTTCCTGCGCTCGCTGACCGCCGGCGCCCGCCGGTTCGCCGAGATGGTCATCGTCGACGGCGACGGTTACATCGACGCGGACCAACTACGCGCCGCTATCGGGAAACTCAACGGCCCGACCGTCGCCCTGTCCCGTGCCGTCCCGCGCGGCGTGCGCGAGGGCTGGTGGCCCGAAGGCATCAGTGTGCCCATCGCCCCGGTCCACGACCCGGACAATCCCAGCTGGCACAAAATCATCGCCTACGAGATGACCAGCGAGAACGTGCCCGTCTTCCGTTCCGCCGTCGCCGCCCTGGCCACCGGCCGTCGGGCCCCTGTGTCACCTGAACCACCTGCCCCCTGGAGCGGGGATGCGCCGTCGGCCTTCGCCGTGCCACCCGGCTGGGGCTCCGGCGACGACGTACCGCTGGTCGTTCTCGACGAGGGCGGCACCCATGCAGGGGCCGACACCACCAGCGAGCATCAGCAGGACAGATGAGGCAGATCAAATGGGGGTTGCGCGCCTAACACCCCTCTCCCGCACAGTCGGCGCGGTCCGTCACCCCGGCGGGCCATGACCGCGCCACCCAGGAGTGATGCCGCCATGACCGCCCTCGTCTCCCTCGCCCTCGACCAGGGCCTGGATCTTCTCGGAACGGCCCTGGGCCAGTGGCTGCTCGTCGTACTTCTCGCCGCTGCCGTCGCCGGTACCCGGCTGTACCGACGGAGCCCGGCCGCCACTCCCGCCGAGCCGCCTCGCGTACGCCGCTTCACCCTCCTGCGCACCGAGGAAGCCGACGGCAGGCCCGTGCGGTACGAGACCACCCGGCCCACCGGGACCAAGATCACTCCTTGGGTCAGCGGCCGCCAACGCCTCTTCGAACTGACTGACGTGCAGTTGGAGGACGGGACCTACGCAGCCGAGCCCCTCGACCATTTCTGACCAGCGAGTGCAGTCGATGCAGTCAGCTTCAGCCACCGGCGCCCGTGGCCGCCCCGCCGGCCATAGGGCCGATTCCACGCCAGATCAGGGCCCCAAACCCAGCACTGGCGCCCCGTCCAGGAGCGGCACGCTGGTCGCTGTCTGTCCGGGGGTGGTGTCCGTCCGTCCCAGTCCACGTACGGTGAGCACGATGGCGGCCGACAGCACGGCCACCACGTCCGCCACCAGTACGACAAGCAGCCTTCCAGCGGCAAGGGGGTCCTTGCCGCTGGAAGGCTGCCTGTCGGCGGGTTCGGGCATGGCTCGACCTCGGCGAGCCGGTCAGACCCGGTCGAGGGGTCGGTGCGGACCGCTGGGAAGTTCCGTCTCGACACTGTCGCCGGGGCGCACCACACCGCCTTCCTTCACGACGCTCATGATTCCGGCCTTGCGCACGATGTTCCCCGCCTCGTCGCGACCGACGACCTGCTTCAGCAGTCCGTCCTGGAAGTTGTCGATCTGCAGGCAGGGATTGCGGAGGCCGGTAACCTCCAGGACTGCGGAGTCGCCGATGCGCAGCAGTGTGCCGACCGGCAGACCGAGCAGATCGATGCCACGCGTGGTGATGTTCTCGCCGAGTTCGCCGGGCGCCACTTTGAATCCGTCGTCGTCGACCTCGTCGAAAAGCTCCTCATGAATGAGGTGGACCTGGCGCAGGTTCGGCTGGGTGGGATCCTGCGCCATGCGCGAGCGGTGCTTGACCGTCACACCGGCATGCACGTCCCCCTCCACACCGAGCCCGGCGAGCAACCTGACGCTGTCCCTGTTCGGCTTGGTGAACGAGTACTCCCCGTTGCTGCTGACCGCCGTCACTCTCCCGCTCATGCCTCGGAACCCCCTCGTCGGTGACCGTGTCCGGCCATGAGCCTAGCCCTGGCCGCAGCACGGGAGCCTCCGGGCGTTCGGCAGATACTTCGCTCTGCTCGACCAGCCCGACCGCACCTTCGACCTCGGGTGTCGCCGCTACTGGCCGGCATCAAGGCGTCGGGCAGCGTCATCGCTCCGCTCGGGCGCCAAGAGGTGCCTGGCTGATCGAAGTGGCGGAAGCGATCAGAAACCAGCAGGTCAAAGCGTAATTTCCAGGTGGCTGGCCTGGGCGTGGTCTCGCGCGGCATACTCGTGGCATGGCTGGCATCGAGATCGACGACACCACCGCAGATGCACTGCGGGCCCTGGCCGACGCGGCAGGGCTGCCGCTGGACGCCTACCTCGCGCAGGTCGCCGAGGAGAAGCGGCGCGAGCGCGCGCTGGCCGACGGCGCGGAGATCTTCCGGCAGGTCACCAGCGACCCGGAAACGGCCGCTGCGTTCGACGCTGAATACGGAGGCCCCGCGCCGGCCCGGACCGCCGCGCGGGCGGCCTGACCTGTGCCTGCCGAGTACTACGTCGACTACCGGTGGTTCCTGGAACGCCAGGCCGAGCTGCTGGACGATCTCGCGGTCAACGACTACTCCGTGTTCGTCGGCCTGGCCGCCCGGCACAAGGTCGACCCGCCGCGCCACGACCAGCACCACCCGGACGCCTTCTGGCGTGCGGCCGTGATGCTTGAGGAGTGCGTCGTGCTCCGGCCGCTGCCCGCCCGCAACGAGCTGTACGGCTTCGGTGTGGCCGTGGCGTACCTCGGGATGCACGGGGAGCGGGTGAACACCAAGTTCGAGGCCTGGCGGGACCTGATCGCCGACATCACCGCCCTGCGTCTCGACTCGTTCGCAGTGGCCGAACGGCTCCGCTCGCTGCGCCTGCCGGCGGCCTGACCCCGCTGTCCGCCACATCCAGGGCTCCCGTAGACGGTCGGAAGGCCGGTGGAGGTAACAGGCGGGACGTCTTGTTGAGGACCATCCCCGCGGGTGCGGGGAGCAGTTCACCGCGCCGATCGCGGCCAGGTAGGCGCCGGGACCATCCCCGCGGGTGCGGGGAGCAGACTGCTTGACCTGCGTGTTTATGGCCGCAGAGACGCGGTTTCGGTGACTTTCACCGGTTCCGGCAAATAGGGCATCGGGGGCTCCATGGGTACTTGGAGGGCCAGCCGCTCATCCTACTTCTTGGACGTTTCCTCTTCCCGCGAACTCTTCGAGCCGCGCTTCCTCAGCCTCTCTCCATAGGAGGCGTACGTCCGGAATCGAACGGTCGGGCGAGACTTGCCCGGATCACGCTGTCGCTGGTGCGCACGATCGAAGTGAGTTCTGCTTGCGACTCGTTCGGCATGCCGCCTGCCCCGAGGGCGCAGGCACTCACCAGGTCGCGGCAATCCTGCGTTTGTCGGCTTGAGGCGATCGCGGTGAACAAAGGGTGCGCCAGGGTCTCGCGAGCCGCGTAGCCGTCCCGGGCGTTGATGGTCCTGCGGTGAAGGTCGTCGACCATGCGGCGCGCGACAGATGGCTCGGTGGAGCCGGTCGCGTCGAGGATGGTGAGGCCGAACCGGATGTCGAAGACGGTCATGCCCGGGTCGGTCTTCCGCCCGGTGTATGCCGTCACCAGGTCGGCCACGTGGCGGTCGACCGGCTGCCCGGCGTCGCGGCGGCACAGGACGGTCAGGCAGGCCGTCACGGCCTGTTCCCACGGGTCGCCGGGCTTCGTCTCGGCGAGAAGGGCAGCGGCCCGGGTCGTGTCGCCGGCGGTGAGCGCGGCGATCACCGCGGTCTGGCGCCCGTCGAGCATCCGGCTGCCGACGCCGCGGTGGGCTTCGATGTGTGCTTCGGCCTCGGCCCATCGTCCTGTGGTGGTGAGAGTGCGGGTGCCGTCGGCGAGGAGGACGCGCCACAGCCACGCGCGGACCTCGTGGCGGTCCTCGTCGGTCGCGGTGAGGTCCGCCGGTACGGCGACGCCCTCGAACTGGGCAGCCGTACCCGCCTCGACCGCCGCGTACAGGTCGAGCAGCCGCTGTCGTCCCTCGTCCGCGCGGCCGGCGCGGATGTGGAGGCGGGCGAGGTTGACGACCGGTTCCAGGCCCCGGATCGCGCTCATGCCGGGCAGGGGGCAGGCGTGAAGGTAGGCGGCGGCGTGCCGGCGGCACAGTTCGCGGGCGAGGTCGGGGAGGCCGGCGTCGGAGGCGGTGAGCGCGGCCTGGTTGCAGGCGGACGATGCGAGGCCCTGGTCGCTCTTCTCGACCGCGGTGCCGGCGAGTTCGACGAGGTTGCGTACGCGCTCGGGGAGAGGGAGACACGGAGGCCGGAATCGGGCGACGAGCGGGAAGCGCTGGGCTGCGGGTCCGTACGGGTCCATGGGTCCCCCGGGCGTGAGTGGGAGCTGGAGCGCTGCTGGGACGGTGGGTGCCCGTCCGCCGTACGTCGGCGGGCGGGCACCCACCGTCCGCTACGCGTGGTGCGTCAGCGCCAGTCGACGACGATGCGGTTCAGCGGGGTGTCGAGAGCAAAGTGGCCGGGGCGCTGCTCGATGGCGGGGGCGTCGAGGGGCTGGATCTCGAAGGTGGCCTCACGGCCGCGGTACTCCCGGTCCCAGGTGCGGATGGCCTCGGCGGCCTTCGCGGCCAGCTCGTCGCTGCAGGGGCCGTGACCGATCACGCCGAACTCCCAGAGCCTGCCGCCCTCCGGCGTCTTCCGTTCCGACAAGCGCCGCGCCAGGTAGGCGACGGCGCCCTTGTCGACCGCCGCGGTCGACGAGGGGTAGGGGTCCTCCGTGAGCAGAGTGCCCTTGGCGGTCTGGGGGAACAGCAGCCGGATCAGGCCCGAGGGGAGGGAGCAGGTCACGAACAGTTCCATCCACTCGGGCGACTCCATGGCGCGGACCGTCACGCCGGTCCACTCCTCGGTGCGCGGCTGGTACAGGACGCCGGCGAGGGCGTCGGCGTCGATGTTCTGCCCGGCCGGGGCCTGCAGGCGTACGGTGCCGTCCGTGCTCAGCGGGATGACGCTGCGGTCGTCGTCGGCGATGCCCCTGCGAAGCGGCATGAAGGTGTTCATCTCGCTGCCGAGGGACGCCCATCGGCCGTCGCGCTGCTCGTAGGCGATGGAGCGGGAGACGGTGCCCTTGAGGCGCTGGGGGACGAGGAGCCGGCCGCCGGGTGCGAGCTGCTGCAGCCAGGCGTGCGGCACGCCGTGCGCGCCGACGGTGGCGATGATGCGGTCGTACGGTGCGCCTTCGGCGTGGCCGAGGGCCCCGTCGCGGGTCACCGCCGTGACGTTGCCGATCCCTGCGGCGGCGAGATGCGCGCGGGCGCCCTCCACCAGGTCGTCGTCGACGTCGAGGGTGGTCACGTGTCCGCTGTCGCCGACCAGGTGGGCGAGGAGAGCGGCGTTGTAGCCGGTGCCGGTGCCGAGTTCGAGGACGCGCTCGCCGGGCCGGGCATCGAGCTGGTCCAGCATGAGGGCGACGACGCCCGGCTGGGAGGCGCAGGAGATCGAGGTGCCGTCGGTGTCGTACTTGATGTGCACGGGCGCGTTGGCGTAGGCGTCCTCGAGCGGCGCCTCGGGCACGAACACGTGGCGCGGGACGGTCCGCAGTGCGTTTTCGACGGCGGGCGTACGGGCGTGCCCGTCCGCGCGCAACTGGTCGACCAGGGTGTTCCGGAGGCGCTCGGCGTCCGCTTCGGGTGCGGCGAGCGTGTCGTTAATGACGTGGACGCGCTGCGCGCCGGTCGCTGCTTCGCCGGACGGTGTGGGGCTGTCGCTCGTTCCCATGACTACCTCTCGTGCGATGTCGGACATTGCGCTCTGGTCGCCTCTGAGGAGGCCGGCGCGGTTGGAGTGGAAGATCGCGTGGTGGGCGACGACGGCTCGAAGACCGCGTGTGAGGGCACCACGATCAGCGAGGGAAGCCAGCTCGGCACCTGCCCTCTCGAACGCGGCCACCCATCCGCCGTGCCCGGCGAGCGGGCCGCCCGGGCGGCACAGGCCCTGGGCGTCCACGGTCATCAGCTTGCGCATCGCGGGCACCAGTTCGGCGGCCCGTGCGGAGGGCGGACGGCCGGTGACCGGCCGGAGGGCGGCGACCTTCGCCCACACGTCACCCTGCTCGAACCAGTCCAGGCCTGCCGCCCGCATCATCGCGCTCGCCAGCAGTACGGCGGTTTCCCGGCGCCCGAGGTGCTCCGGCCCGGGCCGGTGGGTGAGCAGGTGGCGGCTGTCCTCGTGGAACAGCTCGTGAGCGGCTTCCATGGCCTCGGTCCCGCCGAATGCCTCGGTCTCGGGCTCGTAGATGCTCGGCAACCATGACACGACCGTGCCGTCCTGGACGAGGTCGCTCAGCATCGTCTCGACGGCGGGTGATGGCTCGTCGGCGCGGTACCGAAGCGGCCAGGGCTGCTTGTTCATGAACCACCAGCCCGTGAGCTGCCCGTCCTGTTCGGCGGCGAGGAGGGCGGGGGCGATGCGTTCGGCGATGGCGCGCCGGGCGCTCTCGCGGTCGGCGAAGGTGACGTTGTGCTGCTGCCAGGGGTCCGGGGGCATGCGGATGTCCTTCGGTCGATGGGGTCAGGCGACGAGCAGGCAGGCGTCCCAGGCGGACCGGGGCGGTGCGGCGGCGTTGGTCGCGAGGAGGGCCAGAGCGATGCCGGCTGCGCCGTCGAGGAGGCCGGGGCCACGCGCTTCGTCCTGGACGATCGCCGTGGCGGTGTGCACGGGGTCGGTGCCCGGCGGATGGACGGCGGCCAGGAGTGCCGGGATCACGGCGCGGAGCCGTCGGGAGGTCGAGGGGTGGGCGTCGTCGGCCGCGCGGGCCGCGATGTGGGCGAGGCCGGCGAATCCGTGGCACAGGGCGTTGTCCCTCGTCGCCTTGAGCTGGGCGGGGTCGGTGAGGGCGGCCACGAGCGCGTTCTCGGCGTCCAGCCGGCGGCGGGTGTCGCCGAGGGCGAGTGCGGCGAGTTGCCGGGCCCGGGCGAGACCTGCGGTGCCGTAGCACCATGACGGCCGCCGTGGCGCGGACGGGGCGGGGTGGCCGGCGCGCAGCTCGGCCCGGGTGATCCAGTACGGCCAGGTCGGCCCGCTACCGTCCTCCCAGTGGTCCAGCCAGGTCAGGATGCGGTCCAGTGCTTCGCCGTGCCCGGCGACGAAGGTGCCGTACCGGGCAGCGAGCGCCAGCAGGGCGAGTACACCGCCTACGCCGTGCGCCATGCCGCTGTTGGCGTGTCCGCCTGGGAAGCGTTCGTCCGGGCGGCCCGAGGGGCCCGTTTCCGTCCACCAGCCCGGCAGGGTGTCTCCGTCCTGGGTGATCGGCCGGGTGAGGCGTACGCAATAGCCGAGGACGGCGCGCAGGGCGGACGAGTCGGGGTTGCGGCGCAGGAGGTGGGCGCCGTAGCCGGACAGGCCCCGGATGGTGTCGAACTCGGCGAGCGCCGGGAGGCGCCCGGTGTCGATGCGGTGGTGAGCGGCGTCGACGCGGCGGATCGCATCGGCCGCCGTCTGCCGGTCCAGGGTGTCGAGAGCGCGTCGGTAGGCACCGGGCAGGTGATCGGCGGCGCAGGCCAGGGCGTGCGCGAAGGCGGACGCCCCGTAGAACGGGTGGCTGTCGGGGCCGCTGGTGAGCGGTGCGCGGGATGCTGCGGCGAGCCAGTCGTGGGCGCGCTGCCACGGGCCGAGGCCGGCCGCGGCCCGCTCGATGTGCAGCAGCGCGATGCCGGGGAGGCCGTGGGCGAGGTGCTGCCGGTGTGCCGCCGGCAGGAGCACACTGCCGGGGTCGGTGAGCTGCTGGGCGACGGCGTCGACCAGGTCGAGCGGGGCCTGTGCGGCCTGTGCGGTCATGGCGTTCTCCCAGTAGGTGTTCTCCCAGTGGTGCGTGCGGACCACGCCAGGGCGGCAGCGCGGGCGAGGTGGAGGCATATCTCCTCTTCGGGGAAGTTCACCGCGATGTGCCGTACGAAATGGACGTGCAGCAGCGAAGTCAGGACGTCGTCGAGGGCGATGCCCTGCGTGTGGGGTCCGGGCAGGTGCCGCCGGTAGGCGGCGAGCGCCGCGTCCCGGTCCGCCCACGCCGACACGACGGCCGCTCCTCCGGGTACGGCGCGCAGTGCCGACCAGTCGTCGCCGGGGTCGGCCAGACGTACGGCTTCGGTGAACTGCGGGCGCGGCACGGGCCCGGGCGCCACGGGCGGCACGTGGTCGATCAGCCAGCGCGTCCCGGCTTCCGTGCCGCCGAGGAACGCGGAGGTGATGGAGACGGCGTTCGCGGCCACCAGCGTGCGCCGGTGCGGACGCCGCCGTTGGGAGAGCTGGGCCAGGACGGCGCGCGAGTCCGCGCGGAACACGTCCTCGGCCGCATCCCATGCGTCGCCGGAGCCCCAGCGCCCCGTCTCCCGATAGGAGGTCGGGTACCGCAGGTCCGCCAACAGCCCTGCACCGCGCAGCTCGTCGGCCCACGTACTCACTGTCCGGGCCGTCCCGGCGAACGCCTCGGGAGTGGGGAGCGCGATGCGCAGGCGCACGTGCTGCTCGGGGTCGCGGAAGCGGATGAACCACCACGGCGGTCCACCGAGTCGTTCGAGCAGATCAGGCAGGTGGCGGGAGAGCAGCGCGTCCTGGCGGCGGGGGTCTCCGTACAACGCGGCCAGCAGTACCGGCGAAGTGGCCGGGGTCTGCGTCTGGGCATGGGAGAGGGCGCGTGCGGGAGTGGGGGCGGGCAGCTCCGGCCACGACGACGGCCGGGTCGCCTTGAGCGGCACCACCACCTCGTGGGCCCGGCCGTCGCACCAGCCGAACGCCCCCGGTTCCGCCGCCTCCTCGAGCAGGGCCTGGCGCACTCGGTCGAGATGGTGGCGCAGCAGCGTCCGGTGGCCGGCCTCGTCGAGGTCGAGGAAGAGGCGCCGGTCGTCCTCCACGAGGTGGACCCGCCGAGGCAGCCGCCGCCGTGCCCGCCAGTCGGTGAGGGCGGCGTCCCATTCGGTCCGGGGATGCGCGCGACCAGGCAGCTCGGATGCCTCGAGTCGCCAGCGGGCCGGAACGAGCACGATGCGCCCGTACCGCAGGCGCGGCAGGAACGGCATCGCCGCCGCGGCGCCCCAGTCGAACACGGTGACCTGCGCGCTCTGGGCGCGGGGCAACTCGGCGAGGAACCGCACGAGCGGCGGAGTGTGCGTATGGAGGTTCAACGCGTGCATCCCGACGGCCTCGACGCGCCGGCCACGCTCCGGGAGGGCCAGATACATGCGGCGGCCGTCGCACCCCACCGCCAAGTCCGCGGGTCCGAGGACGTCGTCGGCGAGGGCGCGGTGTTCCTGGAGGCTGATCACGGTCGGCAGGACCCGCGGGGCCCGCGCGACGTGGGCACTCTCCGGCAGGAGCGGCGGAAAGGAGAGCTGGGCGGGCACGGTGTCGCCGTCGGCGGTCGGAAGGCCGGACAGTTCGGCGGCCAAGGCCGCACGGTCGGCCGGGGCCAGAACGCCGAGGAAGCGGCCCGTGGTCACGCCGACGCCGCGGGACACGCTCACGATCTCCAGCCGGAACCTCCCGCGCTGCAACGCGTCCACGCTGCCGGCATGGACCCGTACCCCCATCTCCAGGTGCGGTGGCAGTCGGGGTTCGTCGGGCCCTGCGTCCAGGCCGTCGATCGACTCGTCGGTGAGGACCACCTCGTCACTGCCGTCGAGCGCGGCGGCCTGCGCCAGCCGTACGAGGGCGTCGTCACGGGCGGAGAGGCGCGGCCGGCGGGCGCCGGGCGAGGTACCCGGGTAGCCCTCGGGGTAACCGATGCCGCTGTCGGCGACGACTTCCTGAAGCGGCACCATGGTGCCGATGCCGTACCGCTCGTAGAACCGCTGGTGGTACGCACCCCACGCCGCGGTGCCGTACGGGCGACCGCTGAGCCTGGTCAGGATCAGTGCGGCGCGCTCGGTCTCGCGGGCGACCGCGTCCGGCAGTACGAGCTGCGCGTCCAGGCGCAGGTCGAGTGCGACGGGGTGGCGGCGCAGCCCCGGCACGAGAGCCCTCATCCGCGCTGCCGCGCTGTCGCGCCCACCGCGCGAGGCGCACTCCGTCAGCATGGCCCGGGTCTCCCCCAGTTCGCGCGCGGTCTCGGCCAGAGCCGGGAGGTCAGCGGCGTCGATGGTGCGGAGCCGGTCGAGCAGGTGTCCGAGGGCGTCGGTCTCGGTGCTCGGCGCGTGCAGGCCCGTGATCAGCACCCGTCGTCGGACCAGCTCCGCCAGCAGTCGGCGTACCTTCTCCGGCCCGGCCTCGGGAAACTCCGCCTGGAGCTTGTCCACGAGTTCACCGCCCCGGACCGGCTCCCGCGCCACGGCGAGGACCGCGCGCACGGGCTCGGTCAGGGCGAGGGACGCCTCCACCGCGCGAGTCCGCTCGCTCCGGTCGTCGGATTGGAACGGCACGACGAACCGGTCGCCGCGGCTCGTCACGGTGTTGTTGACGACAACGGGCAGTCGTTCGAAGAGGCCCGGGCAGGACTCCAGCCGCTCGACGACAGCGGCCAGCCACTCCGCGCCCGCATGGCCGACGGCCACGTGCTCGCCACCCCAGCTCGCGCGCGCCTGCGGGCCGAATCCCGCGACGGTCACACCGGCGAAGAGCCCGAACGGCGTAGCCCTGTGCCGGGAACGCAGCAGGTAGCGCGCCACGGACAGCGCCACACGCCCCACCTGCCGCGCGGACGGCTCAACGCGCGCCGTGGACGGTGCAACGCGCGCCGTGGACGGTTCAACGGACGTGCACACGCTCCGTACCCTCGCGGCCAGAACCGGGCTGGCGTACTCCAGGGCTTCGGCGAGGTCGTAGTCGGCGAGGACGGTACGCAGCCACGCGATGCAGGCGGCGACTCCGTCGGCGGAGCGGTCGTCGGGGTCGGGAAGCGGAGGACACGGCGGTTCCGGGCGGGCAACGGCTCGTACGAAAGCGGTCGTGCCGGCACGGAACGCCGGATACGGATCAGCCACCACTACCTCCGTGGGTGAGGGACGGCGACTGGTGCCGCCACGCCACACGGCGCGGCAGCACCAGCCCGCGAAGACGCGAAGCCCTGGGGTGGTCAGGCGACGTTCGTGGTGCAGGCGCCGCAGGTGGATCCGCAGTTGTCGTCGGTCAGGTTGACCAGGCCCGCCGGGTCGGCCACCTCGACGAGGGAGACGTCCAGGTCGAAGCCGTCCGACGGCCTCGGCGTCCGCCCGTTCACCTGCGTGTTGCTCGGGACTACGGTGCTGCGTGTCATGCCAACTCCTCTACGTCGGAATGCTTCTGTGCGGTGCAGCCCGCCTCCGGCCGTACGGCACGGCGCCGCCTGATCGGGGCGGGAGTCTGGTGAGACGGCAGCCGGCCGTCGCTTTCGAGAGGTCATGCGGAGGCGGATGACGTCCGGAAAGCCCGAGGCCGCCACGGAGGTGCTCACCCGTCTGTCTTCATCAGGAGTTCGGCCCAGACCTCCTTGCCCCACGGGCTCCTGTGCGGGCCGTGCAGGTCATAGCCCCAGCGGTCGGCGATGCCATCGATCAGGAGCAGGCCACGCCCTGACTCGTCGTCCTCGCCGGCCCGGCCGAGGACCGGCAGGCGGTATGGCGCCCGGTCCACCACCCCGGCCCGTACCCGTGCCGCGCTCGGCCGCCCGACGATCAGACGGATCGATCGGCACGGCGTGTGCGTGACGGCGTTCGCAATCAGCTCCGACATGATCAGCGCGGTGACCTCGGCGAGGTCGTCGAGGTGCCATGCACCGAGGGCGTCACGAACGAGCGTCCGGCCGGCTTCGGCAGTGGACGGCTCGCACGGGAAGGTCTGGCTGTAGGCGGGATGCCCGGTGGCAGCGGATTGCATGAGCGTGATCAGACTCGTCATCGGGGTTGAGCCCTCGCGTCGTCTCGGTGTCCGGCCCACTCCTGAGAAGCCGCGA
This sequence comes from Streptomyces pactum, assembly GCF_002005225.1. Classification (NCBI taxonomy): domain Bacteria; kingdom Bacillati; phylum Actinomycetota; class Actinomycetes; order Kitasatosporales; family Streptomycetaceae; genus Streptomyces; species Streptomyces pactum. Next base: position 1,931,145 of record NZ_CP019724.1, read on the forward strand.
GGAGGAGGCCGGACGGTCAACAGCCGCTCGCTCCGGAGGAGAGGGCGAGCAGCCACCAACCAGACAACTCGCTTCTGGGGCCTGGTGGTTAGGGCGATTCGCCGTCCACTCCGAGGAAAGGCCTAGGATGATTTGACTTTCCCTTTACCTGGTGGATGAGGGGGCGTCAGAGCTACCGTTCGGGCATGGACACCACGCGCAACGCCGTTCTCGAGGCGTGGATGGCCGAACACGGCTACAGCTCCAACAGCCTCGCCGACGCCGTGAACGGGGCCCTCGAGCGGCTGACCGGCCGGCCTGGCGGACTCGACGGCTCGTCGGTCCGAGCCTGGAAGGCGGGCCGTGTCATGTGGCCCAAATCAGCCACCCGCAAGGCGATCGAGGACGTCAGCGGCCTGCCCGCCGTCGCTCTGGGGTTCGTGCCACGGGGCCGGCCTTCGTCCACCCCCTCCCCACCGCAGCAGGAGGACCCCGACATGAAGCGCCGCACCCTCGTCGGCGGCATCGCTGCTGCCGCCGCAGCAGCAGCGGCCGCGCCAGGCGCCGCAGGGCCCCGCCGCATCGGCATGAGCGACGTGGACCGCCTGAACAAGCGCTTCGCCGAGATCATCGCCAGCGACCACCGACACGGCGGACAGCTCGGCATCGAACAGCGGGCGGCCGCGCTCGCCGACGAGGCTCTGAACCTGCAGAACGCCGGCAGTGCCACCCAGCGCGTACGCAGCAACCTCTACGCCTCCGCGGCGGCGTTCCGCTCGTCGGCGATGTGGGCCGCCATCGACGGCCGCCGCTACGACGTCGCCAAGGCGCACATGCGTGAGGCTCAGGCCCTCGCCGAGATGTCCGGTGACCAGGCCATCAAGTTCCGTATCTGGAGCCACACGGGCACCATGTACCGCCACATGGGCCGGCCCGCCGACGCGTTCGCCGCCAACGACGTCGCCCGCAACCTGTACATCACGCGCCGCGACCCGATGTTCGCTTCCCTCGGCATGGCCCGGCATGCGGCGATCCACGGCGCGGCGCACGACCGCACCGGCACCCGCCGTGCGTTCGACCAGGCGCAGGAAGCCATGCTGCGTGCCGACCCCGGCGACTACCGGCCCGTATGGCTGCTCGCCTTCTACGACCAGGCCGAGCTGCACTCCCTGGCCCTGTCCGCCCATCTGGCACTCGGCGACTACTCGACCGCCGAGTACCACGCCCACCGCTGCCTCTCCGCCCTGCGGCCGCACATGGTCCGGTCCCGGTCCATCACCACGACCCGTCTCGCGCACGCCCAGCTCGCACAGGGTGCAGCCGACGCCGCCACGAGCACCGCGATGAAGGTCCCCGCCGACGCCGCCACCCGGCACGCCCGGGTGACGCGCATGCTGCAGGAGTTCGGGGCCGCGCTGCGCGCCACCGCGCCCCGCAGCTCCACCGTGCAGACCTGGACCGAGCACACCGCCTCCTGGAGGATGGCCGCATGACCACGGCGCCCGCCATCGAACTGCGCACGTTCACCACCCTCGACACCGCCCGCGGCGACCTCCTCGACGTCTACGCCGACGTGCGCGCCCCGCTTCTCCACCTGCCCAATTACGCGGTCACCGCCTTCGGCGAGCGCCTGGACCGGCACGGCGGCGAGCCGGGATTCACCGCAGTCCTCGCCTACGCGGACGAGCATCCGGTCGGATACGCCTACGCCAACACCATCGAGCACGGCGACCGCTACTGGCAGCGCACCAGCCCGGCGCCTGCGGCCCCATACGCCGAGCGCCCGGCCGTGGCTCTGAAGGAGATCGGCGTCCGGCCGGCGTGGCGGAAGACCGGCACTGCCCGGCGTATCCACGACGCCCTCCTCGCCACGCGCGACGAACCGTTCGTCACGCTGATGGTCAACCCGGCCGCCGGGGACGGAAAGGTCCACGCTCTCTACCGGTCGTGGGGGTACGAGGACATCGGACAGAGCCAGCCGTCACCGGCGTCGCCGGTCCTGACTGTGATGGTCCGTGCCGTGCGCTGACCGGGGCGCGGGGCACGGCAGAACGCTGCTGCGCGACGGCGTCAGCAGTTGAGCGCCTCGTCGCCATGAGACGGCAACCCTGCGGGTGCGGGGAGCAGATGGCTGGCCTCCAGCGCGACGCCGACGACCGGGGGCCATCCCTGCGGGTGCAGGGAGCAGTTCGGCGCTCACGGGCGCACGTCCTTGCCGCTGGGACCATCCCCGCGGGTGCGAGGAGCAGGCCAGGCCCGTACGTGCTGGGGGCCGTGAGCGGGACCATCCCCGCGGGTGCGGGGAGCAGGTGGCGCGCTGGTCGGTGGTGATGGGGGCCGCGGGACCATCCCCGCGGGTGCGGGGAGCAGGCGTCCCCGTCGCCGGACCGGCGCGCCTGGTGGGGACCATCCCCGCGGGTGCGGGGAGCAGTAGCCCTCCGGGGCTGGTCGGCCGTACTACGTGGGACCATCCCCGCGGGTGCGGGGAGCAGCGGTACAGCGTGAAGCTGGTGGAGCGGCCTCGGGGACCATCCCCGCGGGTGCGGGGAGCAGGTCGTAGCCCGGTCGATTCGTGACGCGGTGCCGGGACCATCCCCGCGGGTGCGGGGAGCAGGTCGGCATCGGCGTGGACGAGGTGACCGGCGAGGGACCATCCCCGCGGGTGCGGGGAGCAGTGGGTGAGAGGGATAGCAGAACGCGCCGGAGGTGGACCATCCCCGCGGGTGCGGGGAGCAGAAGTTCATGTGGGAGTCCGTCCTCAAGCCGCTGGGACCATCCCCGCGGGTGCGGGGAGCAGTCCCTTTCGTGGATTACCCCATCGTCCCGAAGGGGACCATCCCCGCGGGTGCGGGGAGCAGGGCACATCGGAAAGCTGAACATCAAGGCGACCGGGACCATCCCCGCGGGTGCGGGGAGCAGACTCAAGGCGGCGGGGGTGACCCCGCCGGGGGGGGACCATCCCCGCGGGTGCGGGGAGCAGGGATCCGCCAACTCCGGCCAGGCCCACCGATGGGGACCATCCCCGCGGGTGCGGGGAGCAGGTGGACGCCGGGTACATCACGGTGAACCCGCTGGGACCATCCCCGCGGGTGCGGGGAGCAGACTGTTCGACCTGCGAGTTTATGACCGCCGAAGCGTGTTCTCAGGGACTTTAAGGGATTCCGGCAAATGAGGCATTGCAGCCGATTACGTACTGGGGTCGAGCGGGCTGCGTCCTACGTCAACCTCGCACTGATCCGTGTCCCGAAGGAACGGTGATGACACGACAACCTCCTCTACTCCCATTCTCGCCCAGGACGGCCGCTCCCACCTGTAGGGCCTGTCCTTCTGGCTCAACACCGAGCCCTAGGTGGTTATCCACAGGGCGCCCTGCGTTGTCTTCACCGAGTGAGACGATCTCTGCCTGACTGAGCGAGACATGGAGTATCGGAGTGTCACTACCAGACACGTTGAAGCCCTTGGACGCGTCCCTGGATTCGACGGACCGTGCCCAGGTCATGGCAGCCGCCTGGGAAGCCTTCGCCGTGGCCGAACAGGTGGCGGACGCTGTCGCTTTTGAGGAAGTCGGCGACGAGCTCCAGGCCCTGATGGCCGCGCAGGCGAGTGCGGCCGGCCGGAGCCTCCTGCCGCTGCCTGGGCTCGGTCGCCCCGTCGACGTGCCGCCCCTGTCGCCTGGTGCCGAAGGGCTCGCCCCATACGTGGAGCTACTGCGCCACGTCCAGGCGGCCCTCGAGCATACGGCTGCCGAGCCGGGGACGGAAGAAGGCGGCCGAGCGGCGGTGCGGGAGGCTGCTGACAAAGCTGCAACCGCCGCCGGGGCGCTCCTCGCTACCCGGGAGCGATAGGCATGCCCACCACGCTGAGAGAGCTGAGCGAGACCGCCAGCCGCAACCTGCGCGAGGTCATCTCCGACACCCTCATGCCGGACGATGCCCGAGAACAGTCCGTCGTGGTCCGACAGCTGACCAACCTGGTCAGGCACCTGCAGACCGCACTGGAGAGCGCCGGGGAGCGGCCCCGGCGGGCGAACCCCGGGCCCGCCACCCATCTGGCCACCGCCCAGAGCGCTCTGCGCCGCGCGGCCGGACGATTGCCCGCCCTCGACGACGAGGTTGCCGCCCTGCACCACGGCACTCCGCTGGCCCGTGCGGTCCAGGCGGCGGCCGCCGTACAGGACCTCATCGCCAGCCATCGCGGGCGGGACGGCATCCCGGTGACGCCGTACGCCCTGGCGTTCACCGAACGCCCCGCCCGGTCCTACCTGGTGCACTGCTCGGCGGACCTGGCCTGGGGAGCGGCCCGAGTGGCTCACGCGTTGGGCGAGGCCGTCACCAACGAGGGCACCGCGGTGCAGCTGTACGTCGCGCGCGGAAGCCTCGACCAAGCCTCGGTGTTCGGCCGCACCGCCGGCGGACAGATGAACCGGGCTACTGAGGCGTTCCCGCATGTGCCGCCGCTCGATCCCCGCCCGGCTCTGCCCACCGATGCTCCCGAGAGCATCACCGCGCATCTCGCCGACGACTGCGAGCGCCTGTCCCGGGTTGCCTTCGAGGCCCTGCACGGCCGCGGCGAGTCCGGCTTGAGCGGGTCCGACGTGCAGCAACTGACTCGATGGCGGGCGATGAGTGACCTGCTGTCCGGCCGTATCCTGCTGCACGTCGCCACGTCCGTCGATCCGCACACCGCCGAGCCGCTGCGGGAGGCCGCCGGCCGGCTGCGGGAGACGGCACAGGCCTGGCAAGAGAGCGCGGCGCAGTGGCACCGGGTCGTCGATCTCTCCGACCCTCGCGTCCACCCGAAGCTGCCGCTGCCCAGCTACCACCTCGCGCGCAGCGGTCAGTTCACACACCTGCCCAAGACGCCTCCGCACCCCGCCCTGCTCACCGCGCACTCGCATACGACACGCCTCGGTCAGCTGCTCTACGGCATGGCCTGGAACCCGGAGACACCAGGGCGCCCGGTCCAGCGCGACACCCGGGAGGTGCTTGCCGACGCCGGAGGCCTCGCGGAGCTGACGCACACGATGTACCGGGTGGCAGCTTGCCGCGGCCATGCCCTCCGTCGTCAGGCGGATCGAATCCACTCTGGTGACCGACAACGTGGATCACCGTCCTCCGGAGGCCGTGCATCGCTTCTACCCGCTGCCCAGCCACCAGACGAGACGCCTCGTAGAGCGCTACGAGCCCGCCGTGAGGGCCGAGCAGGCAGCCGCCGCCAGCATCCTGCGCACGGCTGCCCGTACGGGCATGGACACCGCGCGCGCCCGGCTGGACGCGGCCGCCCACAGACAGATCCGGTCCGGTCAGCCGTGGCTGCCCGTCGACGTGGCGGCGGAACAGCAGTCGGGGCCCACGCTCCCCGCGGCCTCGACTGCCCGCCCCAGTGCTGCGGCGGCGCGCAGCCGGTCGACAACCGGCACCCGTTCCCCGAGCACGAAGCCCACGACGTCCGGTCCTGTCACCGCCCACCGGTCCGGCGACGGCATCGAGCACCGCCCCGGTCGCAGCAGATAGCCCCGGGAAAGGTGAGGTGCTTCACAGCGCCCAAGACATTCCTCACGGTGCGCCACCCGGCCGGGCAGCCGCCCTCTTCACCCGCAAACCCTCAAGAGGAAAGTGACCACTCCGATGTTGAGGAAGTGGCCGCCCCGGGCGACCGCCCGGCCGGGTAACTCTGCGCAATGGCAGCCAACTCCCATTGCGGGAACGATGGGTTGACGGTCGGTGCGGTTTCTCATCCGGGCCGCTAAGTGACTGTTTGAGTACCAAAGCACCTGACCGTCGCGGGGTGTTGTTTCAGGCGGCGGCAGGCCTCTGCGTTGCTTGGACAGGTTCACCAGGTCACCTGAAAGCGGAAACACAACTGCCACTTTCCGCACTTGAGTGATCAGTGACCCGACCATCACCTAGAGTCACACCAGTGCAATCCGCACTGGTGTTCCACTGGCTTCAATCGGCCTTGGAGGCTGCCGTGAATCATCACTGGCAGAAGTTCTTACAGGTCCCCGTCGTTGCGCTTCTGGCAACGGTAGCTGCAACTACGCCGGCATCCGCTGAGGATGGTCCCGCGCCGCTCACCAGTCCGACGCGGGCGGCGGCGCTTGTGGCCGAGCTCGGCGGCCACCGCACCGGAGGCGTGTACTACGAGGATGGGCGTCTCGTCGTAGCGGTTACTGATCAAGCGGCAGCCCGAACGGTCCGGAATGCGGGCGGTGCTGCGAAGGTTGTGACCCGCAGCGCAGATGAGTTGGCATCCATCCACGACAAGCTCGACCAACTGGGAAACATCCCAAATACGGCATGGGGTGTTGAAGCCGCCACCAACCAGGTGAACGTCGAGATCTTCGACGGTGCACCTTCTGATGCTCGTTCCCGAATCGAGAAGATTGCGGCTGCCCACCCGGGCGCCGTAGAGATCAGCCGGATCAACAGCAGGTTGGTGTTCAAGGAACGGCTCCTCGGAGCCGTCGGCATCACATCCGATGGATGGCTGTGTTCTGCCGGGTTCAACGCCAAGAACTCGTCGGGGGCAATCTACGTACTCACCGCCGGTCACTGCGTGCCGGGTACCGGCAACATCTGGTACATGAACTGGAACAACGAGAGGATCGGCGTCCAAAACGCCTACGCCAACGGCTACGGCACCAGCGGCTGGTGCGATGGTGTAGACCGCGGCTGCGACTGGGCCACCATCCGGGCAGACGGTTCCACGATCAAGCCGGTCGAGGGTGTCCGATACTTCAACGGCACCGTCAAGGACATCACCACCTCCCGATTCGCGGCTGAACGGGAGGACTCAGACCGGATCGGCACCATGAGTGAGGACACGACAGGGTTCATCACGAAGACAAGCGTGACCGTCAACATCAGCGGCAAAACCATGCACGGCATGTACGAGTCAAACCACTGCGCCCTAGGAGGCGACAGCGGTGGGCCGCTCTTCCACGGATCGACGGCTCTGGGCCTGCTCTCAGGGGGCACTGCCGAGACGACCTGCAACTCCTCGTCTTCCGGCGAGTACCGCAACTACTACACGAGGGTGCAGACGGTAGTGAACGAACGCGGCCTCCGCATCTACTGACGCTATGCCTCAGCGGACCGTCTCCGCTGGAGAACCTATCGTGCACCAACTGCGTCAGAGGTACGAGCCGTCGCCACTCTGCAGTTCTCTCTGGAGGTCACCATGCGCATCAAGGCCATGCACTCTGTCGGCTTGTTGACCACGGTGACTGTCGTCGGGCTGACCGTCTCCGCTTGTGGCAGTCAGTCGGACGAAAAGGCTGAGGCCGATGCAAAAGCGGTGTCGCACCGCGCCGAGCAAGTAGCCGCAGCCTGGGATGGGTCAACCGCAGCCGACAAGTGGCGTGCTGGTTACTACCCGATGGGTGATGTGGTTCAGTTGCCCCATGGTGGTCTGCGCAGCAAAGTTGATGAGCAGGCATATAAGGACCGCAGCTTTGTTCTGCGAGGCAAGTTGCCCACCGACTGGCCAAAAAGTGGCCGGGTGAATTGGGCTGGCGATGAGTCGCTCACTCGCCCCCTGTCGGGGGCGGAGGAGTCGTACAGGTCCCTGTCTGGGGGGCTCGCCGACGGCGAGACCGGCCTCACGGTGACTGGCGCGAAGCTGGGCACCATGACGCTGGCCACCAGCCGCGGACCGGCGACCGTCCCCGCCTGGCTTTTCACTCTTGATGGCTACACCTCCCCCCTCAAGAGGGCAGCTGCCGACCCATCGCAGCTCCCCCCGTCACCGATCGGCCGAGCGCGTGACATCCCCGTACGGCAACTGAATGGGCTGGTCGACATTGCCGAGGACGGGCGATCAGTCACTGTGATCGCTCTCCGTGGTGTCTGTCACGACGGGGCGACGGTGGAGGCCCTGGAAACCGTCCGCAGTGTGGTCCTATCGTCCTCCGTCAAGCAGCAGAAGGACAATGAGAAGTGCACGAAACAGGCTAGGTTGCGACAAGTTTCGGTAGAACTTGAGCACCCCTTGGGGGACCGTATTCTGTTGGACGCGAAGTCGGGCCAGCCGGTTCCTTACAAACCGCCGTATGGACCCTCACCAAGCTGGAGCTGAATTTCTCGAAGTCGTCCATCTCCTGCGCCGTCCACCGTGGCGGCCTTGCCTCATGCGACATGACGTCTCCCCTATTCTCCTTCGGGTTGCTGCACAACAACACGCCTGCGGGCAGGTCTGCTGATCCGTAGTCTCCGCCGGGCGGGCACGGGTCTCCGCCCGCTCCCAACCGTTGTCAGGAGGACCTCATGCCGCTCCCGCCCACGGGCTGGTACAAGAGCAGCTACAGCACCGACTTCGAGGAAGCCTGCGTGGAGGCCTGCGTTGCCGCGGTTGGCGCCGGCGTACTGGTCCGTGACGCCAAGGACCGCGATCGCCGCCCCTTTCCCGTCTCTGCCCCCGCATGGAGCAGCTTCTTGAGCGCGCTGCGCCCCGACGGCGTCTGACCAGACAGCCCTCGTCGCGGGACCATCCCCGCGGGTGCGGGGAGCAGAAATTCGTGGCCGCGTTCGTGCCCCGCCAGCAGGGACTATCCCCGCGGGTGCGGGGAGCAGCGGGATCAGCAAGGTAGTGCGAACTGGGGTCAGGGACTATCCCCGCGGGTGCGGGGAGCAGATCTGCGCGTCGTAGGCGCTGCGGTTGGCGTCGGGACTATCCCCGCGGGTGCGGGGAGCAGGGGAGGTAGACGATGCCGCCCATCACGCACGCGGGACTATCCCCGCGGGTGCGGGGAGCAGGAGCCGTCGCAGCGGGAGCAGGACCGGCAGGCGGGACTATCCCCGCGGGTGCGGGGAGCAGATCATCTGCGGGATCGTCACCGCAGGATCAGCGGGACTATCCCCGCGGGTGCGGGGAGCAGGGGACCGTGCCTACCCCAGCGCTCGGTTCCCGGGGACTATCCCCGCGGGTGCGGGGAGCAGTTGTAGCAGCCGATCGCGGGCGGGCACATGACGGGACTATCCCCGCGGGTGCGGGGAGCAGTTGTAGCAGCCGATCGCGGGCGGGCACATGACGGGACTATCCCCGCGGGTGCGGGGAGCAGCGCCAGGGAGCGGGGCCCGTGGCCTTGGATTCGGGACTATCCCCGCGGGTGCGGGGAGCAGACTGTTTGACCTGCGAGTTTACTGAGGCAGAAGTGTACTTTCAGCGACTTTCACAGATTCCGACAAATTAGACATATGGCGTCCTTCGATCCGCAAGTGGTCCCGGAAGTAGCCGATCATCGTACGGCTTGAGAGCGCCGTCTCCCTGCGAACCCTTCAGTTTTCTCGTTCTGGCGTGTGGAACCGGGTTTTCCCTGTATCAATCACTCATGAGGAGGGATGGGAGGAACGCCCGTTCTGGCCTGCTACGTCGGCTTGGGGAGCCGGCTAGGTCGGTATGGGCCAAGCACGATTATGACACCGACGGTTGGCTGCCGTTATGGCGGCACATGGAGGACAGTGCCGCGGTGGCGGGCTTGTTGTGGGACCGGTGGCTGCCCGCAGGAGTGCGGAAGCTGATCGCCGAGGCGTTGCCGCAGGGGGAGCCGGACGCGCGTGCCCTTGCCGTATGGCTTGCCGGTGTGCACGACGTCGGCAAGGCCACCCCGGCGTTCGCGTGCCAGGTCGACCTGCTCGCCGACGCGATGCGCGATCAAGGGCTGGAGATGCGTTCCGTGCGGGCGCTGGGGCCGGATCGTCGGGTGGCGCCGCATGGCCTGGCCGGACAGGTATTGCTGGGGGAATGGCTGGAGGAACGGCACGGGTGGGCGTCCGCGCGGACCGGGCAGTTCACGGTTGTTGTCGGAGGGCATCACGGCGTGCCGCCCGAGCACGGTCAGATCAAGGCCCTCTACGAACATGAGGAGTTGCTCCGCACTCCCGGTGCGGGCAGCCGGGTCTGGCGACAGGTGCAGACCGAGCTGCTCGATGCCTGTGCGGAACAGTTCGGCGTGGCCGAACGGCTGGGGCAATGGCGGCAGGTCAGGCTGCCGCAGCCGGTGCAGGTGCTGCTCACCGCGCTGGTCATCGTCTCCGACTGGATCGCCAGCAATCCGGACCTGTTCCCGTACTTCCCCGACGGCGCGTCCCGCGGCGACCAGGAGCGTCTTGCCGCGGCCTGGCAGGGTCTGGACCTGCCGGAACCGTGGCGGGCCGAGGAACTGGACCGCAGTGCCCAGGAGCTGTTCACCTCACGGTTCGAACTGCCGGCGGGAGCCGAGATACGTCCCGTCCAGGACGCGGCCGTGGAACTCGCCCGGGAGATGGAGACGCCCGGGCTGATGGTCGTCGAGGCGCCGATGGGTGAGGGGAAGACGGAGGCGGCCCTCGCCGTGGCCGAGATCTTCGCGGCGCGCTCGGGTGCGGGTGGGGTGTTCTTCGCCCTGCCCACCATGGCCACGGGCAACGCAATGTTTCCCCGCCTGCTCGACTGGCTGGACCGGTTGCCGGGGGTGGCCGGCTCACGTCACTCGGTGCACCTGGCCCACTCCAAGGCGGCTCTCAACGAGGACTTCGCCGGCCTGATGGCCCGTACGGGAGGGGTCGCGGCCGTCGGCGTGGACGAAGCGGCGCCGGCCTCCCGACAGAGGCCGGAGGAGCGGCACCGCGCGGGGGGCGAGCTCGTGGCGCATGCCTGGCTACGGGGGCGTAAGAGGGCCATGCTGGCCTCCTTCGTCGCGGGCACCATCGACCAGTTGCTGTTCGCCGGGCTGAAGAGCAGGCACCTGGCGCTGCGGCACCTCGCTGTGGCCGGCAAGGTCGTCGTCATCGACGAGGCGCACGCCTACGACACGTACATGAGCGTGTACCTGGACCGGGTGCTGTCCTGGCTGGGCGCGTACCGGGTTCCGGTGGTGGTGCTGTCCGCCACGCTGCCGGCCTCACGCAGGCGTGAGCTGGTCGCGGCGTACTCCGGCCGGAACGAAGCCGTAGCCGGAGAGACGGGCGCGGCTGCGGCGGACGCGTACCCGCTGCTGACCGCCGTTGCTCCGGGTGGTGGTCCCCTGGTCCGCCGCCCGCAGGCGTCTGCCCGCTCCTCGGAGGTGCGGGTGGAGCCGCTCGCCGACGGCCTGGACGTCCTCGCCGACCGGCTGGAGAACGAGCTGATCGACGGCGGGTGTGTCCTGGTGATCCGGAACACGGTCAGACGGGTGCTGGAAACGGCTCGCGCATTGCGCGACAGGTTCGGTGCCGAGAACGTGACCGTCGCCCACTCGTGCTTCGTCGACCTCGACCGGGCGGGCAAGGACAAGGAACTGCTCCGCCTCTTCGGGCCTCCGGAGAAGACGGACGCCAGGCCCTCGGGCCGGCACATCGTGGTGGCCAGCCAGGTCGCCGAGCAGTCCCTGGACGTCGACTTCGACCTGCTGGTCAGCGACCTGTGCCCGGTCGACCTGCTCCTGCAGCGCATGGGCCGCCTGCACCGCCACTGGCGCGGACCAGGCCAACAAGAGCGGCCCGAACGCCTGCGCACACCACGCTGTCTGGTGGCGGGAGCCGACTGGACCGCGGACGTACCCGCTCCGGTACGGGGGTCGGTCGCCGTGTATGGGCAGCACGCCCTGCTGCGGTCGGCCGCGGTGCTCCTTCCCCACCTGGAAGGCGGGTCTCGGCGCCCGGTGAGGCTCCCAGCGGACATCAGCACACTCGTACAAGAAGCGTACGGGGAAGCCCCGGTCGGGCCGGACCACTGGCAGGAGGCCATGAAGACGGCGGGCGAGCGGTTCGAGCGGCACCGCGACGACCAGGCCGAACGCGCCGCCGTGTTCCGTCTGGGGGACGTCGGCAAACCGGAACGGCCGTTGTTCGGCTGGGTCGCCGCCGGCGTAGGAGACACCGACGACACCCCCACCGGGCGTGCACAGGTCCGCGACAGCCGGGACAGCCTGGAGGTCGTGGTGGTCCAGCGGCGTGGGGACGGCAGCCTCGCCACCCTGCCGTGGCTCGAGGCGGACGGCAAGGGACGCCGGCGCGCGGGCCTCGAGTTACCGCAGGACGCGACGCCGACGCGGTTCGCGGCCCGAACGGCCGCGAGCTGCGGGCTGCGGCTCCCCCTGCAGTTCTCCGGCGAGACGATGGACCGGGCCATCGAGGAGCTGGAGCAGCTGTACCTGCCCAACTGGCAGGGCAAGAACAGTCCTTGGCTCTCCGACCATCTGATTCTCGCTCTCGACGAGGACTGTCAGACCCACCTGGCAGGGTTCGTACTCAGCTACAGCCCGAGTGACGGTCTTGAGGTGACCCGTGACGCAGACGACTGAACCCCCCGGTGCCGGCGTGGGTGGGGGTGAAGTGGTGTCCTTCGATCTGACCAGCCGGCCGTGGATCTGCGTGCTGCGGCGTGACGGCTCCCAGGATGAGCTGTCACTCGGCCAGGTCTTTGCCCAGGCCGATGACCTGCGGTGCGTCGTGGGGGAACTGGCCACACATGAGTTCTCCCTGGTCCGCCTTCTCCTGGCCGTTGCGCATGATGCCTTGGACGGTCCCGGCGACATCGAGGACTGGACGGAGCTGTGGGAAGACCCTGACTGCTTCGCTCCGGTCCAGGCATACCTGGAGCAGCAGCGCGAGCGGTTCGATCTCTTGCACCCCGTCACACCGTTCATGCAGACCGCCGGGCTGCACACGGCGAGGGACGAGGTGTTCTCCCTCAACCGGATCGTGGCCGACGTGCCGGCCGGGGAGCCGTTCTTCAGCACACGGATGCCGGACGTGGAACGGCTGTCTTTTGCCGAGGCCGCGCGCTGGGTCGTTCACGTCCATGCCTACGACACCTCCGGCATCAAGTCCGGCGTGGTCGGCGACGACCGAGTCAAGAGCGGCAAGGTCTACCCGCTCGGCACTGGGTGGGCGGGGGGCCTGGGCGGCGTCTTCGTGGAGGGCGGCACCCTGCGCGAGACCCTGCTGCTCAACCTGGTGGCGGCGGACACCGAGGAGCTCGCCTTCTCCGGCGACGACCGGCCGGCCTGGCGCCGTGAGCCTTGCGGGCCGGGCTCCGACGGGCGAGCCGCGACCGGCCTGCGTGACCTGTACACCTGGCAGTCACGCCGGGTGCTTCTGCACCACGACCCGGACGGTGTCCACGGTGTCGTCCTCGGCTACGGCGATCCCCTCGCTTCGCGGAACCTACACCGCAGCGAGCCGATGACCGCATGGCGGCGCAGCCCCACGCAGGAGAAGAAGCTGGGGCAGTCGCCCGTGTATCTGCCGCTCGAACACGATCCGGGCCGATCGGCCTGGCGGGGTATCGCCGCGCTCCTCGCCGACCGGCTGGAGGAGGGCGGAGGCGCAGAGGGGCCCTCGCGGCTGCGGCCGCGGATCCTCGAGTGGGTCGCGCGGCTGGTGACAGAGGGGCACTTGCCCCGTCGTTTCCTCGTCCGTGCCCGGGTGGCGGGTGTCAGGTACGGGACCCAGCAGTCCGTGGTCGATGAGGTGGTCGACGACCGCCTGGAGATGCCGGTCGTCCTGCTGCACGGGCGAGATCCCGCTTACGCCGCGCAGGTCATCGCGGCGGCCGAGGACGCCGACAGGGCGGTGCGGGTCTTAGGGGATCTTGCGGCCGATCTGGCCCGGGCGACCGGGTCCGAGCAGGAGGGGCCGAAGTCTGCGGCCCGGGCCGGAGGATTCGACGCGTTGGATCATGGCTACCGCGGTTGGCTGTCCGAGATGGCGGAGGCCCCCGACCCCTTCGAGCACCGGCAGACCTGGCAGCGACAGGTGCGGCAGGCGGTGGGCCGTCTCGGTGACCGTCTCATCGCCGCCGCGGGCGACTCGGCCTGGGAGGGCCGGATGCACACCGACAACAGGGGCAGCACCCACTGGCTGAACGCGGGCCTGGCCGACGTGTGGTTCCGGGGACGCCTGGCCAGGGCGCTGGGAGACCCCGACGCACCAGGCTCCGCCGACTCCGGCGCGAAGGCCACCACCTCGGCCGACGGCGGCCCGCCCGGGCCGGAGCCCACCGGCCCGCCAGGAACCGAACACGCCGTGACCGAACCGGAGGTGCACGTATGACCCCGGCTCTCACCGGCTCCGACTACGAACCGGCAACTGAGGCCCGTAGAAAGGATGGTGGACCAGTGACGACCACCGTATCCACCCCGCCCGCCGCAGCCGCAGTTCAGCAGCAGGTCGCGGATCTCGCCGCCACACGCATCGCCTCCTGGCAGGAGGGATACCTCAAGGACAGGTCCCCCGCCGTCGCCGCTCTCGCGCGACTGCGCCGTGGCGCGGGCCGTGAGGCGGGCGAGACGCCCGACCTGTGGAGCCTGGTCGACACCGATCCGCTCCACACTCCGGTCGAGGGGATGCGGCCGTTGAGCGAGCAGGAGCTGGAGCGTGCCGAGAACGCGCTGCACGCGGCTCTCACCCTGTGGGCGTTCCACCAGCAGTCCCGCGGCGTCCCCATGCACCGTCGGCACACCCGTGAACGGCCGGGCGGCCTCGGCGCGGCGGTCCGGCGTCTGATGCCGGCCGACGGCACAGACGCTCCCGTCCGTAAGCGCCTGGTCCGCGCGGGCACCGCCCCCGACCTCGCCACCCTCACCCAGCGGCTGCGCGACATCGTCGCCTTGCTGCGCGCTGCCAAGGATCCGGTCCCACTCGACTACGCGCTCCTCGCAGGCCAGCTCTACGTCTGGCAGTGGGCCGACGGACCCGCCGCCGTGCGCCGCCGGTGGGGCCGTTCCTTCCACGAACAGGTGCGGACCCTGCCGGGCACCGCCCCGGCCTCCAACGAGAAGAACACCCCGGACACCGACAAGGACGCCTCGTGAACCGCATCTTCCTGGACGTGCACGCCCTGCAGACCGTCCCGCCCAGCAACCTCAACCGGGACGACACGGGCGCGCCCAAGACGGCCGTCTACGGCGGAGTCCCCCGGGCCCGTGTCTCCAGCCAGGCGTGGAAGCGGGCCATCCGCACCTGCTTCAAGGACGAGCACCTGCTCGACCCCGCCGAGCTGGGCGTGCGGACCAAGAAGATCGTGGAGCTGCTGGCCGACCGGATCACCGGGCTCGACCAGCCCGTCGAGCAGGAGACGGCCTTGAAGCTCGCCGACGAGACGGTGCGGGCCGCCGGCTTCAAAACCGAGGTCCCCAAGCGGAAAGCCGACCAGGCGAAGAAGGACGGAGGCCCCGCCCCCGCCCCCGAGAGCAAGTACCTGGTCTTCCTCAGCTCCCGGCAGCTCGACGGTCTGGCGCGCCTGGCGCTGGAAGGGGCGGACGACATCACGGGGTTCTTGAAGACGAAGGAGAACAAGGCCCGGGCCAAGGAGCTCGCGGACACCCGGCACTCCGTGGACATCGCCCTCTTCGGCCGGATGGTCGCCGACGTGGCCGACATCAACGTGGACGCCGCCGTGCAGGTCGCCCACGCCCTCAGCGTCCACCGGGTCGACAACGAGTCCGACTACTACACGGCCGTGGACGACGAGAACACCGACGAGGAGACCGGCGCCGGAATGATCGGCACCGTCGACTTCAACTCCGCAACGCTCTACCGTTACGCCGCCCTCGGCGTGCACCTGCTCGCCGGCAACCTCGGCCAGGGCCTGCGCGACGACGAACCGCGCACCGAGCCGGTTCGCCGCGCCGTCGAGGCGTTCGTGCGGGCCTTCGTCGACTCGCTCCCCACCGGGAAGATCAACACCTTCGGTCACCACACCGAGCCCGACGCCGTGGTCGTCAAGCTCCGCACCACACGCCCCATCAGTTACGTCGCGGCCTTCGAGGACCCGGTCCGCAGCGACGGCGGCGGACATCTGCGCGAGGCCGCCGACCGGCTCGCCGCCTACGCCGCCGACGTCGAGCGCGCCTACGGCGACCCCGAGACCACCCTCACGTGGGTCCTGCGGGTCGGCCCCGCCACGCAGAAGCTCGCCGATCTGGGCACCGAGGCCGGAACGTTGCGCGAACTCGCCGCCGCCGTCGGACAGGCCGTCGCCGAACGCCTGGAGAAGCCCGCATGAGCCGCACCGGCGTGCTCGTCCTTCGCCTGGCAGGCCCCCTGCAGTCCTGGGGGGCCTCCTCCCGCTTCACCCGCCGCACCACCGAATCCGCCCCGACCAAGAGCGGCGTCGTCGGCCTTCTCGCCGCGGCGGCCGGCATCGAACGCGGCGACGACACGCGCCTGGCGCCCCTGGCGGCACTGCGGTTCGGGGTCCGCATCGACCAGCCCGGCACCCGCATCCGGGACTTCCACACCGCCCACCACGGCGTCACCGGGGCGTCTATGCCGCTGTCCGAGCGGTTCTACCTAGCCGACGCCGTCTTCGTTGCCGTCGTCGAAGGCGACCACGCCCTCCTCACCGGCCTGCACGACGCCCTGCGCGCCCCGGTCTACCCCCCGTACCTCGGCCGGCGTTCGTGCCCGCCTTCCGAGCCGGTCGACCTCGGACGATACGAGGACGCGACGCTCGAGGACGCACTGACGAGCGCGCCGTGGCAGGCCTCCGCCTGGTACCGCAGACGCCACCGGCCCCCGCAGACCCTGACCGTACTGCGCGAGACCACCACCACCGAGTCTGCCGAGTCTGCCGACGTCCTGCGCGACCAGCCCGTCAGCTTCGACGCCGCCCACCGCCGGCACGCGCTGCGCACCGTCGTCACCACCGCCGTACCCACTCCCCTCCCCGCAGGCGACGGCAGCCCGCACGGCACGCACGACCCGTTCGCCGCCCTCGACGACCTGGAGAATGAGAGAGCCTGATGTTCCTCTCCCGCTTCCGCGTCAACACCGCGCGGCCCGGCGCTCGCCGCCTGCTGTCCTCACCCCAGGCCATGCACGCGGCCGTCATGTCCTCCTTCCCTCACATCCTGCCCTCCGACAGCCCGCAGCCCGACGCACCACGTGTGCTGTGGCGTCTGGACCAGCGAGCCCGCGCCGAGGTGCTGCTGTACGTCGTCAGCCCCGACCGTCCCGACCTGACGCACCTGGTCGAGCAGGCCGGGTGGCCCGCCGTCGCCGGACCCGAGAACCCCGGCTGGCAGACCCGGCCTTACGCTCCACTGCTCGACCGCCTGGCGACCGGTGACCGTTGGGCGTTCCGGCTGACCGCGAACCCCGTGCACACGGTCCGCCGCAAGGAGGGCGAACCCCGCAAGCTCACCGCCCACCTCACGCCCGTCCACCAGATGGGCTGGCTGCTCGACGAGGAACGCCAGAAGCGTCTCGGTTTCCGCGTCTGCGAGAAGCCGGCCGACCGGCGGCTGCTGCCCGACGGCACCACCCACCACAAACAGCCCCACCCCGGCGACCGCTACGAGCTGGCCGTACAGGACACCCGGTCCCTCGCCTTCGACAAGTCCCGCGGCTCCGGCGGCCGCCGGGACAAGTCGGTCATCGTCGTCACCGTCACCTTCGAAGGACGGCTGGAAGTCACCGATCCCGCAGCACTGCGCCGCACCCTCACCCAGGGCATCGGCCGGGCCCGCGCCTACGGCTGCGGCCTCCTCACCCTGGCACCCGTCACCCAGCCCACCCACGCACAGCCATGAGCACGGTCTCCCGCCGCCCGGCGCTCACTCCCAGGCAGCTCACCCGCACCGGCGAACGCCTCTCCTTCGTCTACCTGGAACGCTGCACGGTCCATCGCGACGCCAACGCCATCACGGCTCAGGACGCGGAAGGCACCACTCACATCCCCTCGGCGACCATCGGCACCCTCCTCCTCGGCCCCGGCACCCGCGTCACCCACCAGGCCATGAGCGTGCTCGGTGAGACCGGCGCGGCGGTCTGCTGGGTCGGCGAACACGGCGTGCGCTACTACGCGTCCGGCCGCGCCCTCAGCCGCTCCTCCGCCCTCATGGAAGCCCAGGCCAGGCAATGGGCCAACCCGCGCAGCCGTCTCGCCGTGGCGCGAGCGATGTACCGGTTGCGCTTCCCGGACGAGGACCCCTCCGGTCTCACCCGGCACGAGCTCCTCGGCCGCGAGGGAAAACGGGTCAAGGACTGCTACCGGGCCCAGGCCGCCCGCACCGGCGTCCCCTGG
Organism: Streptomyces pactum; assembly: GCF_002005225.1. NCBI lineage: Bacteria > Bacillati > Actinomycetota > Actinomycetes > Kitasatosporales > Streptomycetaceae > Streptomyces > Streptomyces pactum. Next base: position 1,949,115 of record NZ_CP019724.1, read on the forward strand.
CGCGGCCGCCGCTACACCCCCGGCGACTTCACCAGCGGCGACGCCGTCAACCAGGCCATCACCGCCGCCGCCCAGTGCATGTACGGCATCGCCCACGCCGTCGTCACCTCCCTGGGCTGCAGCCCGGCCCTCGGTTTCATCCACTCCGGACACGAACTGTCCTTCGTCCTGGACATCGCCGACCTCTACAAGACGGAGCTCGGCATCCCGCTCGCCTTCGCCGTGGCCGCACAGGACGAGGAAGACACCGGCCCTCGCACCCGCCGCGCACTACGCGACCGCATCAATGAAACGTCCCTGCTGAACCGATGCGTCGACGACATCAAACACCTCCTCCTCCCGGAATCGACCGGCTCCGCCGCCCCGGGCGACGACCGGGACGTAGTCACCCTCCAGAGCGACCACGGCCACCAGGTCGCCTCAGGCGTCAACCACGATGGCCCAGAGGACTACGGAGACGAGCTCTGGTGACCGTCATCGTCCTGACCAACTGCCCGGCCGGCCTACGCGGCTTCCTCACACGCTGGCTGCTGGAGATCTCCGCCGGCGTGTTCGTGGGCAATCCCTCCGCCCGGGTCCGCGACGCCCTCTGGGAAGAAGTCCGCCAGTACGCAGACCAGGGCCGCGCCCTGCTGGCCCACACCATGAACAACGAGCAGGGCTTCACCTTCCGCACCCACGACCACGCCTGGCACCCGACCGACCACGAAGGCGTCACCCTGATCCACCGCCCAGACCCGAACGCACCCACCGCCGCCCCAACTCCCCGGAACGGTCCGCCATCCGGCTGGAGCAGAGCCTCCAAACGCCGACGCTTCGGCAGAGGCTGATGCAAGTCGAGCCACGTATGCCCTATTTGTCAGAATCAAAGCAAGTACTCGAAAACGGCCCGCAGCGCCAGTAAAGCCGCAGGTCATCCAGTCTGCTCCCCGCACCCGCGGGGATAGTCCCGGAGAGCAGTAAATGGAATTCACGATCTCGACCTGCTCCCCGCACCCGCGGGGATAGTCCCGGACGGATGGAGTGGACGGACGGGGACGGAGCCTGCTCCCCGCACCCGCGGGGATAGTCCCGCCTGCCCGACCACATTGTGGGAGCGCCTCCTCTGCTCCCCGCACCCGCGGGGATAGTCCCGCCGGTGGCTCGCTGAAGAGGAGGTCGGCGCTCTGCTCCCCGCACCCGCGGGGATAGTCCCCCGCTGGCAGCCTGATGGCTGTCACGTTCGAGCTGCTCCCCGCACCCGCGGGGATAGTCCCCTGGCCCGCATCGCGCTCCGCAAGATGTGCCTCTGCTCCCCGCACCCGCGGGGATAGTCCACCCGGCGGCCGCGAGGCGGTCCGTCGTGCGGGCTGCTCCCCGCACCCGCGGGGATAGTCCCGGGGCGCGAGTTTGGGAGCGGACGGCCCGGAGCTGCTCCCCGCACCCGCGGGGATAGTCCCGACCGGGGCCTGAAGGGGTGCGGCCGGTCCGCCTGCTCCCCGCACCCGCGGGGATAGTCCCGGGTCCGGGTCCGGGTCCGGGTCCGGGTCCGGGCGCTGATGCTCCTGCTCCCCGCACCCGCGGGGATGGTCCCTCACGTGCTGGCCCGCCTCATACCGCCACACACTGCTCCCCGCACCCGCGGGGATGGTCCCGCCATCGACGGCTTCACCCTCGAGAACACGCCCTGCTCCCCGCACCCGCGGGGATGGTCCCGGTCATCTATCTCCTTCGGTGGCGGGTGCCTTCTGCTCCCCGCACCCGCGGGGATGGTCCCGACTCCGTCACCACGGACGCGTCCGGCTGCTCCCCGCACCCGCCGGGATGGCCCCTGGGCCATGATCTGCGCGGCCTGGTCCAGTTCCTGCTCCCCGCACCCGCGGGCCTGGACCCTCGGCCGAGCCCGCCGGCCCCGCGCTTGATCGACGTCCTGTCCACAGAGCAGACTGCTTCTCATGGGATCAGTGGGCATGGCCACCAGGCTGCGGATCGGACAGTGCCGATGAGTGCCGCCCTGCCCTTCTTCCGTTATCACCCAGACCCCCTTGCAAGCGGGTCCATCTGCGCGGCCGCCGAGACGTGTGCCTGCTGCCGGCGCGACAGAGGATGGATCTACACGGCAACCTTCTACTCCGCTCAGGACGTCAGCGGTCGGTTCTGCCCTTGGTGCATCGCAGACGGGAGCGCAGCGGAACGCTTTGCGGGTGAATTCACTGACTCCTACGGGCTCGACGGTGTCAGCGAGGACGTATTGCACGAGGTCACCCGCCGCACCCCGGGATTCCACGCCTGGCAGGATCCGCACTGGCTCGTCCACTGTCAGGACGCGGCCGCCTTCGTGGGCGAAGTCGGATACGCCGAGCTGGCGGCGCATCCCGAAGCGCTAGACCAGCTTCGGACCGACATGCGTCTCGACGGCTTGCACGACGAAAGCCGGCTTGAGCGCTTCCCGACCAGCCTGGGCGAGGGGGCAACCGTCATGCTCTTCCGCTGGACCGGCTGCGGAAGCCACCTCGCCTACGCTGACGCGTCCTGAATATCGTCCGTGCGGATGAGCCTGCGGGAGCAGATGAGAGTGCGGGCGATGCCGGCGAAGGCGAGAAAGCGGGTGGCCTTCCCCCACAGCTCATCCGGCACGAAGCACCCAGCAACCGGCACGTCGGAAGGCTTTCCGACGCGCCGATCTAGACGGCCTATCAGGCAGTGGCCTTGATCGTGGAGACCCAGTCGGTCATCCCACGGTCGTCGTACACCGTGATCGTTACGCTCCTGCCCTCCGGGATGTCCAGATTCACCTTCTTGACATCCCAGATGTCGGACGAGCCCGGGGGCATGTACAGCCCGTACCGTCCACCATCACCTTCGTAGGACACCTTGTAGTAGAGGCCGTCATCGTCGTTGGCGACGTCGTACATCCACAGCACTTCATCGTAAGGATGGAATTCGACCTTCGCCAACGCGTAACCACTCTGATTACCGAAGACAACTTTACTTCCTACCCCGCCGTCATCCTTCTGGAAATAGGTTCCGTCGATGTCGTCGTTGAACCGGCACGGGCAGTAGACCGTCAGCGCCGAGTCTCTCTGAATGACCCTCGGGTCAGGGCTGTAGGCGCTTGCCGGCACGGTAGTCACGGTACTGACGGCGACCGCGGCAGATGCCACTGCGACAAGGGACGCGATTACTCGATTGCGCATCTTCATCCTTCGATTGCTGCGATTTGACAGGATTCCGTGCTTTCCTCAGGCGCCTGACCTCTGATTGCGAGTGCGGCAGCTACCGCAATTCACTTGCAAGCACACCGGCGGCTTCTCTGCGTTGCTTCAGGCGAGGACGAGCGCCAAGCTCAGGTCACGTTGGCCATCCGCCTGAACGCCGCCTTGGTCCCCGGCCCGGCGACCCCATCAATCGCGCCGGTGTAGCGGTACCAGGTCTTGAGGTAGCGCTGCAACGCCTTCACCGTTCCCGTGCCGACGATTCCGTCGATCGATCCGGTGTAGCCCCAGTTCTCCTTGAGGAGACGCTGCATCGCCTTCCAGCTGTTGGTGCCGAGTTGCCCGTCGATCGCGCCGGTGTAGCCCCAGGACCTCAGGAACTTGCCCTGGAGGCTTTTGGCCTCAGAGGTCGTCAGACCGAGGTTGACCACAGCCAGTGGGGCGAACGCCTCCGCACTCTCCACCGGCTTCTTCTCCGGGGCCGCCGCGAAGCTGGTTCCTGCGGCGGCCAGGCTTCCGGCGGCGATCCCTACGACAGTCGTGACACTGACGAGCGTCCTCATCATGGCTCGCATGCGTATTCCCTCCCTTGACCGGAACCACCCGCTGCGGGCGGCTCGGTGATCAGTTTTCGGGCGGTGATGCACGGACCGCAACAGTCGCCGCCCAAGTGACGTACGCCCGAGACGTCCCATGCGCTGACCTGCGGGGACTTCGATCCCAGCGGGACACGGTGGGACGGCTGGGACCACCGTGAAGGCCTCTGGCGCGGTCACCCGCGGGTGCACCGGACGAGACGTCGCCCGGACTGCTACCGGTTCTGCCGGTTGCGCAGGTCCCTGGCCCGGACTCGCCGCCGGGTTGCGAAGACGTCGGGGACCACTCCGGCACCGGCGCCGGGCCGGGACTCCCACCCCCTGATCCGGGCGGCGACGTCCGTCAGCTTCGGGTCTCGCGGCGCGACGTCGATCTGGAAGTGGGACTCCTTGGCCGGATCGAAGTCGCCGCCCCACTTCACCAGGCCCTCCAGTTCCGCCAGGATGTCCCGTATCGTGGCGAGGTCCTGGGGGTAGACATTCCCCTTCGCCCCTGCGGGGTACAGGGCCGGGAAGATGGTGATGGCCGTCCCGGAGAGGTAGTTGCTCTCGTACCGCCGGCCGAGGACGCGTTCGGTCGTGTGCCCGGTGATGTCCCGGGGGGTGATCGCGCGTACTTCGTAGTGGTAGCGGCGCGCCAGGTGGAGCAGGACGGTGGCGACGTCGCCACCGAGGCAGGAGACACCGGTGTTCCCTGCACCTTCGATCCTGTGTTCCGGGGTCTCGTCGATGACGGGCCAGCCGTTGGCGCTGCGTCTGCCGTTCCACGGCCCGGCCGGGGACGCGTCCGCCGCGACGGCGGCCGTTCCGGGGGCGGACCACAGTACGGCCCCGCCGGCCACGCCGAGTGCGGCGGCGACGACATGACGGCGCTTGAGGGTTCCGTGCGGTGCGACGTATTCGTGCTGGTTCACTGGCGACCTGCCTCTTGAGCGGGGATGGAGTGCACTCTCAGCCAACCTGTCCGTGGAGGACTTCGGCGAACCCGCGGAGGAATTCGTCGAGCTTGTCGGACGGCAGCATGTCGGGCACAGGCGTGCCGACGCCTGCGGTCAGCTGGATGAGCCCCGTTCGCCCGAGTGAGATCATGGCGCTGTCCGTGGTGAGCATGTCCCGGGCCAGCTCGATGGTGTTCGCGACGGTCCCGAAACGCCGACGGCGGTAGTCGCTGAACCGGTCGTCGTTCCCGCCGGTCTCGTAGTGGTGGCGGACCGCGGTGACGATGTCGGTACCGGCCCTGACGCGCTTGCTGATCAAGTAGCCGTCCGCGTCCTCAATGAGGTCCGAGTAGCCGAAGGTCGAGGAGACATTGATCTTCGCCAGCCGCTCCACGCAGTACTGGTAACCGGACGAGTAGCCGGCGCGATCTCGTTGCCACTCCGCGTAGAACGTGATGAGGTCCCCGCCCCAGCCGGCGACGTCACCGTGATTGACCCACCCGGTATCGGCGGGCTGCGGGTAGCGGTAGTGGCCGTTGCAAGTGGCCATCAGATGTTCCATGCCGATTTCCTGGCCGGTGGCGCTGTCGACGAACTCGACCTTCCAGGGCGCGCCGTTTTCCTCGACGTAGGCGACGAAGTCACGGTCCAGCGTGCCGATGAGACCGGTCCACGTGAGATCGCTGTAGGACCTGTGCCGGACGTACTCCATGACGAGCTGGTTGGGGTCGCCCTGATTGTAGGAGCGGGCCAGGTCGTAGAGCTCGGCGATGTAGTCGACGAAGTCCCTGGAGGGGGATACGGGGTCGTTGACGCTTCCCTGACCGGAGTCCGTGCCCGGCCGATGTGCGTTGTTGTCAAGATCGAAGGAGTCGGAACCGTTGAGGAAGCGAAATTCCTTGATCTGATTGAAGGCCCAGTTGGCCGGCAACGGGAAACCGAGGTTGCCGGAGAATCCCCAGGACATACCGGATACGAATGACCAGCGGGCGTAGGTGGCGTCGGTGATCCGTGCGCACACGTTGCGAGATCCGTAGACTCCGTATACGTAGCGCTTCCCCTTTCTGGCCAGCCCGCCGGCGACTCCTTGGAAATAGGGAATGATGTTGGAGGTGATCTCCGGGTCGGTGGCGTCGTAATCAACGGCGAAGTAGATCACCGTGCCACGGTTGAAACCGTAACCGACAGCTCGGTTGTGTGCCTCCAAGGCGTGCTGGTATCCCGTGTTGTAGGTGAAGTCGGAAAGCTGACGCGCGTTGTCCTGGTAGATCGGGAAGACGCGGAGCTGGTTGCCGAAGATGTTGTCGAGCTCGCCGGGCTGGATCTCCTTGTCAAGAGTGCTGCCCGGCGGGTCGTATATGTAGCGCCCCACGTACTTGTAGCCTTCTGCGGCCAGGGCCCGCGCGCGGGAGTCGGTGATAGTGAAGCGGGTGTCGCAGGCGTCGACACGGCGCTCCGGGTCTCCCGTAGACACCAGCAGTTGAGCCCAGGTCTGGTAGTCGGCTCCCCCGTGGTCCTCCAGCAGGGAGAATCTCTGAAAGGCTTTCACGAAAAGAGCGAGATCGGAATCGTAGGTGTCCTTGAAGGAAGTTCTGTATTGCGTATCCCCTGCGGGGACGGGTTCGTTGAAGACGCATGACGCAGAGAAAAGTCGCACGAGGGTCCCCGTAGCCCCCTTCGACAGAGTGTTGGCCTTCAGCCCCGCCTGGGTGGCGGGGCCGAAGTTCCCGTTGGCCTGGTCCTCGGGGATGCCCACCGTGTACTGGATGGCCTTCATGAGGGCCTTCTGTACGTCGCGTGAGTAGTGGCCGTCGCAGGGACCTATGAAGAAGGTCGATCTGTCCAGGTAGTTGCGGTTGAGCCACTGCTGAATGGTGCGGACCTTCTCGGAGCCGCCTGCGAGGACGATGTAGGCGTCCATGGTGAGCAGTGCTTTGAATACCTTCGGAGTGACCGTGCCGCCGTGGCCGGTCAGACCCATGTCCGTCGTGAGGCTGATGACGGCGTTGAGGGTGGCGGTGTCGTACTGGCCGTTCCCGCTGCCGCCCCAGTAGCCCTTGCAGAACAGGGCGTGCTGGATGAGGTTGACCATGTTGGCGTTCGTGTGCCCCGGGCCGATGTCGCCGTAGGCGGTCAGCCGCGACAGGGTGGTGGGGCCGAAAGCCGCGACGAGAGGGCTGATGCCCAGTTCGTGCTGAAGTCCCATGGTGAGGGAGTGCATGGTGTTCCAGCCCGTCTGCCCGTCCTCGGCGCAGGGCCTGTAGCCGGGGACGTCACCGTAAGTGCTGTTCACCCATTTCTGCGCTTCCAGGACCTTGGCGTCTGCCACTACTGTCTCCGTATGTCTGTGGGTGGTATGGATCAGGGACCCATGGGCTTCTCGTCCAGGACGCAGCGGACGCGTCAGGCGCCGAAGCAGCCGCGGACGATGTGTGGCCGCACGGAGCCGTGCGACAGGGCGGTGAGGTCGAGCTCGTGCTGGAGGCAGCAAGTGAGGGCGTACAGGGAGCCCCCCAGCCCGGTGATGCCCTCCTTGACCCCGGTGGGTATGCCGGCGACGTCGCAGGTGTCGATGAAGTCATGTGCCCGCAGGACGAGCTCGTCTGCCATGGATACCCATTCGCCTGGTCGGACCGATTGATGGACGCGCGTGCCCGCCACTGCGGCCTCGCGGTGATCGAGTGGGCCGGTCCGGCAGGTGTCCGCGGTCTTCCTGTCGGGGCGGGTGATCACATGCTCGCTTCGGGGACGGCAACGCCGGTAGAGCAGTGGGACCGGGTGGGACATGATGGGAAGCGGGACGCGGCAACAGGCCCTGTATCAGGGGGACAAGACGAGGGAGGACGAGTGGTGGCGGGACAGGCTGGGAGACCCCGGGCCAGTGGAGCGCCCGGGGAAGCCGAACTTCTGACCGAGCAGCTGAGGCTGCTGCGGCGGCGCAGCGGAATGACCCTGGCCACGCTCGCCGGCCGGACGAGCTACAGCAAGTCGTCGTGGGGGCGTTACCTCAGCGGGAAGGCACTTCCGCCCCGACAGGCAGTGCGGGAATTCGCCCAGGCGATCTCTGTCAAACCCGACCGCCTGCTCCTTCTGCTGGAGATCGCCGAGCGCGGGCAGCCGGACGGCAAGCCTCCGGAGAGCACCGATCCCGTCGAGCGCTCCGACGCCTCCGGCACACCGCCGACGGTAGTCACCGGTCCAGATCCCGACCGCGATCCCGATCCCGAACCGGTTTCGAGCACGGGCACCTCCGTGGCCCCGGACGCGGAGCCGCCCATGACGCAGCCGCCGAAGCAGCCCACCACCTCCGCGACGCTCCGCCGGCCGCGGCGCTGGGGCCTCGCTCTCGGGGCCGCCGCCACCGGTGTGGGAGCGGCCGTGGGACTGCTCGCGGGAATGCTCATCGGCGCCCCGGCGAGCCAGGGAGAGCCCATGACCAAGGGCAGCCTCACGAAGTGCAGCGGTTTCGAGTGCCGGAACAAGGACTCCCAGCGCATGGAATGCCACATCGGAGTGTGGACCGCTGCGGCAGCGAAGGTCGACGGCGTCCACCTGGAACTGCGCTACAGCCCGCGCTGCGGAGCCGCGTGGGCCAGGATCACCGAGGGCCAGGTCGGGGACACGGCGAGGGTCGAGGGGCCGCACAACCACTCGGCCACCCGCTCGATCACCTACGACCGGGACACCTACTCACCCATGGTCGAAGCCCCCTACCCCGCGGCCGCACGCGCCTGCGTGGTCCTCAAGGACGGGGGCAAGGAGGTCTGCACCCCGCACGGTGGCGCCTCGCCGCTGCCTGCCGCGGTCACCGACGAGAGCAAGCCGTAGCCACTGGCCGCCCGCGTCCGGACTGACCCTAGGTTGCGCGGCCGGCCGCAGAGCAACCCTCCCCCGCTACAGCGGCGGTCCGCTTCGGCGGTCATCCGCTGTAGCTCCGCCTCGGCCGGGTGCCTCGCCGGGGCGGTGGTGTCTGGTGTCGCCCGAGGTGGCCAGGTACGGCTCCCGCTCCTCCTCGGCTCCCGGGTCCGGCGGCGGGGGCGGCTCCTGGTGGCCGCCCGCGCAGGCGGGAGGCTTCATGTGCGGCCTGGAGGCGTGCAGCGTGTTGATCCACTCGGCCTCGGCGAGCTCGCGTCCCGGCGTCTTCTCGCCCGCGTAGGTGCGCAGCCGGCCCAGGTGGAGGGCGGTGAGCATCTCCCGCGTCCAGCGGTGCCGGTACCAGCAGGGTGGGAGGTCGTTGTGCAGCTCGGCGGTGCGGCGCAGCCACTGGACCCAGGTGCGCAGTTCGCGCCGGCAGGCCCGACGTTCGGACGGGGCACGATGACCGACCCGGCGCGGCGGTGGCGCTTCGGCCGGTGTCGGAGGCACTGTGGGCTACAGGGACGCCGGGTGGTTGTCCAGGAAGCGGTGCTCGCGAACTTCCAGGGCATCACCTCATCAACGGGGCTGTTCGATGGATAGCCTTCCCGCGTGATCCTGGTCTCTTGGTATATCAACGGCTCTACTGGCCACCGCCTGGCGCCCACCGTCGCGCAGGCCCGGAACGCTGTGTCCGCGGCCCTGGACGCAGAGGCTGCGACAGCTCGAACCCTTGCTACGAACGCCTCCCGCAGCACTCCGAAGCACACCTGAACTGGGCACTCATCACCACGATGACCAGGTGCCTCACCCGCCAGAACCCGCGAACCAGCCAGTGGACGAAACGGCCAGCCGGTTGACCTGGCAGGGCTGGTGCTTTTGGCAGCCGAGCAGCGCCTGTGCGAGCCTGCTGCCACTCCTCCGAAAGGGCTCACCCTGATGCTCGGCATGGTTGTCTGGGACGTCCGCTCTCGCGCTTCGACGCGAGAGCGGTAACGGCCACCTGCCTCAACGCACACGCCTGTCCGATGGACAGGCGTGGGTTCACGCCTGCTCCTCGTCGAAGTGCTCTTCGTGCCCCTGCACGTTCGACCACGAGGAGTACGTGGTGTCCACCATCCACTGGACCGAAAACCACACCCACCAGTCCGCCCGCTGGCACTCCGAGAACGCCGCCCCTCTTCCCCAGCGAACCATCGTCGCCGACGACCGAACTAAGGCCGACGACGCCTACCGACAGGCGTGCGAAGGAACGGCTCTGCTCTGGCGAGGCGACTTCCACAACGCCCGGCAACTGCTACAGGCGATGGGCCGCCGCATCGACCGCAAGCCGCCCAGGCTCAGCACGTCCCCGAGCGAGAACTTCCACCTGCACCGACGCAGCAGCAGTCACCGCGCCCGTGTCCTCGGAAAGCTCCTGGTGCCGTTGGACGACGACTACACCTTGACGTTGCGCCGAGCCCCGAACGTCCGCCAGGCGTGCCTGGAAGCCTACGGCCCCTCAAAGGGACCCATGGCGGTGTCCCTGCGAGAGCTGCTGGGAGTGATCGGTGCTCACCAGTGGCGCCTGAAAGGGATCGACGTGCCGGCGCTCGGGACTCGCATCCACCCCCACTACGGCGTGTTCGCACCCGTCAGAGGCGAGTACGTCGACCTGGTCGCCCACACGCCACTGCCGCCCGCAGCCCGGCACAGTGCCGCCACCAGTACGGCATTCGACCTCGGCACCGGAACCGGCGTCCTCGCCGCGGTCCTGGCCCACCGCGGTATCAACCGCGTCATGGCCACCGACATCAGCCCACGCGCGCTGGCCTGTGCCAGAGAGAACGTCCACCGGCTCGCATTGACCGACCGTATCGACGTGTCGGGCCCCGGCCTGTTCCCCGAAGGCCGCGCCGACCTCATCGTTTGCAACCCGCCCTGGCTCCCCGCCCGTCCGACCGGCCCCATCGAACAAGGCGTCTACGACCCGGACAGCACCATGCTCCACAGCTTCCTCGCCGGACTGCCCGCCCACCTCCGACCAGGCGGCGAGGGCTGGCTCATCCTGTCCGACCTGGCAGAGCACCTCGACCTCCGAACTCGTCAGCAGCTACTCGACGCCCTCCAGGCAGCACAGCTCCACGTCGTGGGCAAGATCGATACCCAGCCCCGGCACCCACGCTCCCAGGACGCCGCCGACCCACTCCACACAGCACGAAGCGCCGAGACCACGTCCCTCTGGCGTCTGATCCCGGCACCATGACCGGCACCCGGGCCAGGCAGCAGCATCGCGCCTCCCAGTTCACCAGGTGAGCACATCCCGTGGGCGACTTTGCCGCACTCACGGGATGACCAGCCAGAGGCTCGAAAACACCTACTGAAGAGCGTTTTGTCCCGTCAGGGTTGTTCTTATGGCGCTTCGATGGGCGAATGGGTCTGTGACTGCTGAGGCAAGAGTGGTCAATGCGGCCTGTAAGGCAGGAGACTCCATGCCTCTGCCCGTTTGAGTCGGGTCGCTCCTGTCTGATCCCAAAGCGCCCCTGGTTGACGCTGTTTGCGCCCTGTGGGCGCGACGTGCACGACGGTACTACCGAAACATGACGGCGCCGACCCTGGACCGCCGGGCCGGACGGTGCCGCGGCATCAGCCGCCCGCGTCCACGCTGTTGTCGGGTGCTCCGTCACCGAACGGGGGCAGGTCGCCGCGCTCCACCGGTGCGCTGGGCGCGGGTTCGGCGGAGGGCAGGAGGCCGGCGGCCTCGGCGGCGTCGGGGCGGTGGGCGGCCAGGGCGGCCTCGCGCAGGACGTCGCGCGGTACGGCGTCCGCCTCGCCCGAGACGCGCACGACGTGGCCCTCCTCGAGCACGGCGTACTCGTGGCGTCCGGCCCCGGTGCGGTACCAGGCGTCGCCGTCGCGCTCGCAGGTCGTGCGCTCACCGGACATGTCGCCGACCGGCTGCCCGGGGCAGGTGGCGGCCGTGATCGAGCCCCGGTCGACGGAGAGGCGCAGTTGGGCGCCGGTCTCGCCGGAGACCCAGGTGGCGGAGAAGCCGTCGTCGCCGAGGACGCCGACGGACTGCCGGGCCAGGCTGAAACCGGGGGCCTCGGTGACGTAGACCAGTTCGGGCGCGATGCCCAGCGCCTGTGCTCGGGCGTCGAGTTCACCCTGGTCGGCGGCCTCGGCCGACCGCGTGGAGGAGCCGGACGCGGGGTCGGCGTCCGCCTTCTCGGAGCCGCAGGCGGTGAGCAGCAGCGGGGCCAGCAGCAGCACCGGCAGGACGCGCGTGGGACGAATCATGCGGCCATCCTGCCGCACAGGCGTTCCACAGGTGGGCCGGGCCGCCTACGCTCGGCCGCGATGAGCGCCCTTCCCGCCCTGCTGGACCACCTGGTCCTGGCGACCCCCGATCTCGCGGCCACGGTCGCCGACTTCACCCGGCGCACCGGTGTCGCCCCCGCGCCCGGTGGTGCGCACCTCGGCCTGGGCACCCGCAACCACCTCGTGGGGCTGGGCGGCACCGCCTACCTGGAGATCATCGGCCCCGATCCGGACCGGTCCCCGCCGAACGGGCCGCGCCCCGTGTGGCTCGAGCGGCTCACCGCCCCGCGGTTCGTGTCCTGGGCGATCCGCCCGCCCGAGCTGGACGCGGCGGTGGCGGCGGCCCGGGCACGCGGTCACGATCCCGGCGCGGTACACCGGATGAGCCGGAGCCGCCCCGGCGGTGCGCTCCTCGAGTGGCGCCTGACCGACGGCGCCCACCCTTCCGGCCTGGTGCCCTTCCTCATCGACTGGGGCACGACACCCCATCCCTCGTCAGGCCTGCCCGTCACTCCCCTGCTAGCCCTCACCGCGACCGCCCCCGACCCGGCCGTGATCCGCCCGCTGCTGTCCGCGCTCGGCACCGCGCTCCCGCTCACCGCCGGTCCGACGGGCCTGTGCTGCACGGTGGACACACCGCGGGGGCCGGTGTCGTTCGGCCCGCCGTAAGAGCGGCGGGGGCCGTCGGGTCAGGGGCGGTGCGCCGCGGCGTCCTTCGTGAGCTGGACGGCAGCGACCAGGCTGAGGCCGGGGGCCGCCTCGCGGAGGACCTTGACGGCCCGCACGGAATCGGCCGGGCCCTGGTAACCGGCCATGGCGAAGCGTTCGTGGACCCAGCGGGCGCGCAGCTCGGCGTCACAGGCCCCGGCGGCCCGCTCGGCCAGGGCAGCGGCGAGCTCCAGTCCGGGCCGCTGCTCGGGCGTCGCCTCGGCGAGCGCCTGGCGGATGCCGTGGGCCATGACGTCCGCGTCGCGCAGGACGAGGACGTTGAGTTCCGGTTGTCTGCCGCGTCCGAACATGGAGCCATGATCGGTGCCGAGGCCTGTGCGGTTCAAGTGACTTGAGGAGCTCCTGAGGCACGGACCACCCGGCGGCCCTTCCGGGCCCGTCCCGCGCGTGTCCGATTCTTTCAAGACCGGTCTCGCGGGCCCTGCCTACGGTGGCCCCATGACCGCACGATTCAACGCCATCAGTCTCATCGTCGCCGACATGGCCGCCTCCGTGGCCTTCTACCGCCGGCTCGGCTTCGCGTTCCCCGAGGGCGCCGGGGGCCGGCCGCACGCCGAGGCCGGACTGCCGGGCGGAATCCGGCTGCTGCTCGACACCGAGGAGTCCGTCCGCTCCTTCACGCCCGGGTGGCAGCCGCCGGCCGGCGGCGGTCGGCACTCGCTCGCCCTGCTGTGCGACACGCCGGCGGAAGTCGACGCGCTGTACGAGGAGCTGACCGGCGCCGGCTGCCACGGCGAGCGCGAGCCCTGGGACGCCGTCTGGGGGCAGCGGTACGCCGTCCTGAGCGACCCGGACGGCCACGGCGTCGACCTGTTCGCGCCGCTAGCCGCGTCGGCCCAGTAGCTCCCCGGGCGCCACGCCCGCCAACTCCCGTACGTCCCGCGTCAGATGGGCCTGGTCCGCGTAACCGGACCGGACGGCCGTCTCGGCGAGGGACGTGCCGGCCCGGGCCAGGGCGAGGGCGCGCTGCAACCGCAGTACGCGGGCCAGCGTCTTGGGCCCGTAGCCGAAGGCGGCCAGCGAGCGGCGGTGCAACTGACGTGCGCTCACGCCCAGTTCGTCGGCGGTGGCGGCGACCGTGCGGCCCGCGTCGAGGGCGGTCACGACCCGGCGCAGCAGCGGGTCGGGGGGCTCGGTGTCGGCCGCCCGGGACAGCGCCGCCTCCTCCAGGCCGCTCGCCGGGTCGGGGGCCGCGTTCACCCGTGCGGTCAGGCGCCGCACCCGGGCGGCCGGCCAGAGGTCGGTGAGGTCGACGCGCCGGTCGCGCAGTGCGTGGGCGGGGACGCCGAGGAGGGCGGGTGCGGTGCCGGGGTAGAGGCGGACGCCCGCCCAGGGGCCGGGTGATCCCCCGGTGGCGTGGGCGCGGGTGTCGGGGCCCGCGACCAGCAGCCGGCCGTCGTGCCAGAGCAGGTCCATGCAGCCGTCGGGCAGGACACGTCCCGGTCCGGGCGCGGTCGGGGTGTTGGTCCACACCACGGCGCCGTTCAGCCGGGAGGCCCGTTCCGCGTACACGCCTGCCAGGCTACGCCGGGGTGCGGTACTCCTGCGGGCTGACGCCGTACACCCGTTTGAAGGCCGTGGACAGGGCGAACGCGCTGCCGTAGCCGACCTGGCGGGCGATCGCGCCGAGCGTGTCCTGGGTGTCGCGCAGCCGGTCGGCGGCGAGGGCGAGGCGCCAGCCGGTGAGGTACGCCATCGGGGGTTCGCCCACCAGGTCGGTGAAGCGCCGGGCGAGCGCGGCGCGGGAGACCCCTGCCTCGGCGGCGAGGGACGCCACCGTCCAGGGGTGCGCCGGGTCGTCCTGGAGCTGCCGCAGCGCCCGGCCGACGACCGGGTCGCCCAGCGCCCGGTACCAGGCGGGCGGCTCGGCCCGCGGCCCGGCGAACCAGGCGCGCAGAGCGGCGATGACCAGCAGGTCGAGGAGCCGGTCCAGGACGACTTCCTGGCCCGGCTCGTCCCGCGTGACCTCCGTCGTCAGCAGCGGCGTGAGCGGGCAGTCCCACTGGTCGGAGTCGAGGGACAGCAGCGGCGGCAGGGCGTCCAGCAGCCGGCCGCCGATCTCGCCCCGCACCAGGTAGGTGCCGATCAGCAGCACCGCGCCGCCGTCGGGACGGTCGCCCCAGGTGCGCACGCCCAGGTCCATCGAGCCGTTGAGGGGGCGTCCGTCGGGGTAACCGCACGCGCCGCCCGGAAGGATCACCGCCTGCGGCGGGGTGCCGGGGTCGTCGGCGCAGGTGTACGGGTCCGGGCCGCGCGCGATGGCGAGGTCGCCGGCCCGCAGCCGCAGCCGGTCCCCCGTGTCCGGCACGATCCAGGCGTCGCCGCGGACCATCAGCATCACCGTCAGGGGCGCCCGGTCCTCGACGCGCACGGCCCACGGCGGGTCGAAACAGGCGCGGATCATGAACGCGCCACGGGCGCGGGGGCCCTCCAGCAGACCGGCGAGTGCGTCCATGGCGTCACAGCGTAGACGCACGCGTATGGGAGCGAGCCCTTCGGCGATGGGAACGTACGGCGCCCGGCAGTTGACTGGAGCCATGACGGACACGAGGACACACGGGGACATGACGGTCGTGGTGACGGGGGCCTCCGGTCGCACCGGACGACGGGTGGCCGAGGCGGCACGGGCGGCCGGGCTGACGGTGCGGGCGGCGTCCCGGGCGACGGGCTTCGACTGGCGGGACCCGTCGACCTGGGCGGACGTCCTGCGCGGCGCCGACGCGGCCTACCTGGCCCACCCGACCGACGTCGGCGCCCCCGACGCCGCCGGGGCGGTCGGCGCGCTGGCTCGCGAGGCGGCCGGGCTCGGCGTACGGCGGCTGGTGCTGCTGTCGGCGCGGGGTGAGGAGCAGGCGCGGCCCACCGAGGAGGCGCTGGCCGGGGCGGGCGCGGACTGGACGGTCGTGCGGGCCGCCTGGTTCGCGCAGAACTTCAGCGAGGGCCCGCTGGTCGAGGAGTTGCGGCAGCACGGGGAGCTGGTCTTCCCCGGCGGTGGGGTCGGGGAGCCGTTCGTGGACCTGCGGGACGTCGCGGACGTGGTGGTGGCGGCGCTGACCTCCGGCGACCGGTATGCCGGGCGGGTGCTGGAGGTGTCGGGGCCGCGGCTGCTGACCTTCGGGGAGGCGGTCGCCGAGATCGCCGGGGAGACGGGCCGCGCGCTGAGGTACCGCGCCGTGTCAGCGCACGAGTACGGCGAGAACCTGGCCGGGTTCGGGGTGCCGGAGGAGGAGGCCGCGTTCCTCGTGGAGCTGTTCGGCGCCATGCTCGACGGCCGCAACGCCCACCTGTCGGACGGCGTCCAGCAGGTGCTGGGCCGTCCGCCGAGGGACTTCGCGGACTTCGTCCGGGACGGGGCGGCGGCGGGGACGTGGCGGGCGGCGCCCGTGTCGTAGCGCCCCCGCCGGGGCAGCGGCGCGCGCCGTTGTCCCGCGGGCCGCCCTTCGCGCTGGACGACGGCGCGGGGTCGGCCGGATCTACGAGGCCTCCGGCTTGTTGTGGTTCGCCTTGTCGTGGTTGGTGCTGCCGTGGTTGACGTTGTTGTGGTTCACGTTGTCGTGGTGCGCGGGCGGCGTGCTCTTCACGTGGGTGCGCAGGCGGGACGTGACGTCCTCCGGGGGCAGGAAGCGGGACCAGCGTTCCGGGAACTCGGAGGGCATGTCGGGGTCCGACTCGCCGCTCGCGGCGGTGCGGGCCACGTACTCGGCGACCTGGGCCTGGCGCAGCCGCTCGTTGGCCTCACGGGCGGCGGCGGTGGCCGCGGCCGGCCAGACCCGGTCGATGGCCGCGTTGACCGCGGCCCCGACGAGCACCGCGAACGCGGACACGCCGATCCACAGCAGCACGGCGACGGGCGCGGCGAGCGAGCCGTAGATGGTGGGGCCCTCCACGGTGCTGGTCAGGTAGATGCGCAGCAGGAAGCTGCCGAGCACCCACATGGCGAGGGCGACCAGCGCGCCGGGCACGTCCTCGATCCACGGGGAGCGCACGGGCACGGAGACGTGGTACAGCGTGGTCAGGAAGGCGACGGACAGGATGATGACGACCGGCCAGTAGAGCACCTGGACGACCGTCGTCGACCAGGGCACGATCCGCACCACGGCGTCCGGCCCGGCCACCATCAGCGGCAGCGCGACCGACCCGATCAGCAGGGCCACGAGGAACAGCAGGAAGGCCATCAGGCGGGTCTTGACGATCCCCCGGACGCCGTCCAGGCCGTACATCACGGTGATGGTGTCGATGAAGACGTTCACCGCGCGGGAGCCCGACCACAGGGCGAACAGGAAGCCGAGGGAGATGACGTCGGGCCGGCCGCCCTTCATCACGTCGTCCAGGATCGGCTCGGTGATCTGCTCGACGCCCCGCTCGGAGAGCACCGCGCGGGAGGCGTCCAGGATGCTGGTGCGCAGGCTGTCGGTGGTGTCGGCGCCGATCCACAGGTCGACGTAGCCGAGCAGACCGATGACGCTCAGCAGCAGTGGCGGCACCGACAGCAGCGTGAAGAACGCCGCCTCGGCCGCCAGGCCGAGGATGCGGTACTCCATGCACGAGTTGACGGTGTCCTTGAGCAGCAGCCAGGCGGTCCTGCGTTTGGAGACGTTCCGGTACAGGACCCGGACGCGATGGAGCCGGCCGGAGGGCCGTTCGGGGGATTCACTTGCTGGCTGCACGACCTAAAGGTATCCGTCGCGGGGGGTCGCACTCATCCGCGGACGCCCACCGACCGGTGCCGGCCCCCCTCGGGTCCCCGGCGCGGTAGGTTCACGGTCATGGCAGGCAGTACCCACACCGTGACGAATCAGGCGCCGCCGCTGGTCGGCTACGACGTCTTCACCGCCGACCGGGCCCTGACGGCCGCGGTCGAGCGGCATCTGGCACCCGAGCTGCTCGACGAGGCCCTGGAGGAGCTGTCGGGCCTGGGCCGCGGCTGCGGGTCGGTCCAGACGCAGGAGTGGGGCGCGCAGGCCGATCGGAACCCGCCGGTCCTGCGCACCCACGACCGCTACGGCCACCGGATCGACGAGGTCGGCTTCCACCCGGCCTGGCACCGGCTGCTGGGCAAGGGCGTCTCGGCCGGCCTGACCGCGGCCTGGTCCCGGCCGGGGGGGCACGTGCGGCGTGCGGCCGGTTTCCTCATGTGGACCCAGGTCGAGGCCGGCAACTGCTGCCCGCTGTCGATGACCCACGCGGCGGTCCCGGCCCTGCGCGCCGACCCGGACCTCGCCGCCGAGTGGGAGCCGCGGCTCACCTCCCGGGTGTACGACCGGGAGCTGCGGCCCGCCCACCTCAAGGCCGGGGCGCTGTTCGGGATGGGCATGACGGAGAAGCAGGGCGGCAGCGACGTACGGGCGAACACCACCTCGGCACGCCCGCTGGCCGAGGACGGCACCTACGAGCTGACCGGGCACAAGTGGTTCTGTTCGGCGCCGATGTCGGACGCCTTCCTGGTCCTGGCCCGGGCTCCGGGAGGGCTGACCTGCTTCCTGGTGCCGCGCGTGCTGGCCGACGGCACCCGCAACGTGTTCCTGCTCCAGCGGCTCAAGGACAAGCTGGGCAACCGGTCCAACGCCTCCGCCGAGGTCGAGTTCGCCGGGACCTGGGCGCGCCGGGTCGGCGAGGAGGGGCGCGGGGTGCGCACCGTCATCGGCATGGTGGCGGCGACCCGGCTGGACTGCGTACTGGGTTCGGCCGGCCTGATGCGGCAGGCCGTCGCGCAGGCGGTGCACCACTGCACCTACCGGGAGACCTTCGGCGCGAAGCTGGTCGACCAGCCGCTGATGCGCAACGTCCTCGCGGACCTCGCCGTCGAGTCCGAGGCGGCCACCACGCTCGCCCTGCGGCTCGCGGCGGCCCAGGACGCCGCCGACGGCGGGGACGAGCGGGAACGGGCGCTGCTGCGGATCGCGGTGCCGGTGGCCAAGTACTGGGTGACCAAGCGGTGTGCGCCGGTGGCGGTGGAAGCGGCCGAGTGCCTGGGGGGCAACGGATACGTCGAGGAGTCGGGGATGCCCCGGCTGGTGCGCGAGTCGCCGCTGAACTCGATCTGGGAGGGCGCCGGCAACGTGCAGGCGCTGGACGTGCTGCGGGCGCTCGGGCGGGAGCCGCGGGCGATGGACGCGTATCTGACGGAGGTGGGCCTGACGCGCGGCGCCGACCACCGGCTGGACGCGGCGATCAGGGGCCTGCTGACGGAGCTGGCCGACCTGGGTGCCGCCGAGGGGCGGGCGCGGCGGCTGGTGGAGCGGCTGGCGCTGGTGCTCCAGGGCTCACTGCTGGTCCGGTACGCGCCGCCGGAGGTCGCCGACGCGTTCTGCGCCGCGCGGCTGGGCGGTGACGGGGGCGCGGCCTTCGGCACACTGCCGCCCACGCTGGACCTGGCGTCGGTGGTGGAGCGGGCCCGGCCGGTGGCGCCGGCCTGATCCGCCGGGTGGAGCGGGGGTGGTGCCGCGCCGACACGGCACCACCCCCGCCACACAGGCCCGTACAGGCCGCGTACGCCGCTCGGGGCGACGTGGTTCAAGTCTGGCCGCCGGTACGGCCGTCCACCAGGGTTGCAGGGGGTTGCAACTTGCTGCCGACTGTGTGCGGACTGTGCCCTCGCGGCCCGGGCGGGCAGTGAGTACCGGACGAACATCTGAGTATTCGGACATCCGGCTTCGGGAGGACGGGGACCAGTGGCGCTCTCGCCGATGGACGTGACGCAGTTCGCCGCCGTCGACACGGCGCGTGCGGCGCGGATGCTCAACGAGGTCCGTTCCGCGACACTCTCGGGCGGACGGGCCCCGGTGCCGCCGCGTCCGGTGATCGAGCAGTCCTGGGCGCGGATGCTGCGCAGCGGTGTCGATCCCGAGCACGACTTCCGCTCCGGGCTCCTGTCCCCCGAGGAGGTACGGCGGCGGCGGGAGGCGTCGGCGCTGCGGCATGTGCTGCCGGTGCTGCGGGAGGGTCTGCTGTCGGTCGCGGACGTGGCGCACCACATCATGGTGGTCGCCGACGACGAGGGCCGGGTGCTGTGGCGGGAGGGCAGCGCGCGGGTGCTGCGCAAGGCCGACGGTCTCGGCTTCGAGCTGGGCGCGGACTGGCGCGAGGAGGTGGTCGGCACCAACGGCGTGGGCACGCCGGCCGTGACCCGGCGGCCCGTGCAGGTCTTCGCCGCCGAGCACTTCGTACGGTCCCAGGCGGCCTGGACCTGCGCCGGGGCGCCGATCACCGACCCGCGCAGCGGCCGGCTGCTCGGTGTGGTCGACGTGAGCGGGCCGCTGGAGACGATGCACCCGGCGACGCTCGCCTGGGTCGACTCGGTGGCCAAGCTCGCCGAGGCCCGGCTGCGTGAGCTGCACGTGCTGTCGCTGGAGCGCCTGCGGGCGGTGGCCGCGCCGGTGCTGGCCCGGCTGGACGGGCGGGCCCTGGTGACGGACCGGGAGGGCTGGACGGCGGCGGTGACGGGGATGCCGTACGTGGACCGGGTGGTGCTGCCCAAGTCCCCGGCGGCGGGGCCGAGGTGGCTGCCGGCGATCGGGGCGTGCACCGTGGAGCCGCTGGGCGAGGGGTGGCTGGTGCGGGCGGCCGGGGAACCGGTGCCGCGGGGCGCCACCCGGATCGTGCTGGACCTCGGGCAGCCGCGCCGCTGGTCGGTCCGGGTGCTGGGCGGCGCGGAGACCTGGGTCCGGGAACTGAGTCCCCGGCACGCCGAGTTGCTGTACCTGCTGGCCGTCCACCGCGCCGGCCGCAGCGCGGCGGGGCTGGCCGAGGACGTGTTCGGCGACCCGGCCCGCACGGTGACGGTACGGGCCGAGATGTCACGGGTGCGGAGGTACCTCGGGGCCTACCTGGAACACCGGCCGTATCGTTTCTGCGAGCACGCGGAAGTCGAGGTGGTCCTCCCCGACGACCCGTGCGACCTGCTTCCCCACTCGACGGCACCCGCGGTGGCGGAGCGCCGGGCGTCCCGGCCGGCCCCCTGAGGAAGGCCGCGGTCCCCCGGCGGCCCGGGACCGTGTCCGGCACGCGGCTCCGCCGGGCGGGCGCGATCAGCCACGACGCCCCCGTCCGCCCCGGCCCGCACCCACCACAGGGTCCGCCCCACGGTCCGCCACTCCCGAGCCCTCGCGCACACCCCGCCGCCGGACCGTCGTCCCGTCCCGTCCCGCCGCCGGGCCCCGCACCTGCGGGCCCCGGTCCCGACGGGCCGTCCCGGATGGCCGGAAAGACGGTTCGTCTTCGCATATTTGCAGCGTCCGCGTCCGCGAACCCCTCCGTCTGTCGTAGCATCCTCTACGGACCGTCCCATCCGCTCCTCGGTCAACGTGGCCACCGTCGAGCCCAGTTGGTCCGGTGTCCGTGGAGGTCGTATGAAGCAGCGCGGCAGACACCGCCGGCGCAGGCGGGGCAGGGCGCTGCGTGCGGCCCTGACCGGGGCCGCGCTCGCCCTGACGGGTGCCGCCACGCTGATCAGCGCCTCGCAGGCCACGGTCGCCGACGACCCCGGCGCCCTCAAGCCCCTCACCTCCGCCGCCGACACCGACGCGCTGCGGCTGACGGAGCACCGCGTACCGCGGCCCTGGCTCGACCGGCTCTCCGACTCGATGGGTGCACCGGTGGGCGTCGACGCCGTCCTCGACTCCGCCGACCACACGCTGCGCGACGCCGCCGACTGCACGGCCGACGACCGGGAGACCCTGCCGGTCTTCCCCGCGGCGACCCGCGCCTACTGCTGGGAGGAGGACGACACCGAGGACTGGCGGCCCGGCGCGGTCACCACCTCCGGCGACGCCGACGAGGACGGACGCTGGGGCGCCCACCGCGTCATCCTCTCCGCCTGGACCCGCGACGACGGGACCCCCGAGGGCGGGCTCGCCCGGATCTCCTTCGTCGACGCCGACGATCCCGACCGTCTGAGCTACACCTCGGCGCTCCTCGCCGTCCCGGTCGACGGCGGCCACGACTACCGGGGGCTCGCCTCCCCCGTCTCCGGCATGGTCTGGTACCAGGACAAGCTGCTGGTCACCGCCGGTTCCGGGGACCGCGACGCGCTGTACGTGTACGACGTGGAGCGGGTCCAGCGCGCCACCGCCGAGGCGGACGCCGTCGGGCGGGTCCCCGGGGGCTGGGCGGCGAACGGCCAGCCCTACGTGCTGCCCGCCGTCGCCTCGTACCGGCTCCCCGACACCGACGACGCCGCACGCCCCGGCGCGATCTCCCTGGACCGCGGCACGGCCCCCGACAGCCTGGTGGCCAGCGAGCGGGTGCCCGCCGACGTCGACCGCCCCACCCGGCTGTGGCGCTACGCGTTCGGCACGGACCCGGCCCGCTCCGGACTGCCGGCCGCCGACTCCGCCGGGCGGGTCGACGCGGTGGAGGCGTACGCGACCGGGGCCACCGAGGTCGGGGGCGTGCTGTCGTACCGCCCGCCCGGGGCGGCGCGGTCGGACTGGTACCTGGGACGCGCGGCCGGCGGGCACGACGGGCGCGGGACCCTGTGGCGCCAGGACACGGAGGGCGCCCGGGCCACGGAGTGCGGCGCCGACCGCTCGCAGCGGTGCTGGAGCGGGCAGGCGGGCTCCCTGTCCTATTGGGCGCGGACCGGTGAGGTCTGGTCCCAGTCGGGCCGCATGCTGTTCGCGCTCCCGCTGACCTCGATCGAGGACGCGCTCGACTGACGGCCGCCGCACCGGGGACCGCTCGGGCGGGGATCGACAGATCGTCGGACCGGATGGTTCCCTGACCGGCATGACCAACATCGCCGTGACCACGTGGTCGCTGGAGCAGACGGCGCCGACGGACCTGCTGCCGGCCGCCGCCCCGGAGGGGGACGTCCGGATCGTCCGCGCCGAGGTGCCCTCCCCCGAGTTCAGCCGCTTCCTGTACGCCTCGGTCGGCGGCGACATCCGCTGGACCGACCGGCTGGGCTGGAGTTACGCGCGGTGGCAGGAGCACCTGGAGCGGCCCGGCGTGGAGACCTGGGTCGCCCATGACCACGGCACGCCCGCCGGATACGTGGAGCTGACGCCCGGGGACGACGGGGTCGTGGAGATCGAGTACTTCGGCCTGATCCCGGCCTTCCGGGGCCGGCGCATCGGCGGCCACCTGCTCTCGCAGGGCGCCGCCCGCGCCTGGGACCTGGCCGACCGGTGGCCGGGACTGGCCACGACCAAGCGGGTGTGGCTGCACACGTGCAGCAAGGACGGCGAGTACGCGATGGACAACTACCAGCGCCGCGGCTTCCGGCTGTTCGACACCAAGGTCGAGGAGGAGGCGGATGTGGCCACCCCGGGGCCCTGGCCCGGAGCGTTCCCCGCCTGACCAGACTCCCCTTCCGGCCTGACCCGACGCCCCTCCCTGCCTGACCAGACACCCCTTCCGGCCTGACCCGACGCCCCTCCCTGCCTGACCAGACACCCCTTCCGG
Organism: Streptomyces pactum; assembly: GCF_002005225.1. Classification (NCBI taxonomy): domain Bacteria; kingdom Bacillati; phylum Actinomycetota; class Actinomycetes; order Kitasatosporales; family Streptomycetaceae; genus Streptomyces; species Streptomyces pactum. The sequence goes on from NZ_CP019724.1 coordinate 1,972,131, forward strand.
AGCGGTCCGTCTGTGATCCACGACACCCTTGTCCCGCTCTACGAGACAAGGGTGTCCGCATCTTGGACGAAGCTGGACTGTGTCCAGATCGCCGTGCCAGGCTTCCGCCATGCCTGGAACTGGAATTGCCTTGGTGAGTCGGCGGCACGTCGACCTCGGCCGCATGTCCAGCGCCATCTGTCCGGCCCGCTGAGAGCGCCCTCCAGCACCCCGGATTCCCCTTCACTCGCCTGATCCCGCGCAACGACGCGCACGTATGCCACACGTATGTCATGCGCCGTGCGCGCAGGTCAGAGCCGCCCTCCCGTCACCCGACCGCCACTGCCCCACCGACGGCGCTCCGCGCCGGCCCAATCCATCGCTGTCCCGAAGGACGTGTCAACCATGGCCGCCACCCCGCCGAAGCCCGCTGCCGCGACCCCCCGCCGCAAGGTGAGCCGTCACCGCGGCGAGGGTCAGTGGGCGGCCGGACACTTCACCCCGCTCAACGGCAACGAGCAGACCAAGAAGGACGACGACGGTCTCAACGTACGGACACGTATTGAGACGATCTACTCCAAGCGGGGTTTCGACTCGATCGACCCCGGTGATCTGCGCGGACGGATGCGCTGGTGGGGTCTGTACACCCAGCGCAAGCAGGGCATCGACGGCGGAAAGACGGCCGTCCTGGAGCCGGAGGAGCTGGACGACAGCTACTTCATGCTGCGCGTCCGCATCGACGGCGGCGCGCTGACCACCGCGCAGCTCCGCGTCGTCGGCGAGATCTCCCAGGAGTTCGCGCGCGGCACCGCCGACATCACGGACCGGCAGAACGTCCAGTACCACTGGATCCGCATCGAGGACGTGCCCGAGATCTGGAACCGTCTGGAGGGCGTCGGCCTGTCCACGGTCACCGCCTGCGGCGACACGCCCCGCGTGATGATCGGCTCGCCGGTCGCGGGCATCGCCGAGGACGAGATCATCGACGGCACGCCGGCACTCGAGGAGATGAAGCGCCGGGTGCTGAACAACCCGGCGTACTCGAACCTGCCGCGGAAGTTCAAGACCGCGATCTCCGGGTCGCCGGTGCTGGACGTGGTGCACGAGATCAACGACGTCGCCTTCGTCGGCGTCGACCACCCCGAGCACGGGCCGGGCTTCGACCTGTGGGTCGGCGGCGGCCTGTCCACCAACCCCAAGCTGGGCGTGCGCCTCGGCGCCTGGGTGCCGATCGAGGACGTCCCCGACGTCTACGAGGGCGTCATCTCGATCTTCCGCGACTACGGCTACCGCCGGCTGCGCAACCGCGCCCGTCTGAAGTTCCTGGTCGCCGACTGGGGCGCGGAGAAGTTCCGCCAGGTGCTGGAGGACGAGTACCTGAAGCGGAAGCTGACCGACGGACCGGCGCCCGCCGACCCGACCAGCCGCTGGCGTGACCACATCGGCGTGCACCGGCAGAAGGACGGCCGCTACTACGTCGGCTTCGCCCCGCGCGTCGGCCGCGTCGACGGCACGATCCTGACCAAGGTCGCCGACCTGGCGGAGGCGCACGGCTCGGGCCGGGTGCGTACCACGGTCGAGCAGAAGATGATCGTCCTCGACGTCGAGGAGGGGCAGGTCGACTCCCTGGTCGAGTCCCTGGAGGCGCTGGACCTCACCGCCCGGCCCTCCACCTTCCGGCGCGGCACCATGGCCTGCACCGGCATCGAGTTCTGCAAGCTCGCCATCGTCGAGACCAAGGCGCGCGGCGCCTCGCTGATCGACGAGCTGGAACGCAGGCTCCCCGAGTTCGACGAGCCCCTCACCATCAACCTCAACGGCTGCCCGAACGCCTGCGCCCGCATCCAGACCGCGGACATCGGTCTCAAGGGCCAGCTAGTCCTCAACGACCGGGGCGAGCAGGTCGAGGGCTACCAGGTGCACCTGGGCGGCGCGCTCGGCCTGGAGCCCGGCTTCGGCCGCAAGGTGCGCGGCCTGAAGGTCACGGCGGAGGAGCTGCCGGACTACGTGGAGCGCGTCCTGAAGCGCTACCAGGCCGAGCGCGAGGACGGCGAGCGGTTCGCCACCTGGGCGGCCCGCGCCCCCGAGGAGGCCCTGTCATGAGCGAGCGTGCCGTGCCGTTCCACTGCCCCTACTGCGGCGACGAGGACCTGCGCCCGCACGAGGAAGGTCACGGCGCCTGGGAATGCGGGGCGTGCAACCGCGCATTCCAGTTGAAGTTCCTCGGGCTCCTCGCCCGGGGCCTTCAGCCCAACTCGACGGGAGGGGAACCGATATGACGACGGTTCAGGAAGAGCGTACGACCGAGGAACTCAAGGCGCTCGCCGAGCGTGCGGGCCGTGAGCTGGAGGACGCCTCCGCGCTGGAGATCCTCCGGTGGGCGGCCGACACCTTCGGCAGCCGCTTCTGCGTGACCTCCTCGATGGAGGACGCGGTCGTCGCCCACCTCGCCTCCCGCGCCCTGCCCGGCGTGGACGTGGTGTTCCTCGACACCGGCTACCACTTCCCGGAGACCATCGGCACCCGGGACGCGGTGGAGGCCGTGATGGACGTGAACGTCATCACGCTCACGCCCAGGCAGACGGTCGCCGAGCAGGACGCCGAGTACGGTCCGAGGCTGCACGACCGCGACCCCGACCTGTGCTGCGCGCTGCGCAAGGTGAAGCCGCTGGAGGAGGGCCTGAAGGGCTACCAGGCCTGGGCGACCGGCCTGCGCCGCGACGAGTCCGAGACCCGGGCGGACACCCCGGTGGTCGGCTGGGACGACAAGCGCCGGAAGGTGAAGATCTCCCCCATCGCGAAGTGGTCACAGGAAGATGTGCAAACGTACGTCGCCGAGCACGGTGTCCTCACCAACCCGCTGCTGATGGACGGCTATGCCTCCGTGGGCTGCGCGCCCTGCACCCGCCGTGTGCTGGAGGGCGAGGACGCCCGCGCCGGGCGCTGGGCGGGCCGCTCCAAGACCGAGTGCGGACTGCACGGCTGACATGACGACGACCACCGGACCGACAACCACCGGACCATCGAGATCCAGGGAGAACCACGTGACGACCGGAGCCACCGTCTGGCTCACGGGGCTGCCCAGCGCCGGCAAGACCACCATCGCCCGCGAGCTGGCCGGCCGCCTCCGTGAGGAGGGCCGGCGCGTCGAGCTCCTCGACGGCGACGAGATCCGCGAGTTCCTCTCGGCCGGCCTCGGCTTCGACCGCGCGGACCGGCACACCAACGTGCAGCGCATCGGCTTCGTGGCCGAACTGCTCGCCCGCAACGGCGTCACGGCGCTGGTCCCGGTCATCGCGCCGTACGCGGACAGCCGCGACGCGGTGCGCGGGCGCCACGAGGCGAACGGCACGCCGTACGTCGAGGTGCACGTGGCCACGCCCGTGGAGGTCTGCTCGGTGCGCGACGTGAAGGGCCTGTACGCCAAGCAGGCCGCGGGTGAGCTGACGGGGCTCACCGGGGTGGACGACCCGTACGAGGAGCCCGTCAAGCCCGACCTGCGCATCGAGTCGCAGGACCAGACCGTCCAGGAGTCCGCCGCGGCGGTCCACGCCCTGCTCACCGAAAGGGGACTGGCATGACGACGTCCGTGGCCACAGTGGCGGAGGGTACGGACAGCCCGTACGCCCTCTCGCACCTCGACGCCCTCGAGTCCGAGGCGGTGCACATCTTCCGTGAGGTGGCGGGTGAGTTCGAGCGGCCGGTGATCCTGTTCTCCGGCGGCAAGGACTCGATCCTGATGCTGCACCTGGCGCTGAAGGCGTTCGCGCCCGCGGCGGTGCCGTTCTCGCTGCTGCACGTGGACACCGGGCACAACTTCCCCGAGGTCCTCGACTACCGCGACCGCACGGTCGACAAGCACGGTCTGCGTCTGCATGTGGCCTCCGTGCAGGACTACATCGACCGCGGTGTGCTCAAGGAGCGTGCGGACGGTACCCGCAACCCGCTGCAGACGCTGCCGCTGACCGAGAAGATCCAGGCGGAGAGGTTCGACGCGGTCTTCGGCGGCGGGCGCCGCGACGAGGAGAAGGCGCGGGCCAAGGAGCGGGTGTTCTCGCTGCGGGACGAGTTCTCCCAGTGGGACCCGCGCCGCCAGCGCCCCGAGCTGTGGAACCTGTACAACGGCCGGCACGCCCCCGGCGAGCACGTGCGGGTGTTCCCGCTGTCCAACTGGACCGAGCTGGACGTGTGGCAGTACATCGCGCGTGAGGGCATCGAGCTGCCGGCGATCTACTACGCCCACGAGCGCGAGGTCTTCGCCCGTGCGGGGATGTGGCTGACCGCGGGTGAGTGGGGCGGGCCGAAGGACGGCGAGAGGGTCGTCAAGCGGCGGGTGCGCTACCGCACGGTCGGTGACATGTCCTGCACCGGCGCCGTCGACTCGGACGCCGACAGCATCGAGAAGGTGATCGCGGAGATCGCCGTCTCCCGGCTCACCGAGCGCGGCGCGACGCGTGCCGACGACAAGATGTCCGAGGCCGCGATGGAAGACCGCAAGCGCGAGGGGTACTTCTAACCATGACCAGCACCACCGAACCCACCGAACCCACCGAGCCTGCCGAGGCCGCCGAGGCGTTTTCGGTCTGGCAGTTGTCGGAGACGACCCTGCTGCGGTTCGCCACCGCCGGTTCCGTCGACGACGGCAAGTCCACCCTGGTCGGGCGCCTGCTGCACGACTCCAAGTCGGTCCTCACCGACCAGTTGGAGGCCGTGGAGCGCGCCTCCGCCGGCCGCGGCCAGGACGCCCCGGACCTCGCGCTGCTCACCGACGGCCTGCGGGCCGAACGCGAGCAGGGCATCACCATCGACGTGGCCTACCGCTACTTCGCCACCCCCCGCCGGCGCTTCATCCTGGCCGACACCCCCGGGCACGTGCAGTACACCCGGAACATGGTCACCGGCGCCTCCACGGCCGAGCTGACGGTCATCCTGGTCGACGCCCGCAACGGCGTCGTCGAGCAGACCCGCCGGCACGCCGCGATCGCCGCCCTGCTGCGCGTGCCGCACGTCGTCCTCGCCGTCAACAAGATGGACCTGGTCGACTACCAAGAGCCCGTGTTCGCCGCCATCGCCGAGGAGTTCACGGCCTACGCCCTCGAGCTGGGCGTCCCGGAGGTCACCGCCATCCCGATCTCGGCCCTCGCCGGGGACAACGTGGTGGAGCCGTCCGCGGTCATGGACTGGTACGGCGGCCCGACCGTCCTGGAGCACCTGGAGACCGTCCCGGTCAGCCACGACCTGGCGCACTGCCACGCCCGGCTGCCCGTGCAGTACGTGATCCGCCCGCGCACCGCCGAGCACCCCGACTACCGCGGCTACGCCGGACAGATCGCCGCCGGCACCTTCCGCATCGGCGACGAGGTCACCGTCCTGCCCTCGGGCCGCACCTCGACGGTGTCCGGCATCGACCTGCTCGGCGAGCCCGTCGACGCCGCCTGGACACCGCAGTCGGTCACCCTGCTGCTCGCGGACGACATCGACATCTCGCGCGGCGACCTGATCGTGCCCAGCAAGGACGCCCCGGCCACCAGCCAGGACGTCGAGGCCACCGTCTGCCACGTCGCCGACGCCCCCCTCACGGTGGGCCACCGGGTGCTCCTCAAGCACGGCACCCGCACCGTCAAGGCGATCGTCAAGGACATCCCGGCCCGGCTCACGCTGGACGACCTGTCCCTGCACCCGCACCCCGGGCAGCTCGTCGCCAACGACATCGGCCGCGTCAAGATCCGCACCGCCGAACCGCTGCCCGCCGACTCCTACGCCGACTCCCGCCGCACCGGCTCGTTCATCCTGATCGACCCCAGCGACGGCACCACCCTCACCGCCGGCATGGCCGGCGAGTCGTTCGCCACCCCGGAGCCCGTCAAGGACGAGACCGACGACGGGTGGGACTTCTAGGCATGGGCCCCCTCGACTTCTACTCCACGTTCGCGAAGGAGGGCGGCCGCGTCGGCTGGGGGTCCCCCCGGACGAAGACTGGGGGAGGTGCCCTGGGCAGCGGGCAGGGCGGCGTCGGGCGATGTGCGCGGTGACGTACGCGCACCGCACGCGCGCCCGCATCCCGCACCGCCGTAGACACAGACCCGCCGATCTCCCGGCCACGACCTGACACCTCGGACCAACCGACAGGCGTGCGAGCCGGACCAACGAGAGGAACACCTCCCGTGCCTGCCACCACCGCCCCGCGCCGCGCCCTGGCGCTCCTTGCCGCCCTGCCGCTGCTGGTTCTCGCCGGCTGCGGATACGGCTCGCAGGCCAAGGACGACGGAGGTGTCCGGATCGCCGCCGGGGCCGAGAAGACCGACGGTCTGGACTCCGTCCGGATCGGCTACTTGGGCAACGTCACCCACGCCACCGCGCTGGTCGGCAACCAGAAGGGCTTCTTCCAGAAGGAACTGGGCGCCACCGAGGCCAAGTACGCGGTCTTCAACGCGGGCCCGTCCGCGATCGAGGCGCTGAACTCCGGCTCGATCGACATCGGCTGGATCGGCCCCTCCCCCGCGGTCAACGGCTATGCCCGGTCCGAGGGCAGGAACCTGCGGATCATCGGCGGGTCGGCCTCCGGCGGGGTGAAGCTGGTGGTGAACCCGGACGAGATCAAGTCCCTGAAGGACGTCAAGGGCAAGCGCATCGCCACCCCTCAGCTCGGCAACACGCAGGACGTCGCGCTCCTCAACTGGATCGCCGCCGAGCAGGGCTGGAAGGTCGACGCGCAGAGCGGCAAGGGCGACGTGACGGTCGTCCGCAGCGACAACAAGGTGACCCCGGGCGCATACGAGTCCGGGTCCGTCGACGGCGCCTGGGTACCGGAGCCGACCGCGTCCCGGCTGGTCGCCCAGGGCGGCACAGTGCTGCTGGACGAATCGACGCTGTGGCCGGACGAGGAGTTCGTCACCACCAACATCGTCGTGCGCCAGGAGTTCCTCGAGGAGCACCCGAAGGCCGTGGCGGCGGTGCTGAAGGCCTCGGTGGACACCAACGAGTGGATCGGGGCCCACCCCGGCGAGGCCAAGGCCGCGGCGAACAAGCAGTTGGAGAAGGACACCGGCAAGGCACTGCCCGCCGACGTCCTGGACCCGGCGTGGAAGTCGATCAGGGTGACCGACGACCCGCTGGCCGCCACCCTCGCCGCCCAGGCGGACCACGCCGTGGAGGCGGGCCTGCTGGAGCAGCCCGACCTCGACGGCATCTACGACCTCACGCTGCTCAACAAGGTCCTCAAGGCCAAGGGCGAGCCCGCGGTCGACGACGCCGGTCTCGGCGTCCAGTAGGCCCGCATCCCGACCATTTCCCAGGAGGTGACGACCATGGCCACGACCACGACCCTCGCCAAGGCCGGCGAGGACACCGCGGCGGCCACCCACGCCGCCCGGATCGAGCACGTCTCCAAGTCGTTCCCGGGCCCGGCCGGACAACAGCTCGTCCTGGACGACATCACCCTCGATGTCGCACCCGGCGAGTTCGTCACCCTCCTGGGCGCCTCCGGCTGCGGCAAGTCCACGCTGCTGAACCTGGTGGCGGGCCTGGACAAGCCGAGCGCCGGCGCGATCACCACGGACGGGCGGCCGGCCCTGATGTTCCAGGAGCACGCCCTGTTCCCCTGGCTGACCGCGGGCAAGAATATCGAACTCGCCCTGAAGCTGCGAGGCGTGCCCAAGTCCGAGCGCCGCGACAAGGCGGAGGAGCTGCTCGAACTCGTCCGGCTGAAGGGCGCGTACGGCAAGCGGGTGCACGAGCTGTCGGGCGGCATGCGCCAGCGGGTCGCGATGGCCCGGGCGCTCGCCCAGGAGAGCAGGCTGCTGCTGATGGACGAGCCGTTCGCGGCGCTGGACGCCATCACGCGAGACGTGCTGCACGACGAACTGACCCGGATCTGGCGCGAGACGAAGCTGTCGGTCCTGTTCGTCACGCACAACGTCCGCGAGGCCGTCCGGCTCGCGGAGCGCGTGGTGCTGCTCTCCTCCCGTCCCGGTCGCATCGCCCGCGAGTGGACCGTCGGCATCCCGCATCCGCGCCGCATCGAGGACACCGCCGTGGCGGAACTGTCCGTCGAGATCACCGAAGAACTGCGTGGGGAGATCCGCCGCCATGGCCAGCACTGACACGACGCGTCCCGCCCAGGACGGCGGCGACCTCGCCGGCCTCGAGGCGGGCCTGGACGCACTCGAGACGGTGCAGCAGGGCCGCAAGCCCTTCCGGCAGACCCTCGTGGAGAAGATCCTGCCGCCCGCCGCGGCCGTACTCCTGGTCCTCGCGGTATGGCAGGGGCTCGTCACCTTCGAGATCGTCGACGACCCGACCAAACTGCCCGCCCCGTCCGACGTGTGGCACGTCCTGCACCAGGCATGGCTCGAGGGCGAACTGCTCGGCTACATCTGGACCAGCGTCTCGCGCGGCCTGTCCGGCTTCCTGCTGGCCCTCGTGATCGGCACACCACTGGGACTGCTCGTGGCACGGGTCAGGTTCGTCCGCGCGGCGATCGGCCCGATCCTCTCCGGCCTCCAGTCACTGCCCTCCGTGGCCTGGGTCCCGCCCGCCGTGATCTGGCTCGGCCTGAACAACTCGATGATGTACGCCGTCATCCTCCTCGGCGCCGTACCCTCCATCGCCAACGGCCTGGTCTCCGGCGTCGACCAGATCTCCCCCGTCTTCCTGCGCGCGGGCCGCACACTGGGCGCCACGGGACTGAAGGGCACCTGGCACATCGTCCTGCCGGCCGCGCTGCCCGGCTACGTCGCCGGCCTCAAGCAGGGCTGGGCGTTCTCCTGGCGCTCCCTGATGGCCGCCGAGATCATCGCCTCCTTCCCCGACCTCGGCGTCGGACTCGGCCAGCTCCTCGAGAACGGCCGCAACGCCAGCGACATGGCCATGGTCTTCGAAGCCATCCTGCTGATCCTGACCGTCGGCATCGCCATCGACCTCCTCGTCTTCAGCCCTCTGGAGCGATGGGTCCTGCGCAGCCGCGGCCTGCTGGTGAGGAGCTGACAGCCGTCATGTCCGCGCCGGTCCTCCTGGTCATCGCCCACGGCAGCCGCGACCCGCGGCACGCCGCGACCGTGCACGCCCTGGTGCGCCGGGTCCGGTCACTGCGCCCCGACGTACGGGTGGAGACCGGCTTCCTGGACTTCAACGTGCCCTCGGTGCGGGGCGTGCTGGAGTCCCTGGAGACGGAGGGAGTGCGGGACGTGGTGGCGCTGCCGCTCCTGCTGACCCGCGCCTTCCACGCCAAGGCGGACATCCCGGCGGTCCTCGCGGACGCGCCGCCGCGGCTGCGGATCCGCCAGGCGGAGGTACTCGGCCCCTCCCCGCTGCTGCTGTCGGCGCTGGAACGGCGCCTGTACGAGGCGGGCCTGACGCCCGCCGACAAATCCTCGACCGGGGTCGTACTGGCCTCGGCGGGGTCCTCCGACCCGGAGGCGATCGCAGTGATCGCAGAAATCGCGCGGGAGTGGCGGCACACCGGTTGGTGCGCCGTGCGGCCTGCGTTCGCCTCCGCATCCCTTCCGCGCACCGAGGACGCGGTGCGTGAGCTGCGGGAGCTGGGCTGCGCCCGCGTCGCCGTGGCGCCGTACGTCCTGGCCCCGGGCTTCCTGCCGGACCGCATCGCGCGGGGTGCCGCCGGGGCGGACGTGCTGGCGGACGTCCTCGGCCCCTCGCCGGAGGTGGCGCGGGTGCTGCTGGAGCGGTACGACGAGGCTCGGACACCGGTACTGGCGGCGGTCGGAGCCTGATCGGCTCGTGGTCCGCCGCCGGGACGGTGGCCCGGTCCTCCTGCTCCTGCTGTCGCGAGTCAGGAAGCGGTCAGCTCCACGAGCTTGACGACGGTGTTCCAGTTGCGGGTGGTGGCGATCAGACCCTTGGTCACCCCGGGTCTGGCGAGGGCCTCGGCGAGCTTGGAGCGGCCGAGGCCGTCCGGTGCGTACAGGTACAGGGCGCGGTCGCCGAGACGGAACTCCTCCGGGAGGAAAGCCGGTCGGTCGACCGCCGCGAAGCGCTCCGTGCCGACCGGCGCGGAGAAGTAGGTGACGTGCAGTTGCCTGGCCTCCAGGTCGGCGGCCGGGAACGGACACGCCTCGGCGACCGCCCGCAGATAGGCGTGGTCGCGCACGATCACGTCGACCGCGAAGCCGAAGCGTTCCTCGATCGCCCGCGTCAACTCGGCGGCCAGGGAGTCCTCGTCCCCGTGGCCGGACGCGAACACGGCCTGCCCGCTCTGCAGGTACGTGCGTACGGCGTCATGGCCGAGGCCCTCCAGGAGGTCGCGCAGTTCGGCCATCGGCACCTTTCTCGCGCCGCCCACGTTGATCCCGCGCAGCAGCGCCGCGTACATCGTCGTCATGCGCACACCATAGAGCGGCCGCCGTGCCCCGTGGGGGTGGGCACGGCGGCCGCGGCCACCCGCCGGGCGGGCGTGCGCGCCACTCTCGCCGATGCGCTGTGCGCGCTTCAACCACTACACGCGCCTGTGACTTATTCAACAACTCTGTGCAAGGAGTCCGGCCGAGCGTCGCACCCTGCTCCGGAACCCTGATCGACGCGACGATCGTCCGGAGCGTGCTGCTGCCGGCCGTGATGGCCCTGCTCGGCGAGCGCCCGGGACGACGAGGGCGAGCGGGTGGGGGGCGAGCGGGTGAGGGTGTGAGCGACCGCCTGGACGGTTGACGCACGGCTGCGAGCCGAAGGGCCCGTCGGCTCCCGGGAGTTCTCCCGGGCCCGACGGGCCCTTCGGCCTCTGCCGCTTCGGTACGCGGTCAGGCCCTCGCCGCCGCCAGCTCCGCCTCGATCAGGTCGGCGGCCCGTCGGGTGCCGCCCTCCTGCGCCATCCGGTCCTGGAGCTTCCGCAGACGCCCGGCCACCTCCGGGTCGTCGACGAGGGCGAGGGCTGCGGCGCGCAGCGCCTCGGCGGTCGCCTCCTCGATGGGCAGGTGTCGGGCGACGCCCAGCCCCTGGAGCATGTCCGCGTTGCCGAACTGGTCCACCGCCTGCGGTACGGCGATCATCGGCGTGGCGGTGGCCATTCCCTCCTGGCTGCCGCCGGCGCCCGCGTGGGTGACGAACAGGTCGGCCTGCTTGAGGATCGCCAACTGCGGTACCCAGGACCGCACTTCCACGTTGTCCGGTACGTCGCCCAGCTCCGCGGCGTCGACGTGCCTGCCGACCTGGAGCACCACGTGCCAGCCGGGCAGCTCGCCGAAGGCCTTGACGCACTCCCGGTAGAAGGCCGGCTGCTTGGTGAAGGACGACCCGAGGGAGACGAGGACGACCTTCTCGGCGCCGTCGGGACGCTGCCACTCCCCCTCGGCGGAGCGATCGCCCTGGCAGGCGCCGACGAAGGTGTACGTCGTCTCGTCGACGCGGTCGGCGTTGGGCTGGAGCGCCTTCGGGATCAGCACCAGGGAGCGGGCGGGGCGGCCGACGAACGGGTCGGGGTGCTCGGTGATCCCGTTCTCCTCCAGCCAGGCGTGGAAACGGGCGTAGTAGGACCGGCCGCGCTCGGTCTTCAGCGGCTCCTCCCACATCGGCTCACCGACCTCCTTCTCGTACCCCTCCCAGGCGACCAGGTTCGGCGAGAGGGAGACCACGGGCACGTTCCAGCGGTGACCGAGGACACGGGCCGGGTAGGAGGTGATGTCGTGCAGGACGAGGTCCGGCTCGTCGCCCTCGTACGCCTCGATGAGCTGCGGGAGCGCCTGGACGGCGTCGTTCAGGAACGGCTCGACGTTGTCGAGCAGTGTGGTCCCCCACGCCTCCGGGTCGGCATCGGGGCCGGGCAGCGTGCTGTTCCACAGCTTGGGTTCGGCGCCCGTCTCGGCGACCTTCTCCGCGAAGAGCGGCGGGATCGCGTACGTCACCCGGTGTCCTCGCGCGACGAGCTCGCGGATCACCTCCAGACTGGGGTTCACGTGGCCGTGCGCGGCGATGGAGAACATGGCGATGTGAGCAGGGCTGGTCATGTCTCGACGATATGCGAGACGATACGTCTCGTACAACTTCTTTTCCCGTACGTTCCTCCTCATGCCGCCAGCTCCTCGTGCAGCCGCAGCCACCTCTCGGGCGTCACCTCGCCGACGAGCACGCCGGGGTCCAGGCGCGCGGCCCGGAAGGCCGCGTCCAACCGGCGCCTGGGGTGGGCGCGGCGCAGGGACGCGTGCAGCGAGCCGCCGACTCCCGAGAAGCCCAGGTCGACCAGGTCGTGCCAGCTCCGGTGGGCGGCGTCGGCGAGCAGCGGGGTGCGGCGGCGTTCGATGCGCAGGATTCCGGCGTCGACGCGTGGCGCCGGCCGGAAGCCGTACCGGCTCACCCGCCCGGCGAGCCGCCACTCGTGGCGGGGCCAGGTCCGGACCGTCAGCAGGGTCCAGCGGCCGTAGTCGCCGGTGCGTTTGCGGGCGTACTCGAGCTGGGTCAGCAGCGTGGCGTCGGTGAGGCCGGGTGCGGTGAGGCACCAGTCGACGATGTCCGCGGTGCGGGAGAAGGGCACGTTCCCGGCGACGGAGAACGGTGTGCGCGGGGGCCGCGCGGCGAGGAAGTCACCGGCGACCACGTGGACGTGGGGTGTGTCCGCGAAGCGGGCGCGGAGCACGGGGACGAGCCGGGGATCGATCTCGTAGGCGTGCAGTTCCCGGCTGCGACGGGCGAGCGGCTCGGTGAGGGCGCCCTTGCCGGCGCCCACTTCGAGGAGGAGGGGCCGGTGCCGGCGGTCGGGGGCGGCGAGCCGGGCGACCCGTTCGGCGGTGGCGCGGTCGGCGAGGAAGTTCTGCGAGAGCGTGCGGGCACGCTGGGTGGGGCGGGCCATGGCCTGCGGTCCTTGTCTTCCGTGAAGGGGGAAAAAGGGCAGCCGAAGGCCCTGACCGGAAGACGAAGGCGAAAAGGGATGCGGAGGCTCAGCCCCGCCGCGCGTGTGTCACGTGTGTCAGCGGCGGGGGGACCCCGGGCCGGTCAGGGCTCCGGGGCCACGACGCATCCTGATGGCGTACGTGCAGCCCCGGCCGAGACCGGAGTTGATGATCGCGTTGAAAGCTGCCACGGAGGGGACACTAGGCGCCCGCGCGCCGGGCGGGCAACGGATTTTCCACCCGTCGCCGCCCGGCGCGGGAGCCGTCAGCGCTGGTAGCGGGCGAGGACGAGGTTTCCGTCCTCGACCAGGCGCTTGCGCAGCTCCGCCATGCCGATCGCGCCGCTGTAGTACTCCTGGAGCGCGGGCGTGGCCACCTTGTCCTTCCACTCGGGATAGCCCCTCACGGACTGGGCGGGTGCCGGGCGCAGATGGCCGGCGAGGGCGGTGCCCGTGGCCCAGCCGTGCTCGGCCGTGTGCAGGGCCGGGTCCTTCAGCGCCTCGGTACCGGTGGGCAGCATCCAGTCGCCGAGGGCGAGGCGCACCATGTTGTCCGGCTGGAGGAGGAAGTCGACGAAGGCCGCGGCCTCCTTCTTGTGCGGGCTGTCCTCCGCGATCGACAGGGTCTGCGGGCTGACGCCCTGAGTGAGCCCCTCGGCGCCCGCCGGGGCGGGCAGTACCCGCCAGTCGAAGCCCTCGGGTGCCTGCTGCTCGATCTGCTGGCGGTAGGAGAAGCCGAGCGGCACCATCGCGTACTTGCCCGCGAAGAAGCCGGGCAGGGTGTCGGAGCCGCCGCTGCCGAGGGTGGTGGAGGAGGCGCTGTGGTCGGTGTTGACCTGGTCGTGGATGGTGCGGGGCACCACCCGGTCGCCCTCCTCGAACCGGACGGTGACCTTCCCGTCCGCGCCGCGGTGGAACAGTTTCCCTCCCGTGGACAGCGACAGGTTGAGCGTGGCGGACACGGGCTCCTTGAGCGGCCAGGCCACCCCGTAGGTGCCGTCGCCGCTCAGCCGCTTCGTGACCTGGCGGAACTCCGCCCAGGACCACGGACGCCCGGGCGTCGGGACGCGCACGCCCGACTTGTCGAGCAGGTCGGCGTTGGCGATGAGTACCCGCGGCTCCTGGAGGAACGGCACACCGTAGACGCCGTCGCCGAAGGTGACCGTCTCCCAACTGCGCCGCGGGATGTCCGATTTGAGCCGGCCGGGCAGCAGGTCGGTCAGGTCGGCCAGGTAGCCGCCGTAGGCGAAGTCCGCCAGGTCGTCGGAGGCGTCGTGGATGATGTCGGGCGCCTCGCCGCCCTCGAAGGAGGTCAGGAGCTGGTCGTGGACGCTGTCCCAGCTTCCCTGGACGTACTCGACGCGCACGTCCGGGTGGGTGGCGTTCCACTCCCGGACCAGTTCCTTGTTGGCCGTGACGGACTCCTCCTGCCAGGCCAGGGACTGGAAGCGCAGGGTGATCCGGCCGTCGTCCGCGCCGTCGCCGCCGCCCGAGCAGCCCGCGAGCAGCAGGGAGAGGGAGACGAGCAGGGTCGTGATCCTCGTACGCGTCGGCATCAGCTCTTCACCGCCCCGGCGAGCATGCCGCCCGTGATCCGCCGCTGGATGAGTGCGAAGACCACCAGCGAGGGCAGCGTCGCGAGGAAGGCCGCCGCCGCGAGCGGGCCGAGGTCCGCCACGCCCTCGGCGCCGATGAAGTGGGTGAGGATCACCGGCAGGGTCTGTTTCTCCGGTGTCTTCAGCAGCACCAGCGCGAAGAAGAACTCGTTCCACGCGGTGATGAAGGCGAACAGCGCCGTCGCCACGATCCCCGGCGCGAGCAGCGGCGCGGTCACCGACACCAGGACGCGCAGCCGGCCGGCGCCGTCGACCGCCGCCGCCTCCTCCAGCTCGGCCGGCACCGCCCGGACGTACCCGGCGAGCATCCACAGCGCGAACGGCAGCGACCACACGACGTACACCATCACCAGCCCGGCCACGGAGTTGATCAGCCGGAGGTGCTTCAGCACCAGGAAGAGCGGGATGATGAGCAGTACGAAAGGGAAGGCCTGGCTGACCACGACCCACCCGGTGGCCGCCCTGCCGAGCCGGCCGCGGTGCCGGGCCATCACGTACGCCATCGGCGTGGCGATCACCACGGCGATCACGGCGGCGCCGAGCGCGGCGAGCAGGGAGTTGAAGGCGGCCCGCAGCAGCGGCTGTTCGTCGAAGGCCTGGCGGAAGTTGTCGAGGGTGGGGTTCTCCGGGATCCAGGTGGGGTGGAGGCTCGCCAGTTCCTGCGGCGGTTTGAACGCGGTGGAGATCAGCCAGAGGAACGGGAAGGCCAGGAAGACGAGATACGCGAGCAGCGCGGCGTACTGGCCCACGCGGGCCCCGGTCGAGGTCCTCATGCCTCACCACCTCCCTTGAGGTCGCCCTTGGGTTCGCCCCTGAGTCCGCCCTTGAGCCGGCCGGCGAGGAAGACGGCCAGCAGGACCGAGATCACGGCGACCATCACGCAGCCCATCGCCGCCGCATAGCCGAACTGCCCGTAGCGGAAGGCCTCTTCGTAGGCGAAGAGCATGGGCAGCCGGGTCCGGCCGCCGGGGCCTCCGTTGGTCAGCACGTAGACCAGGGCGAAGGAGTTGAAGTTCCAGATGAGGTTGAGCGCGGTGATGGCGAGCGCGACCGGTCTGAGGGCGGGCCAGGTGACCGTGCGGAAGCGGCGCCATGCTCTGGCGCCGTCGACCGCGGCGGCCTCGTGCAGCTCGCGCGGGGTGTTCTGCAGTCCGGCGAGCAGGGCGACCGTCGTCTGCGGCATGCCGGCCCAGACGCCGACGACGATGACGGCGGGCAGGGCGGTGGCGAGGCCGCTGAGCCAGTCGCGGCCGTCGCCGAGGCCGAGGTCGCGCAGGGTCTCGTTGAGGATGCCCGCGTCCGGGTTGTAGACCAGCCGCCACATGATGCCGACGACGACCTCGGGCATCGCCCAGGGGATGATCGCCAGCGCGCGGGCCAGCCAACGCATCCGCAGGTTCTGGTTGAGCAGCAGGGCCAGGCCGAGCGCGAGCAGGAACTGCGGCACCGTCACCCCGACGGCCCACACCAGCCCGATCCTGAACGACTCCCAGAACAGCGTGTCGTGCATCAGGTCCTGGAAGTTCAGCGTGCCGACCCACTGGGTGGGCTCCGTCCGGCCCGACTGGGCGTCGGTGAACGCCAGCAGGATGCCGTAGAGCAGCGGCCCCACGCTGAGCACCAGGATGGGGATCAGGGCGGGCAGCACCAGGAACCAGGCACCGTGATCCGGGCCGCGCCGTAACCGGTCCGTACCGGGCGCGCGGCGCGCCGGCTTTCTCGACTCGGTCACCGATGTCACGTAATCAGCCCCTTTGCGCGGCTCGAACGGGCCTGGTCATGGTCGTGAAGGCGCCGTGCCCCGTCAAGAGCCCGCGCACACGCTCCCACCTGTGCGAATGCGACACTGACGGACGGATGGCGGGAACCGGGCGGACATGACGGACACGACCGGGCGGCCGGCACCACGGACACGACCGACACGGAGGCAGGCGACGATGGACGAGGCACGGGCCCGGGAGGTGCTGGCCGCGGCAGGGGTGCTGCCCGGACCGGCACGGGAGGCGCGGCTGCTCGCCCTCGGCGAGAACGCGGTGTTCGCCGTCGGTGACCTGGCGGTCAAGGTGGGCCGCGACGCCGAACTCCTCGACCGGGCACGCCGGGAACTGGCCGTCGCGGTGTGGCTGGAAGAGGCCGGTGTGCCCGCGGTGCGGGCGGCCGACCCGACCGCGCTGTTCGTCGAGGGGCACCCGGTGACCGTGTGGCGGCGGCTGCCCGATCCGGTACGGCCCGCGGAGCCCCGGGACGTGGCCGCACTGCTCCGGCTTGTCCACGCGCTGCCCGCCCCCTCCTTCGAGCTGCCGCCCCGCGAACTGCTGGGCGGGGTGGAACGCTGGCTGCGGCTCGCGGGTGACGTGATCGCCCCCGCGGACGCCGCGTACCTGCGCGAGCGGCGCGACGGCTTCGCGACGGCCGCCGCCGCGCTCACCCCCCATCTGCCGCCGGGCCCGATCCACGGCGACGCCCTGCCCCGCAACGTGCACGTCGGTCCCGACGGTCCGGTCCTGGTCGACCTGGAGACCTTCTCCGCCGACCTGCGCGAGCACGACCTGGTGGTGATGGCGCTCAGCCGGGACCGCTACGGGCTGCCCGCCGAGGCGCACGACGCCTTCACCGCGGCCTACGGCTGGGACGTGCGCGAGTGGGACGGCTGCGCGGTGCTGCGCGGCGCCCGGGAGACCGCGAGCTGCGCGTGGGTGGCCCAGCACGCGCCGAGCAATCCCAAGGCGCTGGCCGAGTTCGAACGCCGGGTGGCGTCGCTGCGGGACGGGGACCCGACGGTGCGGTGGTACCCGTTCTGACCCCGTGTCGCCTTCCGGCGTCCGGCCGGGGTCAGACCCGCTCGTCGGCCGGCTCGCGCACCGGCCACGTCCCGTCGACTACGGCCGTGGCGTCGCCCTTGCGGCGCAGGAAGCTCTGGAAGTCCGCCGCCCACTCGGCGTACCACTCGATCTGGCGGTGGTGCAGGTCCGCCGGGCCGAGGGACGCGACCTTGGGGTGGCGGCCGGCTATCGCGCAGGCCAGCCGGGCCGCGGCGAGGGCGTCGGCCGTGGCGTCGTGGGCGGCGTCGAGCGGGACGCCGTACTCCCGGCAGACCGCTTCCAGGTTGCGCTTGCCGCGGCGGTAGCGGTCGACCGCACGGTCGATGGTGTACGGGTCGATGACCGGGGCGGGGTCGAGGCCGCCCAGGCGGTCGCGGAGGGACGGCAGCCCGTAGCGCCGCAGTTCCGCGGAGAGCAGGGTGAGGTCGAAGGCCGCGTTGTAGGCGACGACCGGGACGCCCGTCTTCCAGTAGGCCGCGAGCACACCGGCGATGGCGTCGGCGACCTGGTCGGCGGGCCGGCCCTCGGTGGCCGCCCGTTCGTTGGTGATGCCGTGCACCGCGACCGCGTCCGCCGGGATCTCCACGCCGGGGTCGGCCAGCCACTCCCGGCGGCCTCGCGGCTCCCCGCCCATGACCTCGATCACGGCCCCCGTGACGATGCGCGCCTCGCGCGGATCGGTGCCCGTCGTCTCCAGGTCGAAGCCGATCAGCAGCTCCCGGTGCCAGCCCATGGGCGGTCCCCCTTCTCGGTGGTGCGTTCCCCCAGTGGTCTCCACCTTCCCACGGGCCACTGACAATCAGAGGATCGCATTCCGTTTAGGCCCCGCGCCCGACCGGCGCCCGGCCGACGCCGTCGCTCAGGACACCGGCCGCGAATCCGCCCACATCGACTCGAACTCCTCGCGGTAGGTCGGAAAAAGTCCGCCTTCGTCCGCCTGGTCCGACTTCACGACCTTGCCGCCGTTGCGCCCGTTGCGCAGTACGAGCACCGGCGCCTCCATCCCCCGCGTCCGGCGCAGGTAGGACTGCACGACCGCGATGCCGTCGGCGCCGTCCCCGTCGACGAGGTAGGCCGTGAAGCGGGGCGTCTCGTCGAAGACCTGGATCTCGAACGCGCCCGGGTCCCGCAGCCGGGCGCGCACCCGGCGCATGTGCAGGATGTTCATCTCCACCGCGCGGCTCAGCTCGCCCCGCTTGATGCCCAGTTCGCGCTCGCGGCGCTTGATGGCGCTGGAGGCCGGGTTCAGGAAGAGCAGCCGCACCCGGCCGCCGGACTCGGCCAGCCGCAGCAGCCGGCGGCCGGAGAAGTTCTGCACGAGCAGGTTGAGGCCGATGCCGAGGGCGTCCACGCGCCGCGCGCCGCCGAAGAGGTCCTCGGCCGGGAACTGGCGCAGCAGCCGCACCCGGTCCGAGTGCACGGCGACCACGTCGGCGTACCGGTCGCCGACCAGGTCCTCCACCGCGTCGATCGGCAGGCGGCGCGTGGACGGCACGTCGCCGCCCGCGCCGAGGACCTCCAGCAGCCGCGCGGAGGCCCGCTCGGCCTGGTTCAGCACCGCCTCGGACAGCGCCCGGTTGCGGGAGACGACGTTGCGGGTGACCTCCAGCTCGTCCAGGGCGAGTTCCACGTCGCGGCGCTCGTCCACGTAGGGCTCGAAGCAGGGCCAGTGCTGCACCATCAACTCGCGCAACTGCGGCAGGGTGAGGAAGCTGAGGACGTTGTCGTCGGCCGGGTCGAGCAGGTAGCCCTTGCGGCGGCTGACCTCGCGGACGGCGACGGCCCGCTGCACCCACTCCTGGCCGGCGGGTCCGGCCGCGGCCACCACCCACTCGTCGCCGTGGACGGGTTCGTAGACCGGCCTCAGGACGGCGGCCACGACCGCGCGCAGCCGCTGTTCGACGAGGTTGAGCCAGATGTAGGCCCGGCCCGCCCGCTGCGCACGGGTGCGCACCTCGTGCCAGGCGTCGGTGTCCCAGTCCAGTTCCGGACCGATCGCGCCGGCGTTCATCGGCCGCGCCAGGGACACCGCACCGGGCGGGACGTCCGTGGAGTTCCCCTGGTGACCGTCGTCACCAGGAGGCAGCTCCAGCCCTCCCGAGCCCACCCGCGCACCGCCTTCCGCTCCCTGGGAGCACTCCCGGTCAGACCCCGTCCCAACGATCAAGGAAGGGTACTCCGCGAGCGGTCCGCGGTGCAGCCCGATGGACGGGCCGGTTTTCCCAACATCCTTGATCCACAAGCCCGTTCCGGTCGGCGGGACACCGGGGAGTGAGCGGATTCATAGAGGTGACGTGGCCGGGTACGGGGAAGGATTCCCCGCGCCCCTCCCGGGGCGCGCCCCGAGCGGAAGGCCGAAGGGTGGGTAGGAGGACGTACGTGCTAGGTGGTCGCCTCACTTTCGGGGAGACTTCCGGGAGACTCGGAGCCAAGGCGTCCGCACCGGCGCCCCACACCTGAAAGAGTCGTGTCCATGCAGGTCTGGCCTGGAGAGGCGTATCCACTCGGTGCCACGTACGACGGCGCCGGCACCAACTTCGCGGTCTTCACGGAGGCCGCCGACCGAGTAGAGCTGTGTCTGCTGCACGACGACGGCTCGGAGACCGCGATCGAGCTGCGGGAGAGCGACGCGTTCGTACGGCACGCGTACGTGCCGGGCGTGATGCCGGGGCAGCGGTACGGCTACCGCGTGCACGGCCCGTACGCCCCGGAGCGCGGGCTGCGCTGCAACAGCGCCAAGCTGCTCCTCGACCCGTACGCGCGTGCGATCAGCGGCTCGATCCAGTGGGGCGAGGAGGTGTACGGCTACCACTTCGGCGACCCCGGACGGCGCAACGACCTGGACTCGGCTCCGCACATGATGACGTCGGTCGTGGTCAACCCGTACTTCGACTGGGGCGACGACCGGCGCCCCCGGACGGAGTACCACCACACGGTGCTCTACGAGGCCCACGTGAAGGGCCTCACCATGCGGCACCCGGGCCTCCCCGAGGAACTGCGCGGCACCTACGCGGCCCTCGCCCACCCGGCGCTCATCGAGCACCTGACCGAGCTGGGGGTGACCGCGCTGGAGCTGATGCCGGTGCACCAGTTCGTCAACGACCACCGCCTGGTGGACATGGGCCTGAACAACTACTGGGGCTACAACACGATCGGCTTCTTCGCCCCGCACAACGCGTACGCCTCCTGGGGCGACCGCGGCCAGCAGGTGCTGGAGTTCAAGTCGGCCGTGAAGGCACTGCACGAGGCGGGGATCGAGGTCATCCTCGACGTGGTCTACAACCACACCGCCGAGGGCAACCACCTGGGCCCGACCCTGTCCTTCAAGGGCCTCGACAACCCCTCCTACTACCGGCTGACCGACGACCCCCGCTACTACATGGACACCACGGGCACCGGGAACTCGCTGCTCATGCGGTCCCCGCACGTGCTTCAAATGATCATGGACTCGCTGCGCTACTGGGTCACCGACATGCACGTCGACGGATTCCGCTTCGACCTGGCCGCCACCCTGGCCCGGCAGTTCCACGAGGTGGACCGGCTGTCGTCGTTCTTCGACCTGGTGCAGCAGGACCCCGTGGTCTCCCAGGTGAAGCTGATCGCCGAGCCGTGGGACGTGGGCGAGGGCGGCTACCAGGTGGGCAACTTCCCGCCGCTGTGGACCGAGTGGAACGGCAAGTACCGGGACACCGTGCGGGACCTGTGGCGCGGCGAGCCGCGCACGCTGGCGGAGTTCGCGTCCCGCCTGACCGGCTCCTCCGACCTGTACCAGGACGACGGCCGCCGCCCGCTGGCCTCGATCAACTTCGTGACCTGCCACGACGGTTTCACCCTGCACGACATGGTGGCGTACAACGACAAGCACAACCAGGCCAACGGCGAGGACAACCGGGACGGCGAAAGCCACAACCGGTCCTGGAACTGCGGTGTCGAGGGCGACACCGACGACCCCGCGGTGCTGGAGCTGCGGGCCCGGCAGATGCGGAACTTCATCGCCACCCTGCTGCTCTCCCAGGGCGTGCCGATGATCAGCCACGGCGACGAGTTCGCCCGCACCCAGCGCGGCAACAACAACGCCTACTGCCAGGACAACGAGCTGGCGTGGGTGGCATGGCCCGACGGCGACGGCGACGTCACCGGTACGGGTACCGGGCTGCTGGAGTTCACCCGCGCGATGGTGTGGCTGCGCAGGGACCACCCGGTCTTCCGCAGGCGGCGCTTCTTCCACGGGCGGCCCGTGGAGGGCACCCACGACGAGCTGTCGGACATCGCCTGGTTCACCCCGGAGGGTGCGGAGATGACCCAGCGGGACTGGAACTCGGCGCGCGCGTCGGCCCTCACCGTGTTCCTGAACGGCAACGCGATCTCCGAGCCCGGCGCGCGCGGGGAACGCATCGCCGACGACTCGTTCCTGCTGATGTTCAACGCCTCACCCAAGCCGCTGGACTTCGTGGTGCCGGTCGACCACGGCCGGCAGTGGGAGGTCGTCGTCGACACCTCCCTGACAAAGGGCGTGCCCGCGGACACGGCCGCGAAGGTACAGGCCGGGGACCGGCTGACCCTGGTGGACCGAAGCCTCGTGGTGCTGCAGCGGCCCGTCTGAGGAACGTGCGGGCGTGTCCGCTCCGGACACGCCCGTACGTCCGTGCAGGGGGCAGATGACACGAAAGGCGGCGGGGCGGGTACGTAGCTCTGCATGACGCCTGAGCGACCCGACCCGGTGCTGTCCGCCACCTCCCCGGCCCCCTCGGCCACCTACCGGCTGCAGCTTCAGCCCGCGTTCCCGTTCGCGGCCGCCGCGGCTGCCGTGCCGTACCTGGCCTCGCTCGGTGTGTCGCACCTGCACCTGTCCCCCGTCCTGGAGGCGGTCCCGGGCTCGCCGCACGGCTACGACGTGGTGGACCACGCGCGCGTGCGCGAGGAGCTGGGCGGCGAGGAGGGACTGCGGGCGCTGGCGCGCACCGCGCGGGAGCACGGTCTGGGCCTGGTGGTGGACATCGTGCCGAACCACATGGCCATGTCGCCGCGGCACAACCGTGCCCTGTGGGAGGTGCTGCGCCAGGGGCCGACATCACCGTTCGCGCGGTGGTTCGACATCGACTGGGAGGCTCAGGGCGGCCAGGTGCTGATGCCGGTGCTCGGCGCACCGGTCGGCGAGGTGCTGGACGAGCTGCGGGTCGACGGCGACGTGCTGCGCTACCACGACCACGCGTTCCCGCTGCGGGACGGCACCGGTGAGCTGCCGCTGCCGCAGCTCCTGGACGCGCAGTGGTACCGCCCGGTGTGGTGGCGGCTCGCCCGCACCGAGCTGAACTACCGGCGCTTCTTCAGCATCTCGGAGCTGATCGGCGTGCGCGTGGAGGACCCGGAGGTGTTCGAGGCCACGCACGCCACGATTCTGCGGCTGCTGCGCGAGGGGGTGTTCGACGGTCTGCGCGTCGACCATCCCGACGGCCTCGCCGACCCCGACACCTACCTCGGGCGGCTGCACGAGGCCGGTGGCGGACGGTGGACGGTCGTGGAGAAGATCCTCGCGGACGGCGAGCGGCTGCCCGCCGCCTGGCCCGTCGCGGGCACGACCGGCTACGACGCCCTGCGACACGTCGACGGCCTCTTCACGGATCCGGCCGGGTACGGGGAACTGCTCGGCCAGTACCGCAGGTTCGCCGCACCGCAGACGGACCGCGGCGGGGAGTGGGCGGCGACGGTGCGGCGGGCGGCGTACAAGGTGCTCACGCACGAGCTCGCCACCGAGATGGACCGGCTGACCCGGGTGGCGCACCGCCTGTGCGTGGCCTCGCCGGACCCGGTCCTGCGCGACCGGGCGCCGTGGGCGCTGCGCACGGCGTTGCGGGAGCTGCTGGTCCGGCTGGAGGTGTACCGGCCGTACGCGTCGGTGGACGCGGCTTCGGTCGTCACCGAGGAGGCGGCGGCCGAGGCGCGGCTCGCGTTCACGGTGCCGGAGGAGGCCGGCGCGGTGGACGTCGTACGGGGCCTGGTGCTGGGGCGGTACGGGGACGGGCCGGAGCACGTGGAGTTCCGGACGCGGTTCGCGCAGACCGCGTCCGCGCTGCGCGCCAAGTCGGTGGAGGACACGGCGTTCTACCGCTATGTGCCGCTGCTGTCGGCGACCGAGGTGGGCCAGAACCCGGGGAGTCCGGCCCTGTCACCGCAGGAGTTCCACGCGTACTGCGCGCGCGTGCAGCGCGACTGGCCCGCGACCGGCACGGTCGTCTCGACCCATGACACCAAGCGCAGCGCCGACGTACGCGCCGCGCTGGCCGTGCTCACCGAGTGCCCCGAGCGATGGGCGGAGGTCCTCACGGAGGTCACCCGCACCGGCGACGGCGCGCCGGACGCGCAACTGGCGTGGGCGGCCTGGCAGACGGTGTTCGGGCTGGGACCGGCGGACGGGGAACGCGTGCGGGAGGCGCTGTTGAAGCATGTGCGCGAGGCGGGGATGTACACCGGCTGGACCGAGCAGCAGCCTCCGTACGAGGCGGCGGTGGCCCGGTTCGTGTCGACGGGGCCGTGCGGTGCGCCGGGTGGGCGGGTGGTCGCCTTCCGCGACACCCTGGAGCCGCACATCCGGGCCAACGTCCTCGGCACGGCCCTGACGCACCTGACGATGCCGGGGGTGCCCGACCTCTACCAGGGCACCGAGGGCGAGTACCTGGCACTGGTGGATCCGGACAACCGCCGGCCCGTGCGCTTCGGAGAGGACGAAAGGGACACGGAGGGCGGCGTGGGCGGTCGGGGCGGTGAGAAGGGCGCGGTGACCCGGGCGGCGCTGGCGTTGCGGGCACGGCGGCCCGACGCGTTCGGCGACGCGGCGACGTACGAGCCGCTGGCCGCCGAGGGCCACGCGGCGGCGCACTGCGTGGCCTTCGTCCGTTCCGGCGAGGTCCTGACCGCCGTGACCCGGCTGTCACTGCGGCTGGCGGAGGCGGGCGGCTGGCACGGCACGACCCTGCCCCTGCCGCCGGGCCGGTGGGCCGACGCGCTGACGCCCGGTCGGGAGTTCACGGGGCACGCGCGCGTGGAGGACCTTTTCGCGGGGGTGCCGGTGGCGCTGCTGGAGCGGGTGGGTGCGGAGGGGGGAGACGGGGACTGACCGCCCTCGTGCTGAGAGGAACTCCGCAGGCGCCGGCTGTGGCGCCGGGCGAGTGGGAGGACGGGGAGAAACGAGGACCGAGCCACGGGCCGGGCGCCGCCAGGACGCGGGACCGGCCCTCCGGCGTCGTCGCACTTCCGCGTTGCCGTCCCGCTCGTGAGCGGCCCGCGCCAGGCCGCTTTCGCGGGTGCCGGCGGTACCGGTGCGGCCGGGGCGGGAAAGGGGCGGGCTGGGCCGATCGGCCGGCGCCGAGGAGTCACCCCGGCCGTGCGCCGCACGCCCCGGCCGTGCGGCCTCGGCGTGTCGGGTCAGCGCCGGGGCCGGGGGGCCGCGGATGCCGGCCGGACGTGGCGTGAGGTGGGTGGGGCGGTCGGTGCCGGGCCCGGCCGAACGGCTCCTGGTGGCCGTGGGGCGGACGCCGGTCACCGACGGCCTCGACCTGACCGCCGCGGGCCTGCACCAGCGGTGACGCGGTCGGCGGCCGGGCAGGCGCCCCGAGGTGTCACCGGCTCACCGGCCCGCCCCGCTCACCCCTCCGTGTCCCAAGCGAACACCGCCCCCGTGCGCGCCGCCATCACGCACGGGTTGGGGAAGGTCCGCGTGTACTCCACCGGCTGCCCCCGCCACTGCCCGTGCGCGTGGGCGGTCACCGGTGCGTAGATCATCGGGCAGTGGGTCTCCCGCAGCGGGATGTCGGCGATGCGGCCGTCCGTGGCGTCGAGTTCCGCGCAGGCGCGGGCCGCGCGGGCGTGGCCCCGGGGCGGGTCGCACAGCAGGAGGGCACTGCGTGTGGCACCGGACTGGGTGCCCGGGACACCGGGCCGTGCGCCCGGCCGGGTGTCGCCCTGGGTGACGGTGAGGAGGAGCCAGTCGCTCGCCGGTTCCCGCCCGGCGACGGCCTGTGCCGGGACCGCGCAGGTGAGGAGGAGGGCCGCGGCCGCCAGGAGGCCGGTCCGTGCCGCTCGGGTTGTGGTGATGTGGGTCATTCCCGGTGCATCGGCACGGCGGCCTCGGAACCCCAGCCCGGCTCACCCGAACGGGAGTGAGCGGTGGGGCGCCGCCCGGCCAGTTCGAAGGCGGCGAGTACGACGCGCGTCTGGTACTCGACCTGGCGCGCGAGAGGGATCCAGCGGGCCGCGCAGCCGTCGCGGTAGTCGGCGCAGCCCTCGTCGACGAGCCGGTCCAGCTCGGGCAGGACGCCCGCCGGATCGGCTCCGGTACGGGTCACGAGCTGATGCAGCAGTCCCGCGGTCCGCAGGGACAGGCGCCGTCCGGCAAGGCGCAGGGCGACCAGGTGGGCGGTGCTCATCGGCGGGAGGGAGCGGCCCGATCCGTCGTCGGTGTCGGGGTCCCACGCGTCGGCGAGCCGGGGGCAGACCAGCAGGTAGTCGTCGACCGGTGCGAGGAGGTGCGCCGCCTCCGGCACGGTGGCGAGGTGCGGCCGGACGCGGGCGAGGACCCGGTGCAGGCGCCGGGTGTCGTGCCGCAGGGTGCGGCTCACGGACCGCAGCACCGCGTCCCGGTCGGCCGGGGGCGAGCCGTCCGCCACGGCGGCCACACCCCACATGGGCGCCTCGACGACGGCGGTGACGGTGCCGTACCGCTGCGGGTGGCACCACGTCGAGTCGACGGCGGCCTCGGTGATGGCCGCGGTGAGGTCGCCGCGGCGTGGCGGCGGGATGCGGTACACGGCGGGTCCGAGGTCGGGCCAGTACAGGGTGTCGTACGCGCCGAGTTCCCGGGGGATGCCGAGCCGGGCCGCGGTGTGGGCGATGCGCTGGGCGAGGCCCGGCAGGTCGTGGGTGAGCTCGGCGAAGCCGCCGCCGACGTCGACGCCGTGCAGGGAGCACTGCAGGAAGGGCCGCAGTTCGTCCTGGAGTGCGAGCAGGGTGCGGGTCTCCGGCAGCGCGGCGTGGTCCGGGCCGTGCGGCAGCCACTCGGGCTGCTCCAGGAAGCCGGGCCGGAAGAAGTTCCGGGCGTAGCGGCCGAGGGTGTACGGGCCGGACAGCCAGCCCTCGTTGCGGCGCAGGCCGTCGGGGTCGACGCACAGCAGCAGGTTCCAGGTGGCGTCGGCACCCTCGGTGAGCCGGGGGTCGGCCAGGGCGCGCTCGGCCAGCCGCAGGACGGTCGCGCCGCCCACGGGTTCGTTGGCGTGCGGTCCGGCGACGACGAGGGTCTGGCGGCTGCCGTGGCCCACGGAGAGCAGCCACAGCGGGGCGCCCGCGCGGGAGGTGCCCACGCGGCGGAGCCGGGCGCGTCCGGGATGACGGGCGGCGAGAGCGGTGGCCCGTGCGCCCAGCTCGTCCACGGTCGGATAGCGCAGGAGGGGCGGCAGGGCACACCTCCACGATGCGGGCCGTCGGTTCACCTGGCGTGCGCGGTGTACGCACAGTCAGTCACGACTTGGGGGGTACGTCAACACCATGAAAAAGAATGCGATTTGCCCCACGGATCCGGCTCGCCGGCCGCCCCACCGCGATGCGCGACAACGAGTGAAGCCCAGGCCAGAGCTGTGCTCCCCCTGTCCTGGGTTCAGCCCACCGCGAGGCGGAAGGCCATCTGGCCGAAGCCGATCTGGTCACCCTCGCGGACGACGGCCACGCCGATGACCCGCCGCCCGTTGACCGTGGTGCCGTTGGTCGAGCCGAGGTCGCGCAGCACCCACATGCCGCCCTGGCGGCTGAGCTCCGCGTGCACGCGGGAGACCGTCTCGTGGGTCAGCCGCAGCCCGCTCGCCGGGTCGCGTCCTATGCGCAGCGGGTGGCCGGTACCGGGGTGCGGCAGCAGCAGCTTGG
Organism: Streptomyces pactum; assembly: GCF_002005225.1. Lineage (NCBI taxonomy): Bacteria > Bacillati > Actinomycetota > Actinomycetes > Kitasatosporales > Streptomycetaceae > Streptomyces > Streptomyces pactum. The sequence continues at coordinate 1,999,289 of NZ_CP019724.1, forward strand.
GCAGCCGCTCGGCCTGCCAGGCCCTGCGCAGCCGTACGCCGAACCCGGACACCGCCTCGACGGTGCCGAACACCAGCCGCGACATCCGGCCCTCGGTGGGCAGGTCGGCGGTGAGCGCGGCGAGTTCCTCCACTCGGCGGGCGGCGAACGCCAGTTCCATCCGGCGGATGAACGTCTCGTGCGACAGACGCCCCATGGCGACGCCGTCCCGTAGCACCTTCAGCGCCTTGTCGCGCTCCGCGTCGGACAACCGCGCGGGGTACGTGTTGAACTCGAAGGACGACGTCACGCAGGTGATTGTCGGTCAGCCGGGCCGGAGTGTCCAGAAAACGGGAAACGGCCACCGCGCGCGGCACCCACGGCCGCCACACACGCGGCACGGCACGACACCCGCCGCGAACGGCGGCTTTCGGCAGCGGAGAGATCACTTTTGCAGGACCATGGACGGGCTACATCACGGTGAGCAGACGAAGGGGAACCGTCCGTGCAGTTCGAGGTGTGGGCACCGCTGGCCGGCCGAGTGACGTTGCAGTGCGACGGCGCCACGCGCGCGCTGGAGCGCGATCCGGAGCGGCCGGGGTGGTGGTGCGGTGAGGCCGGGGCGCGGGACGGCTCGCGGTACGGATTCGCGGTGGACGACGGGCCGGTGCTGCCGGACCCGCGCTCGCGCCGGCAGCCGGACGGACCGGACGGGCTGAGCGCGGTCGTCGACCACGGAAGGTACGCCTGGCGTACCGAGTGGAGCGGGCGTCCGCTGCCCGGCGGCGTCCTGTACGAGCTGCACGTGGGCACCTGCACGCGCGAGGGCACACTCGACGCCGCCGCCGAGCGGCTCGGCCACCTCGCCCGCCTGGGCGTCACGCACGTCGAGCTGATGCCGCTGTGCCCCTTCCCCGGCCGGCACGGCTGGGGGTACGAGGGGGTCTCGCTGTGGGCGGTGCACGAACCGTACGGCGGGCCCGAGGCGCTGAAACGGTTCGTCGACCGGGCCCACGAACTGGGCCTGGGCGTGGTCCTGGACGTGGTGCACAACCACCTGGGCCCGTCCGGCAACTACCTGCCCGCCTTCGGCCCGTACTTCACCGACACCCACCACACGCCCTGGGGCGTCGCCGTCAACCTGGACGCACCCGGCTCGGACGAGGTGCGCGCCTACCTGGTGGACAGCGCGCTGGCGTGGCTGCGGGACTACCGGATCGACGGACTGCGTCTGGACGCGGTGCACGCCCTGGTGGACACGCGCGCGTGCCACTTCCTGGAGGAACTGTCGACCGCTGTGGACGGCCTCTCCGCCGACCTGGAGCGCCCGCTGTTCCTGATCGCCGAGACCGACCTCAACGATCCGCGGATCATCACCCCGCGCGCGGAGGGCGGCCTGGGCGTGCACGCGCAGTGGAACGACGACTTCCACCACGCCCTGCACGCCGCGCTGACCGGGGAGTCGCAGGGCTACTACGCCGACTTCGCGCGTGCTCCGCTGGCGGCGCTCGCCAAGACGCTGACGCGGGGCTACTTCCACGACGGCACCTACTCCGCCTTCCGGGGCCGCTCCCACGGGCGCCCGCTGGACCGCGGCCGGGTGGCCGCGCACCGGCTGGCCGGCTACAGCCAGACCCACGACCAGGTCGGCAACCGCGCCCGCGGGGACCGTTTGGCCGCGCTGGTCTCCCCCGGTCTGGCGGCCTGCGCGGCGACGCTGACGCTGACCGCGCCGTTCACACCGATGCTGTTCATGGGCGAGGAGTGGGCGGCGGGCACACCGTGGCAGTTCTTCACCGACCACACCGACCCGGAGCTCGCGGCCGCCGTACGCAACGGCAGGCGGCGGGAGTTCGCCGCGCACGGCTGGCGGGAGGAGGACGTGCCCGACCCGCAGGACCCGGCGACGCGCGAGCGGTCCTGCCTCGACTGGTCCGAGCCGGAACGCGAACCGCACGCGCGCGTACTGGCCTGGTACCGCCGGCTGATCGCCCTGCGGAGCGAGGAGCCGGACCTGACCGACCCGGACCTGGCCGACACCAGGGTGGCGTACGACGCCGAGGCACGCTGGCTGGCCTTCCGGCGCGGGGACATCCGGGTGGCCGTCAACCTGGGTCCCGAACCGGCGGCGATCCCCTTGGGCAGCCGCCCCGCGCGCGTGCTCGCCGCATGGGAACCGGTGCGGGCGCCGGGGGCTGACGGGGTGCTGCGCGTACCCGGCGAGTCGAGCGTGGTGCTCGAACAGAAGTGACGGCGGCGATGAGGGTGACAGAGCGACGCGGACGACGTGACGCGGGTGACAGGGAACGGGGGCGATCAGGCGGGGGCGCCGCCGCCCGTGCCGCCGTCCCTGCCGCCGGCCGCACTGTCGTCCATGCCGTCCTCGCGCAGTTCCGTCACCCGTTCCAGCAGGATCGGCTCCCACGCACGCCGCAGCCGGGTCCTGAGCAGGGACACGGGCAGGGGCACGGGCAGCGGCCCGGACGCGGAGGCGGCGGAGCGGCCGGAGAGGGCCGCGACGAGTTGGACGAGGGTGTCGCAGCGGGCCAGCCACAGGCCGCGCAGGCACGGCCGGGCGCCGTAGCCGGCGAGGGTGGCGGCGCGGACGGCGGCGGGCGAGCCCACGGAGAGCGCGAGCCCGGCGATGTCCTCGGCCGGGTCGCCGAGGACCGCGTCGGTCCAGCCGAGGACGCCGCGCACCCGGCCGTCGGCGCCGACCACGAGGTGCTCGCCGGCCAGTCCGTGGTGGACGAGCACGGCCGCGCCGGGCTGGGCGGCGAGCTGGACCGTCGCCGCCCGGGTGAGCCGTTCCGGCCGCGCGGCGTCGAACTCGTCGGCCTCGGCGAGCCGCCGGGCGGCGCGCTCGGCGGCCTCCCGCAACGTCTCCAGCGAGCGCGGGGCCGCCCGGGGCACGCCGAGGGTCTCGGCCTGGCCGACCGGCACCTCGCGCACTCCGGTGAGCAGCGCCGCGAGGTCGGCCTCGCCCAGGGCCGACACGTCGTGGTCCTCGCCCGATTCGCCGGGCACCTTGGCGTCCAGGGTGTAGGTCAGACCCGGCGCCCACTCCCCGTGCGCCACACTCGTCGGCACCGCGACGGAGACGTACGGCCGCACCAGCTCGCGCAGGCGCAGTTCGCGCCGCTGCCGTACTGCGGCCTCGCGGTCGGGGGCCAGGCGCAGCACACACCGGGCGCCGACCCACCAGGTGGCGGGCTCGGTGCCCTCGGTGACGGGCCGGACATCGGGTTCCGCGCTCTCGCCCAGCAGGGAACGGACCAGTCGGCGGACGGTGTCCGCGGTGGGTGTCGGTGCCTGGGTCATGGTCGCGCCGTCGTCTTCCGGGTCTGCCGGGGCGTTCGGGGTCCGTCCGTCGTCGGTCACTCCACTATGACCATCTCCCGGGTGGTGTCGTTGAGGCGCCGGCCGCCGCCCCCGGTGACCGTGACGATGTCCTCGATGCGTACCCCGAAGCGGCCGGGCAGATAGACGCCGGGCTCGACGGAGAAGCACATGCCGGGGACGAGGGGCTGCTCCTCGCCCTCGATCATGTACGGCGGCTCGTGCGTGGTGACGCCGATGCCGTGCCCGGTGCGGTGGATGAAGTACTCGCCGTACCCGGCGCCGGCGATGACCGCGCGGGCGGCCCGGTCGACGTCCTGGCAGGCGGCACCGGGCCGCACCGCCCCGAAGCCCGCCTCCTGCGCCTCGCGGACGAGGTCGTGCACCCGCCGCTCCTCGTCGGTGGGCTCGCCCACGTGGACGGTGCGTGAGGTGTCGGAGCCGTAGCCGTCCTTCAGACCGCCGAAGTCGAGGACGACCATGTCGCCGTCCCCGATGACGCGGTCGCCGACCTCGTGGTGCGGGTTGGCTCCGTTCGGGCCGGAGGCCACGATCGTGAAGTCGACCTGCGCGTGCCCGAACCGCCGCAGCAGACCGGCGAGGTCGGCGGCGACGTCGGACTCGCGACGACCGCCGAAGCGCACCTGCCGGATCTCGTCGAACGCGGCGTCCGCGGCCGCCCCCGCCGCCGCCAGCAGTTCCAGCTCGGCCGCGTCCTTGACGGCGCGGAGCATGGGCAGCGCCTCGGTGAGGGAGGCGTACGAGGTGCCGGGCAGCGCCCTCTGGAGGGCCAGCAGGTGCATCGCCCAGGCGTTGTCGCTGATACCGAACCGCCCGGAGCCGTCGAGGAGAGCGGCGGTGGCGGCGTAGGGGTCCTTGCCGTCGGTCCAGTCGCGCAGGGTCAGGGCGGGGGCGCCGGCGGCCTTCTCGGCGTCGGGGGCCTCCAGCGTCGGAACGACGAGGACGGGGTCGCGGCCGGCGGCGAGGACGAGCAGGGTGAGCCGCTCGGTGGCCGCGGTGGGCGCGTAGCCCGTGAGCCAGACGAGGTCCGGCCCAGGCGCCACCAGCAGCCCGGCCAGCCCGGCGTCGGCGGCCGCCCGCGCGGCCCGTTCCATCCGGGCCCGGTAGTCGTCGGCGGTGAAGGGAGCAGTGGGCGCGCTGCCGGTCATCCGGGCCTCCCTGGGCGGCGAGAGTGAAGGGACTACGGGCAGCATCCTGCCCCGGGCGAGGGAGCGACGCGAGCCGATCGGCATTGATCGGCCACTGGAGTTAATGGTGTGATGCCGTTCGAACGTTAGCCATGAGGGCGTGCCCCGCGGCGCCCGGAGGAGGCCTGCACCGTGCTCGTACTCGCGCACATCAGCGATCTGCACCTGGACGGGAGCGCGCGGGCGACCGAGCGCGCCGAGCGGGTCCGCGACCGGCTCCGGCGACTGCCGGGGCCGGTGGACGCCCTGCTGGTCACCGGGGACATCGCGGACCACGGCACGGAGGAGGAGTACGAGGAGGCCGCCCGCGTCCTGGGGCTGCGCGACGGCACCGCGCCGTTCCCCGTGCTGACCTGCCCCGGCAACCACGACAGCCGCGCACCCTACCGCAAGGCCCTGCTCGGCCTGCCCAGCGCGGAGGGGCCGGTCAACGAGGCGCGGGTCTTCGACGGCGGCGCGGTGCTGATGTGCGACTCCAGCATCCCGGGAAGCGACGAGGGGGAGCTTGACGAGGAGACGTACGGCTGGATCGAGGCGACGCTCGACGAACTCGGCGCCGAGCGCCCGGCCCTCCTCGCCTTCCACCACCCGCCCACGGCCGTGCACCACCCCCTGCCCGACTCCTGCCGGCTGCGCCACCCCGAACGCCTCGCCGCGCTGCTCAAGCGGCGGCCCTCGATCGCCGGGCTGATCACGGGGCACGCCCACACACCCGCCGCCACCGTGTTCGCCGGGCGGCCCCTGGTGGTGGGCCCCGGAGTGACGTGGACCCTGCGGCTCCCCTGGGAGGGCGATCGGATCGCGGACCGGGACGCCCCGGTCGGGCTGGCCTACCACGTCCTGGACGACACCGGACGGCTGACGAGCCACTTCCGTACGGTCGCGTGACGTCGGGCGCGTCGCGACGGCCGGGTGACGGGCGTCAGGTGACGACCCCCGGTACGGCGGTGAGCTGCTGGTAGCCGCCGCTCTCGTGGCGCACCGTCACCTTGACCTCCTTGCCCGGCCGGGCGCGGGCCACGGCGTCGACGAGGTCGGCGGCCGAGTCGACCCGGGTCGCGCCGAACGCCAGGAGCACGTCACCCCGGACCAGGCCCGCCGCGTACCCGGGGCCGGGCACGTGGACGCCCACGACCAGAGCCCCCGGCTTCTCGTCGTCCACGGCCTCCACGCCGAGGGTCGCGGCGGCCGGCGCCGGGGACGGGGACGGACCGGTCGACGGATGCGCGGCGGCGGCCCGGCTGCCCGGCCGCGCTTGCGCACCCGGCTCCGCTCCTGGCCCCGACGCCCCCGCCTGCCGTTGCAGTTCGGCGAGTTCGCTCATGCCGATCACCGTGGCGCCCATCGTGCCGAGTCCCACGCCCGCCAGGAGCAGGATCGTCGCGGAGAACACGCCGAGCAGCAGGATGGTGAGCCGTCGGCGGCGCCGGCTCCCGGTATGCGGACGCCGGACGTCGTCGGGCGCGGTGCCGCCCCCCGGTTCCTGACCGGGCATCGGCTTGGGTCGCAACGCTGTCTGTTCCATGGATCGCCTCCGGCAGGTGCTCTACCCGGCGCACCGGCGCGTGACGAGCCACGAAAGAGTGAGACTGACCGACGGTCAGCCGAGCGCGGGCAGTGCGGCGCGCGCCGGGACGGGAACGGCCGGGACCCGGTCCGGGAGGAACCCGTGGGTTCGCCCGGCCAGGTACTCGGCCTTGTACCGCGGGACCTCGCGGTGCCAGTTGAGGATGCCTGCCATCCAGTTCTGCAGGTCGGTCACATAGCCCCGCATGACGGCCCGCGCCTCGTCCGAGAGCCGGAAGTCGTCGTAGACGACCGGCAGTTCGTGCGCGACGACGTGCTCGAACTGGCGCATGCGCTGGTTCATGAGGTCCTGCACGACGTTGAGGGCCGCCGGATAGCCGACGCCGAAGAAGTTCTGCACGACGAGGACGGCGTTGTGGATCTCGCCCTCGTACTCGATCTCCTTCTGATAGGAGAAGACGTCGTTGAGGAGGCACGCGTAGTCGATCGCCGCGTTCTCCAGGGAACGGACGGGACCGCTGCGGTAGACCTCGGGCGGCACGGCGGGCCCGTGACCGGCGCGGCACAGGCCCAGGGTGAGATCGGAGCCGAAGGTGGCTCGCCGCATCTCCAGGTAGTCGACCGGGTCGGGGACGCGGTTCTGGATCTGGTTGGACAGCTCCCACACCCAGGCCTCGGTCATCGTGTCGACGGCCGACTTCAGCGGGCGCCGCTCCTCGGGCGTCATGCCGGCCGTGGTACGGGCCCACAGGTCGGTCAGGGAGCGCTCCATGGCGTTGGCGGGCGGCGGGACCGGTTCGCCGTCGAGCGGCATGCAGGCCGACAGACGGGCCGTGGTCAGCCGGGCGGCCGCCAGATCGCGGCGGTGGCCGTAGACCAGCGGGTAGTAGTCGTCGCCGTAGGTGCCGAAGGCCAGCCAGCCGGAGGCGAGGTTCAACTGCTCCTGGGTCGCGTCCGGGTCGAGGCCCGCGGCGCACAGGGGAAGGTCGCAGCTCGCGAGTTTGTCCTCGTCCCAGACCCCCTCGCTGAGGAAGCCGATCGCGCGCGACCACTCGAACAGGTGCCGTCGGGCACCGTCCAGGGCGGGGCTCAGCTCCAGCGGGAACGGCATGTGGATGTCGGGGATGATCGAGGGCCCGACCTTCTGGAAGGGCACGTACGTGTAGGGGCGGGCCCGCTGGGCGCCGGCCGCGGCGAGCAGCGTACCGACGTCGGCGGCGGAGGTGCCGGGGCCGGTCAGCGCCTGCCAGCCGGCGGCGGGACGCACGCCCTTGTTCATGTACCTGCTGGAACGCGTGTGCCATTCGTGGCCGCCGGACTGCCAGTCCTGCAGACCCTTCGCGTACAGCCCGACGGCGGTGACCTCGGCCGGGGTCAGGCCGCTCTCCAGGGCGATCGCGGGAACCTCGGTGAACGCGGTGTGCTCGAACTGGTGCAGCCGGGAGGTGAGGACGTCGTTGACGAGTTCGGCGGCCTCCTGCGTGGTGCAGTCGAAGAAGGTCTCCAGGACCAGCACCCCGTTGCTCAGCTCACCCTCGTCCTCGACCTCCCGCTGGTAGGAGAAGAGGTCGTTGCGCAGGTGCACGGCGTCGGAGAAGGTCTCCATCAGGACCCTGAGCGGCCGGGAACCGGCGACGGCGGCGGGTACCTCGGCGGTCGCGTACTCCACCAGCCCGGCCGACCAGGGGGCGCCGCCGACCTTGCGGCGCATCTCGATGTACTCGACGGGGTTGGCGATCCGCCCCTCGTTGATGTTGGACAGTTCCCACAGGGACTCGTTGAGCAGGTGCTCGGTGGCGACGGCGAAGCGGCGGCGCCAGTCGGCCGACATCGCCGGCACGGTCCGCCTCCAGAGGTCGGCGAGACCGGCCTCCACCGGGTTCTCCGGCTCGGGCATGTCGGTGGCGAGGTCGAGCGGCATGAACAGGGGGAGCCGGTCCAGGTGGGCCTTGCCGGCGACGCGGTCCTGACTGCGTTTGAACTTCTCCAGGAAGTGGTCGTCGAAGAAGAAGACCCACACGTACCAGTCGGTGATGAGGGAGAGCGCCGGCCCGTCGCAGTCGGGGTGGGTGTAGGCGCAGAGCAGGCCGTAGTCGTGTGCGTCGAGGTCGGCCTGGTCCCAGACCCCTGAGCCCTCCAGCATGCCCGTCTCGCGCGCCCACGCCGTCGAGTGGGCGCGGGCCTCGTCGAGGTGCGGGTTCAGCCGCGCGGGGTGCGGCAGGTAGAAGTGCGGGAGTTCGAAGGGCTGTCGCGTCATGGCCGGGCCCTACCCATGGCCCTCCGGGCACATCCGCGGGGTGGGACATGATCACACCATCGCGTGAATCCAGGGGGGACTCGGGAACTTTCACCGGTTCGTCCGCTCGGGGCGCGGTCGTGGTCCGCCGCCTTCCGACGCGGGCGCTCAGCGCCTGACCTGGATCAGCGCGTGCGTCCCGCTCGTCCGCCAGCGCTGTTCCCCGCTCGCCACGAGTGCCGCTTCCGTGTCCGGGGACAGGCCGGTGATCACGTCCGACTTCAGGGTGCGCAGGGCGGCGACGGGGCCCGGGAAGTAGCCGGTGGCCGCCGCGAACGACGTGGTCGGGGGCCACCACCGGTCACCCACCAGGCGGCGGTAGTTCAGATCGCCCTTGAGGACGGTGACCGTGGCCGCGGTGAACTCCTCGCGCAGGTCGTCGGGCATGTCCGCGTAGGGCAGCGGGGCGCAGGAGAAGGGGTGGGCGCGGACGGTGACGCGGCCGTCGGTCAGCGCGCTCCACAGCCGCTCGCCGTACGCGGCCGCCGCGCCACCCGCCGCGACGAGCCGCCGCAGCGCGTCCATCAGGTCGGCGGGCGTGGCGTCGGAGACGTAGTACGGATACGGCTTGAGGTGCAGGACCGCCCGGTCGATGCTGCCACGCTCGAGCAGGTGCGCGACGAGGAGCAGGTCGGGGACGAGTTCGCGGCCGGCGTTGTCGGCGACGAGGCACAAGGTCCTCGGGCGGCCGGAGGTGCCCTTCCCGGCGGGCGGGAGCAGCTCCCAGAGCATGTCGCTGTCGTCCGCGACCAGGGCCTGCACCCGGTCCTGGGTGCCGGTGCCGCTTCCGGAGAGGCGGAAGCCGAGGTCCGCGCGGTTGCCCCAGAGCGAGCCGTGCAGCAGGGCCCGCGTGCGCTCGTCGGCGGGCAGGTCGGCGAGGCCGTCGAGCGCGGCGAGTTCCTCGTCCGTCTCCGGGGCGTCGAGTTCGGCGAGTTTGGCGGGCCGGAAGGGGTCGACGCCCTGCCAGGCGCCGGTGCCGAAGTAGCCGACGGCGTCGAGGAGGCGGCGGTAGAAGTGGCTCTCGGCCCACAGCCACGGCACGTCGAACCAGGAGCGTCCGGCGTACGCGTCGATCCCCCAGTCCGCCCAGCGGTCCCGGTCGCGGGCGTCGGCGCCGGCGGGCAGCGGCTCGACCACGCCGTCGGTACAGCTCGCGAGCAGCGCGTCGAGCGCCTTTCGCCGTTCGGGGCCGAAGGGGAACGCCTTCCGCACCTGCCGGACGATGGCCGGGTGCCGCTCCGCCAGCACGCCGTGGGGGAAAGACCCGGGCTCGTCGCCGACGATGACGGGGGCCGGCTCGGGCGGGGTGTCGGACATGAGCCTCACCGTATCGCGCGCCCCGGGGCGGGACGGCGGAGCCGGCCGTGTCGGGGCCGAGCCGACCGTATCGGGACAGGCAGCCCAACACATCAGGGCGGGACCCACCGCGTCAGGGCGGATTCCCACCGCGTCAGGGCGGCCGGCCCACCGCGGCGCGCCGGAGTCCCTCACGTCCCGGCCAAAGCGCACCGCACCCCGGCCGAGCTGCCGCCGGATCAGACCCCGCCCAGCTCCCGCTCCAGGCGTGCCGCGAGGGTGAGGTAGCGCGCGCGGCGGGTCACCGGCACCATGCCGCGGATCAGGATGTGCCACATTCCGGCCAGGCGGCGGGGCTGTCGCGCGGCCGGTTCCAGGGTGCCGCCCACGACGCGGGTGCCGACGATGGAGCAGACGAGGGTGTGGGCGACGGAGTCGACGTCGATGTCCGGATGCAGGTCGGACTGGCGGACGGCGTCCAGGAGGCGGGACGAGGCGATCTCCCGCCACTCGGTGAAGGGGTGCGGCAGCGGCGGCCGCACCGGCACTCCCCCGGTGGCGAGCCGCAGCCCGGCCCGCAGGACCGGCCCCTCCTCGCACAGCCGGGCCATGCCGAACGTCAGGCGCATCAGCGCCTCCAGGGAGGTGTAGCCCCGGCCGTCCAGCTCCCTCGCCAGCCGGCGCGAGGTCCTGGACTGGAGCTCCATGATCGCGTGGGCGAGGTCCTCCTTCGCCGCGAAGTGGAAGTACAGGGCGCCCTTGGTGACCCCGGCGTGGGTCACGATCTCGCTCAGACTGGTCGACTCGTACCCGTGACGGTCGAACAGGTCGGCGGCGGCACCGAGGATCGTCGCTCGGGTCTGCTCGGCGCGTAGCTGCCTCGCCATCGGCTGAACTCTCCTGGGCTGGAACTCAACAGGCCGTGCCGCCTGTTTTTACGCCCTGTACACGATAACTCACCGTCAGATCCGCCTCCTTGCTGCCCCGCGGACGGCGGCCCGGTCCCGCCCCGTTCGAGGCGTGGGCCGGGCCGCCGTGCGTCGTCAGTTGACGAACACCGTCGCGCTCCCGTCGGTCACGGGGGCGTAGGTGGCGGTGAAGTACCCGTTGGCGAAGCAGAGTCCCGAGCCGGAGACCTTGGTGAAGTGCTGGTCCGCGAAGGCGATCGAGTTGGTGCCGTTGCTCGCCGTGCCGGAGAGGCCGGGGGCCTCGTAGACACAGTTGATGCTGCCGAGGAGGGTGCGCAGGCTGACCGTGGTCCGGACGGTGGAGCCGCTCGGCGGGGTGACGGCGACGGCACCGTCGGAGGACACGGTGGTGGTGTAGGGCAGGTTGTGGACCGTGATGCCGTTGACACCGAGGACGCCGATGACGTTGCTGGTGCAGGTACTGCTGTCGAAGGTGTGGGCGGTGAGCGACTCGGTTGCCGTGCCGGGGGCGGTGGGGTTGTCGGTGACGTTGACGGTGAACTGCGAGGACGTGCACGAGACGCCGCTGGTGCCGGTCGCGCTGGAGTGGAACGTGGCACTGGTGCCGCTCGCCAGGGACGCGGTGAGGGTGTCCCCGACCGCGACGGGCGTCCCGCCGGCGGAGCCGGTGGTGAGGACGGGTGTGGCGGCGGCGGTGCCCGCGACGGCGGTGCCCGCCGCGGGGAGGGTCAGCGCGGCGACGGCCGCGGTGAGGGTGAGGAGAGTACGGGGACGAGTACGCGTACGCATGCGGCTACCTCTTCCGGAGTGGGGTTCGGTGAAGCAGGGGTGGGCCGGCCGCGGGAATGCGACCGGGCCGATGCGATGAGATTCCGGGCCGTGCCCGACAGGTGCGGGCCGTGCCCGGCGGGTGCGGGCACGGCCCCGGAAGCGAAGTACGGGCCCTGCCCAGGAGATACGGCTGCCCCGTTGGGGGGCGGGGCCGGGTCCTGTCCGGAGGACGGGTCCCGATGCCGGGAACGCGGACGGTGCCGCGGGAACGGATCCGGCGCCACGGATCCGGGGAAACAGGAGCAGTTGTAAGCCTGACGGGCAGTCAACGTCAAGGGTGCGCACACGAGTTGACGCTGATGATCGCGTACTTCCGAAGACGCCGGGACGGAAAAGCGGCAGGTGGCACACAATCCCCACTCTTTACTCACAACTTGCTTGACCCTGCGGTGTAACCACCGGTAACTTCCCGATTGGCTACTGGTGCGTAACGTGAAAACCCCTGCACCCGCCGGGAGTTGCCGGGAGGCGTGCGCATCAGCCGCTGTCCGCACCAGCCGCTGTCCGCGCCAGGACAGCGTGCCGCTCAAGAACGTGCCGCTGAAACCCGATCCGCATTCACTATGCCTCTGGGAGCAGACATGGCCTCGTCCTCCGACGTCACCCCGCCCGCCGGCGACACCCCCGAACCCGAGACCGGCCAGGAAGGCGCTTTCGCGCCGGATACCGGCGGGGCACCCACGAGACGCGGCCGGGTCAGGCTGCGCCGGGCCGCGGTGCTGGCGGTGCCGGCCGCCGCGGTCACCGCGGGCCTGGCGATCCTCACCGCCCAGGGCGCCCTGGGTGTGCAGTTCGCGATCTCCGGCATGCCCTTCACCGTCACCGCCACGGAGCTCGACGGCAAGGGGTTCGCCCAGTTCGGCGGCCTCGACAACATGGCCGAGGGCAGCCCGAACGCGGGGGACACCGGCGGCCAGGTCCTGGTCGTCACCTCCGTGATCAAGGAGGCGAAGCTGACCAAGCTGTGCCAGAGCGTCGACCTGGGCGGCACCAACCTGCTCATCACCGCGGGCGAGGGGGACACCCGGGTGTCCGCGAGTGATCTGACCACCGACTCGACGTTCCTGTCGGGTGACGCCGCCTTCAACAACATCGAGATCGGCAACGACGCCAGCACCCTGGACAAGGCCGGCCCGAAGGGCCGCGGACCGATCGGCGTCTTCAGCCAGCAGGCCGACACCGTGCAGATCAAGAACCTACGGCAGACCAACTACGCGACCACCGCGGGGGTGTTCAAGCTCCCCGGCCTGAAGCTGCGCTTCAGCGGGTCGGGCTGCTGATGCCCGGCGATCGGCGTGCGGGCTTCCGGGCCGGCTTTCGCCGCTGGCGCTCCGGGCGGCCGTTCTGGGGCGGGTTGCTGCTCACCCTGGCCGGGGCGGAGGTCCTTTTCACCATGAAGGCCTCCTTCGAGGTCGTCCTGCACGTCGGCATGCAGGGCGTGGCCGGCTATCTCCTGCCGGTCGTGATGCTGCTGTGCGGACTGCTGGCCCTGGTCAACCCCGCCCAGCGCCTCTTCTACTCCCTCATCGGCGTCCTGGCCTCCCTGGGCACGTGGGTCACCTCCAACCTCGGCGGGTTCATCGTCGGGCTTCTCCTCGGCTGCGTCGGAAGCTGCCTGGTCTTCGGCTGGCTGCCCGACCAGGAGTCGCGCCGCGACCGCCGGCGCCGCAGGAAGGAGAGCCGGGCCGCGCGCGGAGCCCGGCAACCGCTGGAGCAGCGGGCGGGCGGGCCCGCCTGACACCGGGCCGCCCGGCGTCCGCGCCCCGGCACGCACCCGGAGCCGGACGCCGGGCTTCCGTGCCCGCTCGCGCTTCAGCCCCGCTCCAGCACACGCTTCACCCGCTCTTCACCCGCCCCGTTCATCACGATGCGGCACCGACAACTCACACCTGGTCGCTGATCACTTGACTACCGGCGGTCACACACGGTTTGCTCCGGCCAGGCGAGATTTATCCGGTCGGCGTAGCGACACGCGGCTCCGGTCACCCCTCGCTCCGTTCCTCCTGCTCGGTCGCACAGCGAGGTGCCGCACCCCCCATGAGTACAACTCCCCCGTCCACCCACTCCCCCGGACGTCTCCGCGCCGCGGCCCTCACCGCGGCCGCCTGTCTGCTGGCGGCCGGCTGCTCCGCCCTCGGCGGGGAGGACGACGGCTCGGCCGCGGACGCCGCGGGCGGGTCCGGCGCCGACCGGATGAAGGTCGTCATGGTCACCCACGGCGGTGAGGGCGACGCCTTCTGGGACCGGGTGCGCAAGGGCGCCGAGGCGGCGGCGGCCAAGGACGGCATCGACCTGACGTACGCCGGTGACGCCGACACCGCCGACCAGGCCGACCTGGTGCGGGACGCGGTCCGCGACAAGGCCGACGGCATCGCCGTCACCCTGGCCAAACCGCAGGCGATGAAGGGGCCGGTCGCCGAGGCCAAGGCGGCGGGCATCCCCGTGGTCGGGCTCAACTCCGGCATGGACGCGTGGCGGTCCACCGGTCTCCTGGAGTACTTCGGCCAGGACGAGAGCGTCGCGGGCCGGGCCGTCGGCGACAAGCTGAACGCCCTCAAGGCCAAGCACGCCCTGTGCGTCATCCACGAGCGCGGCAACGTCGCCCTGGAGGCCCGCTGCGCCGGTGTGAAGAAGACCTTCGGGGGCGAGACCGAGATGCTCTACGTCGAGGGCACCGACATGAAGGCGGTGGGCGCGGCCGTCACCGCGCGGCTGCGGCAGGACTCGAGCATCGACGAGGTCGTCATGAACGGCGCGGCGTTCGCCCTGACCGCGGTCGAGTCGGTCGAGGAGGCGGGCAGCGGCGCCCACGTCGCCACCTTCGACCTCGACGAGGACCTGATCGCCGCGGTCAAGCGCGGGGACGTGCAGTTCGCGGTGGACCAGCAGCCGTACCTCCAGGGCTACCTGGCGGTGGACGCCCTCTGGCTGTACCGCACCAACGGAAACGTCAGCGGCGGCGGAGTGGCACCCGTGCTGACCGGCCCCGCGTTCGTGACCCGGGCGAACGCCGACGCCGTCGCGAAGTTCGCCGCGGGCGGCACCCGGTGACCGTCACACCGCGGCCGTACGCGCCCGCGCACACCCGACAGCCTCTCCCACTGATCGCCTAGGACGACGATGTCTGCACGGACAGGTGCCCGGCGCCGCCTCGGCTCCATACGTCTCTCCCTGATTCTCCTGGCCCTGGTCCCCGGTGTCACCCTCGCCGCCGTGTGGGGGGTGACGACAATTCAGATGTTCTCGGAGGGCCTGCGGCTGCGCGCGCAGACCGAGCTGAGCCGCGACACCGGGGCCATGGGCACCGAGGCGGCGCTCGCGCTGCAGAAGGAGCGCAGCCTGTCGGCCGCCTGGCTGGCCGGCCCCGGCGGCGACCGGACGGCCCTGGACGCCCAGCGGAAGAAGACGGACGCGGCCGTGGCCCAGTTGGTCGGCCAGTCCGACGCGATCGAACGCGCGCCCGCCCGGGTGTCCGACCGGCTGTACTCGGTGCTCGGCTCGGTGGGCAGCCTGGAGTACTACCGCAACCAGGTGGACGACCCCAGCGACATCACCGAGGAGCAGGCGCTCGACCAGTACACCTCGATCATCGACGAGCAGATCCACGCCTTCCAGGAGCTCTCCCAGGTCGACGACGGCGACCTCACCTCGCAGGCCGGGCCGCTGGTCGCCCTGGAGCACGCGGCGGAGCTGGTCTCCCAGGAGAACGCCCGGCTCACCCTGGCCTGGCCGTCCGGCCGGATGGACGAGGAGGACTGGGGGCAGTTCGCCCAACTGGCCCACACCCGGCGCTGGCTCGTCCAGGACCAGATCGTCCCCTCCCTGCGCGGCAGCGCGAAGGCGCAGACCGAGCGGGTCCTCGCCAGCCCCGAGTGGCAGACCCTGGAGGCCGTCGAGGACCAGGTGCTCGCGGCCCGCGCGGCGGACGGGGACGGCGCGATCGACCTGCCGGACGCGCGGCAGCGTTGGACCGCCGCGCTGGACGAGGTCTCGGACCAGTACGAGGCGCTCATCCGGCAGCAGACCGACGGACTGCTCGACCGCAGCGCCGACGAGGCGCGCGCGCTGCTGATCACGGCCGCCTCCCTCAGCGCGGGCGGCCTGGTCGCCCTGCTGCTCTGCGTCGTCATGTCCTGGCGCATCACCCGCTCGCTGTCCCGGCGGCTGCGCGGGCTGCGGCTGGCCACCCTGAGCCTGGCCGAGGAGCGGCTGCCGGACGTGGTGGCCCGGCTGGAGCGGGGCGAGAAGGTCGACGTGGACTCCGCGACCCCGCCGCTGGACTACGGGCGGGACGAACTCGGTCAGGTCGCGCAGGCGTTCAACACGGCCCAACGCACCGCCGTGCACACCGCCGTGGAACTCGCCGACACGCGGCGCGGTTTCCAGAAGGTGATCCTCGGCATCGCCCGGCAGAGCCAGAACCTCGTCAACATGCAGCTCGGCAAGCTGGACGCGCTGGAGCGCGAGCACACCGACCCGGAGATCCTCAAGGGCCTGTACGAACTGGACTCCACGGCGAGCCAGTTGCGCCGCTACGAGGAGAACCTCGTCATCATCAGCGGCGAGCAGCCCCGGCGCACCTGGCGCGAGCCGGTCTCGCTGGTCGACATCCTGCGCAGTGCCGTCGGCGAGGTCGCCGAGTACCAGCGGGTGGAGCTGCACACCGACGAGGAGGTGGCCCTCGCGCCGCCCGCGGTGGCCGACGTGATCCACCTGCTCGCCGAGCTCATCGACAACGCGACCGCCTACTCCCCCGCGCCCCACCCGGTCGGGGTGCGGGCGGCGCTGGTGGCCAAGGGCCTGGCCGTCGAGATCGAGGACCGCGGGCTCGGTCTGTCGGAGGAGGACTACGCCTCCTTCAACGCCCTGCTGGCGGTGCCCCCGCAGTTCGACGTGGTCGCGCTCGCCGACGACCTGCGGCTCGGCATGTTCGTCGTCGCCCGGCTCGCGCACCGGCACGGCATCACCGTCACGCTGCGCTCCTCCCCGTACGGCGGGACCACGGCGATCGTGCTGATCCCGCACGACATCGTGGTGCGCGAGGCCATCGACGCGGCCCACGGCGGCGGCCACGACCACGACCACGACCGTACGGCGCCCCGCGAGAGGCCCGAGCCGTCCGAGCCGTCCGAGGCCCCCTCGCCGGCCGGGTCCGAGGCCGCTACCGGTACCGGTACCGATCCCGCTCCCGCGCAGCGGCCCGTACGGCCGGTGCGGCCCGTGCCCGCCGACCGGACCGGCGCTCCCGCCCCTTCCGCGTCGGCGTCCGCGTCCGCGTCCGCGTCCGGGCGAAACGGCCTGGCCCCGCTGCCCCGCCGGGTGCCGCAGACCAGCCTGGCGGCCGAGCTGCGCGACGAGGACACCGACACCGGCCCGGACGGCCCCGACGGCGCGTCCGACGCCTACGCCGACTTCACCGCCGACCGCGCCGCCTCCTCCCTCGCCGGTTTCCAGAGCGGCACGCTGCGAGCCCAGACCGACGACGCCGACGTCACGGACGCCGACGCCGCCTCCGCGACCGAAACCGAAACCGAGACCGAGACCGACGAGCAGGTCCTCTCCTCCGCCGCCCCCTCCACTCAGACCGCCGACCACCGACCGCCGACGAAGGACACGCGATGACCCGACCCTCCCCCGCCACGCACACCGAGCTGGACCAACTGCTCACCGGACTGGTGGAGCGGGTCGCCGACGTGAACCAGGCCGTGGTGCTCTCCGAGGACGGACTGGTCGTCAGCAAGTCCACCGGCTTCCTCCGCGACGACGCCGAGCGGCTGGCGGCGACCGCCTCGGGCCTGATGAGCCTCAGCAAGGGCGTCAGCATGGACTTCCGCGGCGGCCCCGTGCGCCAGGCACTGATCGAGATGGCCAACAGCTACCTGATACTCACCTCCGCGGGCACCGGCGCCCACCTCGTCGTGCTCACCGGCCCGAACGCCGACGTCGGCGTGGTGGCGTACCAGATGAACATGCTGGTGAAGAAGATCGGTGAGCACCTGAGCGCGGCACCGCGGGCCACCGCCGGCCCCGGCGAGTGACGTGACCGGAGGCGACGCGGGCGGCCGGCTCGTACGGCCGTTCACCCTGACCGGCGGCCGGACCCGGCCCAGCCGCGCCGACTTCACCCTCATCACGACGGTGACCGCGGTCGATCCGCAGCCCGCCCGGGCCGCGCGACCGCAGCCCGAGCACCTGCGGATCCTGCGGCTGTGCGCCGAGCCCGTCGCCGTGGCCGAGGTCGCGGCGCGCCTGGACCTGCCGGTGAGCGTGGTCGTCATTCTGCTCTGCGACCTGCTGGAGGCCGGCCGGATCACCGCCCGGCCCCCGCGTCTGGTCTCCCGAGCCACCCCGGACCTGGACCTGCTGCAGAAAGTGAGGGACGGCCTTGGCCGGCTCTGACCGCGCCGCTGAGGCGCCCACGGAACCCGCGGCCCCGGCTGCCGCCCCCGAGGCCGTGAAGATACTGATCGCCGGTGGTTTCGGCGTCGGCAAGACCACCATGGTCGGCTCGGTCAGCGAGATCGCCCCGCTGCGCACCGAGGAACCGCTGACCGCGGCGGGACTGGACGTCGACGACCTGGCCGGCATCGAGGAGAAGCGGGCCACGACCGTGGCCCTCGACTTCGGGCGGATCGGCATCGGGCGTGAGCTGGTGCTGTACCTCTTCGGCACGCCCGGTCAGCAACGGTTCTGGTTCATGTGGAACGACCTGGCGATCGGTGCCCTCGGCGCCGTGGTCCTGGTCGACGTGCGCAGGCCCGAGTCGAGCTTCGCGGCCATCGACTTCTTCGAGCGGCGGGGCATTCCGTTCGTCGTCGGCGTCAACGGCTTCCACGGGCGGCATCCGTACCCGGCCGAGGAGATCCGGGAGGCCCTGGCGCTGCCGGAGCACGTGCAGGTGCTGCTGTGCGACGCGCGCGAGCGGGCCTCCTGCCGGGACGTCCTCATCGCCCTGCTCGACCAACTGATCGACGCCGCGGCCGGGGCCGCGGCGTCGTGAGGGGCGGTCAGGAAGGGGCGTCGTGGCGGCGGTCGGGGCGGGGCGTCAGCTCAGCCCGGCCGACTCGAGCCACTCCTTGGCCACGTCGAGCGGGTCCTTCTTGTCCAACTGCACCTGCGCGTCCAGGTCGAGGAGGGTCTCCGTGTCCAGCTTGGCCGAGACCGCGTTGAGCGTGTCCACGCCCTCCTGGGACAGCCCCTCCTTGTATACGAGCGGGGTCACGTTCGCGTACCCGAAGAGGTTCTCCGGGTCCTTCAGGACGACGAACTTCTCCTTGATGATGGTCGGGTCGGTGGTGAAGACGTCCGCGGCCTGAACGGTGTTCTTGGTCAGCGCCGACTGGGTCAGCGGGCCGCCCGCATCGAGTGCCTTGAAGGACTTGAACTTCAGGCCGTACACGGACTCCAGGCCCTTCAGCCCCTGCTGCCGGGTCTGGAACTCGGGCGAGCCGCCGATCACCAGGTCCGGCGCGATGTCCTTGAGGTCGGCGAGGGTCGACTCGGCGGTGAGACCGTGCTTCTTCGCGGTCTCGGCGTTGACGCTGACCGAGTCCTTGTTCTGGGCCGGCGACGACTCCAGCAGCGTCAGCTTCTTGTCGAGCTTGGCCTTGGCCGCGGTGTTGACCGCCTCGGTGCTCTTCTGCTCCGCATCGGGGTCGAGGTACGCCAGCAGCGCGCCGTTGTACTCCGGCAGCACCGTGACCGAGCCGTTCTTCATCAGGCCGTACGTCGTCTCCCGGCTGCCGATGTTGTGCTTGTAGCTGACCTTGAGGCCCTTGGCCTTGAGCGCCTCGCCGTAGATGTCGGCGAGCAGGGTGCTCTCGGCGAAGTTGTTCGAGCCGACGACGACGGTGCCGGCCTCCGCCTTCTCCCCGGCGAGGGGGTTGTCGGAGGTGTCGTCGGAGGAGGAACAGCCCGCGAGCAGCGCCGCCGCGGCGGCGAGCGCGACGGCCGCCGCGCCGGTGTGCCTCGTCCTGGACCTGCTGCTCTTCGCGGTAGAAGTCATCCAACGATCCAAACGAGCCACTTGTCGGTCAGTCAAGAACGACCTGGTTACGGTTTTCACCACTGTGTTCGATCCTGGTCGCGGCGTCAGCGCCTGCGCACCCCCGGCGACACCGCCAACCGCTCCGCCGCCCAGAACACCGCGAGCGTGACGAGCGCCAGCAGCGCCACCAGGGTGGCCCCGCCGACCACCTTCTCGTAGTCGCGCTGGTAGAGCCCGTCGATGATGTACCGGCCGATCCCGCCGAGACTGACGTACGCGGCGATGGTGGCCGTCGACACGACCTGGATGGCGGCCGAGCGCAGCCCGCTGAGGACCAGCGGCAGGGCCACCGGCAGTTCGACCCGGAAGAGGATGCTCGACTCGCGCATGCCCATTCCGCGCGCGGCGTCCACCGGGGAGGGGTCGACCGAGCGCACCGCCTCGTAGGTGGTGACCAGGATCGGCGGGATCGCGAGTACGACCAGCGGGATCATCACGGGCAGCAGGCCGATGCCGACCACGACGGCGATCAGCACCAGCAGTCCGAAGCTGGGCAGCGCGCGGGCGGCGGTGGCGACGAACGCGACGGCGTTCCCGCCGCGCCCGGTGTGCCCGGTGAGCAGCCCGACGGGCAGGCCGATCGCGGCCGCCAGGCCGAGGGCCATCAGCGTGTACTGGACGTGTTCCAGCAGGCGCTGCGGGATGCCGTCGTAACCGTGCCAGTGGGCGCTGTCGCTGAAGAAGGCGTTGACGAAGTCGAGTACGTTCACCGGGCAGCCGCCTTCTTGGGTCCGGGCCGCTCCTGCCGCACGGCCGCCTCCTTCGGGCGCTGCCGCCTGCCGCGCGGCATCCAGGGCGTCAGCAGGTTCCGGGCCAGCACGAGCGCCGCGTCGCACGCCACCGCCAGTACGGCGGTGGTGAGTACCGAGTTCACCGCCAGTTCGGGCCGGCCGTACTTCTGGGCGTCGGCGAGCAGGTTGCCGAGGGCGCCCTGGTTGCCGATGAGGGCACCGACGCTGACCAGGGAGATGCTGGCGGACACGGCCACCCTCAGACCGGCGAGGATCGCGGGCACGGCGATCGGCAACTGCACCTGCAGATACCGCCGTACGGGCCCGAAACCCATGGCGGTGGACGCGGCCAGGGTCTCCTCGGGCACCGACCGCACGCCGTCGACGATCGCCGGGACGAGTACCACCAGGCTGTACAGGGCCAGCGGGATCATCACGGTCAGCTCGGTCTGGCCGGTGTAGTCGATGAGGACGACGAAGACGGCCAGCGACGGGACGGCGTAGAACACGGTGGTCACGCCGAGCACCGGCGGGTACAGCCAGCGGAAGCGCACGCAGAGCTGGGCGACGGGCAGCGCGAGCAGCAGACCGGCCAGGACCGGCAGCAGCGCCTCGCGCAGGTGCAGCCCGATCAGGCCGAAGTAGGTGTTGCCGAGGTCGCTCGGGATGTCGAAGAAGCCGTTCACGGGCCGACCTTCGTGACACCGGCGGCCCCCGCGTCCCGCGCGTCCCCGCCCTGCGTTTCGTCGCCCCGCGCGTCGCCATGCGCGTCGTCGCCATGCGCGTCGTCGCCCCGCGCGTCGTCGCCCCGCGCGTCCCCGGCCTGTTGGCCGTCGGTGTTCCCTGCGCCGTGGGCGGCGCGGATCGCCTCGCCGATGGTCTGCTGGGAGACGACGCCGGTCACCCGGCCGTCGGCGTCCACCGCGACGGCCCAGCCGGTCGGCGAGAGCACGGCCCCGTCGAGCGCGGCCCGCAGCGAGTCGGTGCCGGGCACGAACGGCCGCCCGTACGGGAGCAGCCCCTCCACCGCGACGTCCCCGGCCGTCAGGTCCCGGGGTTCGGCCCAGCCCAGCGGTCTGCCCGCCGCGTCGGTCACCAGCAGGTGGGCGGCGCCGGGCGCGGCGAGCTGCTCGGCCGTGGCGTCCACGCGCACGACCCGGTCGTTCGTCAGCTCCAGGCCGGCCGACGGGAAGAAGGACAGCCGCCGGATGCCGCGGTCGGCGCCGAGGAAGTCCTCGACGAAGTCGTCCGCGGGGTTGGACAGCAGCTCGGCGGGCGGCGCGAACTGGGCGAGCCGGCCGCCGGTGCGCATCACCGCGACCATGGTGCCCAGCTTGATGGCCTCGTCGATGTCGTGCGTGACGAAGACGATGGTCTTGCCGAGCTCCTCCTGGATGCGCAGGAGTTCGTCCTGGAGTCCCTTGCGGACCACGGGGTCGACGGCGGAGAACGGCTCGTCCATGAGGAGCACGGGCGGGTCGGCGGCGAGTGCGCGGGCCACGCCGACGCGCTGCTGCTGACCGCCGGAGAGCTGGTACGGGTACCGCTTGCCGAGGGAGGCGTCGAGCCCCACCCGCTCCATCAACTCCGCCGCCCGCTCCCGGGACTTCTGCCTGCCCCAGCCGGTCATGCGGGGCACGGTGGCGATGTTGTCGATGATCGTCCGGTGCTGGAAGAGCCCGGCGTTCTGGATGACGTATCCCATCGACCGGCGCAGCGTGGTGACCGGCTGCCGCTGGAGGTCCGCGCCGTCGAGGAGGATGGTGCCCTCGCTGGGCTCGACCATTCTGTTGATCATCCGCAGGGTCGTCGTCTTGCCGCAGCCGGACGGACCGACGAGGACCGTGATCGAGCGGTCCGGGATCTCGAGCGACAGCCGGTCGACCGCCACGGTGCCGTCCGGGTACCGCTTGGTGACTGATTCCATCCGTATCAAAACGCCGAATACCCTTCGGGTGGGCGGGAAGTTCTGGCCAGGTCGCTACGGGTCGTTGCCGGGAGAGTCTAGACGTCCGGTGTCGCGGACCCGTGGTGACCGTGTGAGACCCGCCGCCGGTCGAACCAGGGCAGCCGGGCCACCGGGAGCAGTTGGAGGGCCGTGAGCAGGGCGCCGTAGAGACCGGTGAGGCGGCCGAGGACGATCGGGGTGTTGGAGGCGAAGCCCGCCCGGCCGAAGAGGACGGCCACGACGGCGGCGTTGGCGGCCAGGACCGCGTAACAGGCCGGTACGGGCCACCGCCTTGGGGCTCAGGGCCGGTGGGGGAGGCGGCTGACGGCGGGGGCGCTCGGGACTGTGGTCACGGCACCGAACTTCACCCGCCCGACCTGTCGTTTTCCTGTCGGGCGACTTTCAGGTGCTTATCGATCACGGCACGGGGGTCCGCGCGGTATGGGGTGCGGGCGGCCGGTGGCGCAGTATGAGCGGGTGGAAAAAGTGCGACTCCTCGTGGTAGACGACGACCCGCCCATCGCCGATCTCGTGGCCACCGTCGCCCGCTACGAGGGCTGGGAGGCGGTCACCGCGAACTCCGGCGAGCAGGCGCTGCGGCTGGCCGCCGGGTTCCGTCCGGACATCGTGGTGCTCGACCTGATGCTGCCGGACGTCGACGGCTTCGGTGTCCTGGACCGGCTGCGCCGCTCGGGCACGATGGTGCCGGTGGTGTTCCTCACCGCGCGCGACGGGGTGGCCGACCGGGTCGCGGGGCTGACCCGGGGCGGTGACGACTACCTGGTCAAGCCGTTCGCGGTGGAGGAGCTGATGGCCCGGCTGCGGACCGTGCTGCGGCGCGGCGCCGGCCCCGGTTTCCAGCGGTCGGTGCTGCGCGTGGCGGACCTGACGATGGACGAGGACACCCGTGAGGTGCGCCGGGGCGAGCGGCGGGTGTCGCTGACCCCGACCGAGTACGAGGTGCTGCGCTATCTGATGCGCAAGTCGCCGGCCGTGCTGACCAAGGCGCAGATCCTCGACCACGTGTGGGAGTACGGCTTCGGCGGCCGGTCCAACGTCGTGGAGCTGGTGGTCAGCCGGCTGCGGCGCAAGCTCGACGACACGGACGACACCGGTGAGCCGCTGATTCGGACGGTGCGTGGTTTCGGGTACGTGATCCGGCAGGCGGCCCGGTGATACGGCGGCCGTGGCGCGCCCATCGCGGGCTGCGGCTCGGGACCCGGCTGGCGCTGGGCCTCGGCGTGCTGTCGCTGCTGGTGTTCGCCGTGGTCGGCACGGTGCTGACCGCGTACATGCGGGACTATCTGGAGCGGCAGCTCGCCGACCAGATGAAACTCGTGCAGGTCGTGCAGTCCAAGGACGCGGCGACGCACGGCACGGTCCGGCGCAAGCCGTACTACGGCTGGTACACGGCCGTCTACGACGTCTCCGGCGGCACGGCGAACCTGCGCACGCCCGCCGAGGTGCCGGCGGACAGCCGCGCGCTGACCGCCCTCGCGCAGACCATGGCCCGCTCGGACGAGGACCTCACCCGCACCGTGCGGATCGACGGGCACGGCCCCTATCTGCTGCGGGCCTGCGAGGTCGAGCCCGGGGTGGTGCTGGTCAGCGCCGCGCCCATGGAGGACGTCGAGGACACCGTGGAGCAGTTGGTCACGGTGCAGGTCGTCGCCTTCGGTCTCGCGCTGCTGGCGCTGGTGGTGTCCGGGCGGCGGATGCTGCGGCGCGGCCTGAAGCCGCTGAGCGACATGGCGGGCACGGCGCACGGCATCGCCTCGCACGACCTGACCGAGTCGGCCGCCCGGCTGCCGCTGCGGGTGGACGGGCGGGACGGCGGCCGGGAGGTGGCGGAGCTGCGGACCGCGTTCAACACCATGCTGGAGCACATCGACGACTCACTGGCGGTGCGCGCCGAGGCCGAGCAGCGGCTGCGCCGGTTCGTCGCGGACGCCTCGCACGAGTTGCGCACCCCGCTGATGTCGGTGCGGGGCTACGCCGACCTGTTCCAGTACGCGGCGGCCAACGAGCCCGGGGAGCGGGAGCGGCACCTGGGCCGGCTGCGCGCCGAGGCGGCCCGGATGGGTGTGCTCCTGGACGACCTGCTGCTGCTCGCCCGGCTGGACGCGGCCGCGGCGCAGACGCCGCTGCGCTGGGAGGACGCGGATCTGACGGAGCTGGTACGGCAGGCGGCCGACGCCTTCCGCGCCGGTCACCCGGGGCATCCGCTGTCGCTGACGGCCGGTCCCGCGGTGGTGAAGCTGCGGCTGGACCCGCAGCGGATCCGGCAGGTGCTGGACAACCTGCTGGCCAACGCCGCCGTGCACACCCCGCCGGGTACGCGGGTCTCGGTGGCCGTGTCCGTGACGGCCGGCGCGGCCCGGGTGGCGGTCGCCGACACGGGCCCGGGGATCCCGGCCGCCGACCGGGAACGGATCTTCGACCGCTTCTACCGCGTCGACAAGGCCCGCAGCCGCGACCGCGGGGGCAGCGGGCTGGGCCTCGCCGTCGCCGGTTCGCTGGTGCGGGCACACGGCGGCACGATCGAGCTGGGCGGCGAGCCGGGCACGACGGTGTTCACCGTGACGCTCCCGTCCGCCGCCCGCTGACCGGCGTGCTCAGCCCTCGGCGGGCGCCAGCCGCAGCGCGACGCTGTTGATGCAGTACCGCTGGTCGGTCGGGGTCGGGTAGCCCTCGCCCTTGAAGACGTGCCCGAGGTGCGAGCCGCAACGCGCGCACCGCACCTCCGTGCGCACCATCCCGTGGGACCGGTCCTCGATCAGCTCGACCGCGTCGGTGTCCTTCGGGTCGAAGAAGGACGGCCAGCCGCAGTGCGACTCGAACTTGGTGGTGGAGGTGAACAGGTCCGCGCCGCAGGCACGGCAGGAGTAGACGCCCTCGGTCTTGGTGTCGGTGTACTCACCGGTGAAGGCGGGTTCCGTGGCGGCCTGGCGCAGGACGGCGTACTCGGCCGGGGCCAGCTCCGCGCGCCACTGCTCGTCCGGCTTCTCGACGTCGTACGACATGAGTCCTCAGCCCCTTACTTACCCGTGCTCGACAACTGGTCCAGGATGCGCGGTCCGAGGTCGGTGACGTCGCCCGCGCCCATGGTGAGAACGAGATCACCGGCCTTCGCCATTCCCGCGACCACCGCGGGCGCCCCGTCCTTGCCGCGGACCGGCGTGACGTCCGCGCCCGCGGCCCGCGCCGCCTCGATGATCAGGTCGCTGGTGATGCCCGGGATCGGGTCCTCGCGGGCCGGGTAGATGTCGAGGACGACCGACGCGTCCGCCAGCGACAGGGCCCGGCCCATCTCCTTGCCCAGCTCCTGGGTGCGCGAGAACAGGTGCGGCTGGAAGAGGACCAGGATGCGGGCGTCGCCGACGGCGGCGCGCATGGCCTCCAGGTCGGCGGTCATCTCGGTGGGGTGGTGCGCGTAGGAGTCGACGACCTGGACGCCGGCCGCCTCGCCCTTGAGCTGGAGGCGCCGCTTGACGCCCGTGTACGCGGCCAGTGCGGTGGCGAGTTCGGCGGCGGGGATGCCGAGGGCCACGCCGGCGGCGAGGGCGGCGACCGCGTTGTGGGCGTAGTGGCGGCCGGGGACGGAGACCGCGAAGGTCAGTTCCGCGCCGTCCATCACCACCGTGACCTCGCTCTTCAGGCCCTGCGGGACGACCGACAGGATCCGTACGTCGGCGTCCTCGGACTCCCCGTACGTCACCGTCCGCACCGACCCGGCCAGCCGCCGCGTCAGCTCCCGGGCACCGTCCTGGTCGGCGGCGATCACCAGGGTGCCGCCGGGGACGATCTTGCCGGCGAAGGTCTCGAAGGACTCGTGGATCTCGGCCATCGACGCGTAGTTGGCGTGGTGGTCGAGTTCGACGTTGAGGACGATGGCGACCTCGGGGGCGTACTTGTGGAAGCTGCGGTCGCTCTCGTCCGCCTCGGCGACGAAGATCTCGCCGTCGCCGTGCAGGGCGTTGGAGCCGGGCGCGTCCAGGTCGCCGCCGATCGCGTACGACGGGTTCAGGCCCAGCTCGGACAGGGAGACCGCCAGCATGGAGGTGGTGGTGGTCTTGCCGTGCGTGCCGGCGACCGCGATCGGGCGCAGACCGTGCATGAGGGCGGCCAAGGCGTCCGAGCGGTGGACGACCGGGATGCCGCGTTCGTGCGCGCGGGCCAGTTCCGGGTTGTCCTCGCGGATCGCCGACGACACGACCACGCAGGTCGCGTCGTCGGCGAGGTGCTCCGCCGCGTGTCCGACGTGCACGGTGGCGCCGAGCGCGCGCAGTGCCTCGGCGGTCGCGGACTCCTTGGCGTCGCTGCCCGCCACCTCGGCGCCGCGCTGGGCGAGGATCTTGGCGATGCCCGACATTCCGGCGCCGCCGATGCCGATGAAGTGCGGTCGGTCCATGGCGGTAGGAAGGCCGGGTGCCATGCGCTGTTCTCCCCAGAGGTGCGACGGGTGTACGAGAGGTGATCTGCCGGTGGCGCGCCCCCGGCGCGGGAGCGCGGCCCCAGCCTATGCCTTGCTGTGGGAGAACAGTTTCAGGACCGGTACGCCGACCTTGTGCCGGGCCCGCGAGGCCCAGTCCCGGTGGAAGAACTCCTCCACGTAGTGCGGGTCGGTCAGGACGATCACCTCGTCGGCCCCGATCTCCAGGACCAGGGACTTGAGCTCGTCGAGGGGGTGGTCCTCGATCAGCCGGCCCTCGGCCTCGGCCCCGGACGCGCGCAGCGCGGTGAGGGACACCTCCAGGGCCCGCTGCCCGACGCTCTGCGCCTCCCGGCCCTCGGGCGTCTCCCCCTCGCGCACGGCGTCGTCGAGCTCACCGAGAGCGACGTCGTCGATGGCTCTCAGTAGCCGGTCCGCCTGATCGCCGCGCGGCTGGAGCAGCACGTGGAAGGCGACCGGCTCCTCCCCGTGCAAGGTGGTGACGAACTCCACGTCGGCGGACGTCAGGGCCTTCTCGATCATCAAAACGCTTGTGAACACTCAGGCGCCCCTTCTCCTTCGAGGGCTCGTACGGCCCACCCTCCGTAGGCCGTACCGGACCCTGCGGAAACCATCCTGCCCCGTGATCGCACGGGTACTGCCGGATTCAGTGTGCCCGGCCCGGACTAAGCGGAACGGCAGATTCCGTCGATTTCCTCAGTCCCGGCGGTACCGGCCGAAGAGAAAACCCTCCTCCTCCAGCAGGGACGCCAGCGCGAACCGCCGCGGGACCTCGACCGAGGGGCCGCCCGCGATGCGCTGCGCGTCGCCCGCGGTGAGCATCGGCGAGACGGTCAGGCACAGCTCGTCGAGCACGCCGGCCGTGACGAACTGCCCCAGCAGCCGGGGGCCGCCCTCGGTCAGCAGCCGGGTGTGCCCGAGGGCGACGAGCGCGTCGACGGCGCGGGCGGGGTCCACGCCGACGCCGTCACCGGCGATCACCACGCGGGCGCCGGCCTTCTCGGCGGCCGCCATCCGGTCCGGGGCCGCGGCCGCACCGGTGAGGACCAGGGTGGGCACCAGCGGCGAGGTGAACAGCGGCAGCGAGAAGTCCAGCTCCAGGCTCGCGCTGACCACCGCGATCGCCGGCGCGGGGCGCTGCCCGGCCGCCCGCCGCAGCTCCGCGAACTCGGCACGCGAGCGGGCGGGGCGGTACCCCTCCTGGCGTACGGTCTCGGCGCCCGCGACCACCACGTCCGCCAGGGCGCGCAGGGTGCCGAAGACACGCATGTCGGCGGCGCTGGAGATGGGCTGGGACCGGCCGTCGTGCTGAGCGGCGCCGTCGAGGGTGGAGACCATGTTCGCCCGCAGCCACGCCCCCGAACCCCCGGCCGGCTCGGGGTAGGCGTAGGCGGCGGCCAGCTCGGCGAGGCTCCACTCCCGGTCGGCCCCGTCGGAGCCCGGGCCGGCTGTCTGATCGGTCACAGGTGTCACGGGGAACAGGCGTCGCATGCCGTGCAGTGTTCCACGCACCCGGAAACCGAACCGCGCGGCCGCCCCGCCCGCGGGGCCCCGCCGGCCGCCCGTGCCCGCGGGCCGCGGGCAGCCGTGCCTCCCCCGGGGCGTGAAGGGCCCGGTAGGTACCCCGAGGCGTGGCACGGGTGGGCGCCGGGGGCGCCGCTGGGGGCGCCCCTTCCGCGGGAGGCACCCCGCGACTCCGGGCCGCACGCCCACCCACACGCGGGCACTCACGCCGGGCGACCGGCGACCGCAACGGCACACCGGCCCACCCCGCCCCCGGCCCGCGCCGGTACCGGGCGGCCGCGCCGCACCGGCCCGGGCGCGCCCCCGGCCACGACGGGCGTCCCCCGACAGGCCCTACCATGGACCCCCGTGTCGTCCTCCTCCCCCGCCCCCACCCCCGCCGGCCGCCCCCCGATAGCCGGGACGGCGCCCGCCCCGCTGTCCCTGTGCGCCCGCGAGCCCCGCGTTCCCGCGGACCGCCTGGTCGCCGAGATGGTGCCCCCGCCCCGCTTCGACTCGGCCCGTTTCAGCACGTACATCCCGGATCCGGACCAGCCCAGCCAGAGCGAGGCCGTACGGGTCCTGGAGGACTTCGCGACCGGGCTGGACGGGACCCCCGCCGCCACCGGCAGGCGCGGCTTCTTCGGCCTCGGCCGGAGCAAGGCCCCGAAGACCCCCGCCGGCCCCCGCGGCGTCTACCTCGACGGCGGCTACGGCGTCGGCAAGACCCACCTGCTGGCCTCGCTGTGGCACGCCACCCCCGCCGAACCCTCCCGCAAGGCGTTCGGCACCTTCGTGGAGCTGACCAACCTCGTCGGCGCCCTCGGCTTCCAGCAGACCGTGCGGACCCTGTCCGGGCACCGCCTCCTGTGCATCGACGAGTTCGAGCTCGACGACCCCGGCGACACCGTCCTCGTCTCCAGCCTGCTCGCCCGGCTCGTCGAGGCGGGTGTGGCGCTCGCCGCCACCTCCAACACGCTGCCCGGCAAGCTGGGCGAGGGCCGCTTCGCGGCGGCCGACTTCCTGCGCGAGATCCAGGGCCTGTCCGCCCACTTCCGCGCCCTGCGCATCGACGGCGAGGACTACCGCCACCGCGGCCTGCCCGAGGCACCGGCGCCGTACTCCGACGAGCAGGTGACCCGCGCGGCGCAGGCCGCCGAGGGTGCCTCCCTGGACGACTTCCCCGCGCTCCTCGACCACCTCGCCCGCGTCCACCCCAGCCGCTACGGCGCGCTGACCGACGGCGTGGCGGCGGTGTGCCTCACCGGGGTGCGCCCGGTGCCGGACCAGTCGACGGCGCTCCGCCTCGTGGTGCTCGCGGACCGGCTCTACGACCGCGAGGTGCCCGTCCTGGCCTCCGGCCTGCCCTTCGACCGGCTGTTCAGCGAGGAGATGCTGAAGGGCGGGTACCGCAAGAAGTACTTCCGGGCGATCTCCCGGCTCACCGCACTGGCCCGGGACGCGGCGCGCCTCGTCGACACGCCCTGAGAACGGCCGGAGCAGTCCGTTCCCGCCAACTCACCCGCGAATTTCAGGCTCTCTTCAGCTCGTAACGCTACGTTAACCCTGCAAAGCTCTTTGCAGGGTTAACGTGTTTCTTGACCGCGCGTTGACCCTGCGTTGGTGACGTATTGACCTTGCGTCGGCCGTGCGCCGACACACGCCGCGGGCGTGAACTGCCTGGAGGGGGGCGGTATGTCACGAGGCACGACGGCCCGGTCCGTGATCGCGCTCCTCGCCGCCGTCCTGATCGCCCTGGTGGTCTTCGCACCCGGCACACCCTTCGCATCCGCGCATACGAGCCGTGATGCCGTGGCCAACGCCCATCCCGGAACCACCCTCTCCGGAACGGCGCCGCACGACGAGACCGTCACCTGCCACGACGCCGGCCGGTCCGGGAACCCGAACAGTTCCCCGCGTGTCCGCGACCGGCACCGCACCACCGCCACACCCCAGCCCGACGCCGCCGAACGCCCGTTCCTGCGGGAGCGCGGCCCGGTGGTGCCCGAAACCGCCCTGTCCGGGCGTGCGACCGGGCACCGGCCGAGACCGGCGCCGGACCACTCTCCCGCGGCGCTGCAGGTCTTCCGCTGCTGAGGGCCCGGCCCCCCCCCCACCTCTGTCCTGCCCATCCGACGCGCCCCCATCGCGCGCCAGGAGGAAACACCCATCATGCAGCCCCTCATCGACAACGCCCGCACGTTCGGACAGCGCCCTGAGGAGTTCGCCGGGCTCGCCGAAGGCCAGTCGCCCGAAGTCCTGTTCATCACCTGCTCCGACTCCCGGGTCGTACCGGCCCTGATCACGGGCGCCCGGCCCGGTCAGCTCTTCGAGCTGCGCACCGCGGGCAACATCGTCCCGCCCCACGGCGCCGAGCACCCCTCCGGCGAGGCCGCCACCATCGAGTACGCCGTCGAGGTCCTCGGCGTCACCGACCTCGTGGTCTGCGGTCACTCGCACTGCGGCGCCGTCGGCGCGCTGGTGCGCGGCGACGACCTGACCGCCGTACCCGCCGTGCGCGACTGGCTGACGACCGCCGCGGACGAGCCGAAGCCGTGCGACCCCGCCGACCCGACGGTCGCCGAGGCCGTACAGCACCACGTCCTGGCCCAACTGCTGCGGCTGCGCTCCTACCCCTGTGTCGAGCGGCGGCTGGCGGACGGCCGACTGCGGATGCACGGCTGGTACTACGAGGTCCACACCGGGGTCGTACGCGAACACCGCACGGACACCGACACGTTCGAGACCCTGTGAGCGCCGGCATGAACGCCATAACCGAGAACTCCCGGAAGTTCCCCCACCTGCGGCAGGACTTCACCGCCTCGCTCGTCGTGTTCCTGGTCGCCCTCCCGCTGTGCGTGGGCGTCGCCGTCGCCTCCGGTGTCCCGGCCGAACTCGGCCTCGTCACCGGCATCGTGGGCGGCCTCGTCACCGGCCTGCTGCCGGGCAGCAGCCTGCAGGTGTCCGGTCCCGCCGCCGGCCTGACCGTGCTGGTCTTCGGCGCGGTCGACGCGTACGGGCTGCCCGCGCTCGGCGTGATCGTGCTGGCCGCCGGTCTGATCCAGCTCGCGATGGGCGCCCTGAAGCTGGGGCGCTGGTTCCGGGCGATCTCCCTGTCGGTCGTCGAGGGCATGCTGGCCGGCATCGGCCTCGTGCTCATCGCCGGCCAGCTCTACTCGGCGGCCGGGCTGGAGGCGCCCGCCTCCGGCCTCGACAAGCTCACCGGGCTGCCCGGTGCCGCGGCCGACGCGCTGGGCAGCACCGAGGCGCTCACCTCGCTCGCCCTCGGCGCGGGCACCATCGCGGTGATGGTGCTGTGGAAGCGGCTGCCGCAGCGGGCGCGGACCGTGCCGGGCGCGCTGGCCGCGGTCGGACTGGCCACGGCGGTCACGGCGGCGTTCGGCCTGTCGGTCGCGACGGTCGAGGTGAACGGCCTGCTGGACTCGATCCAGCCGCCCGGCGCCGACGCCTTCGGCGAGCTGGCGAGCGTGGGCATCCTCGGCACGATCGTCGCCTTCACCCTGATCGCCTCGGCGGAGAGCCTGTTCAGCGCCGCCGCGGTGGACCGGCTGCACAACGGCCCGCGCACCGAGTACAACAAGGAGCTGATGGCGCAGGGCGCGGGCAACACCGTGTGCGGCATGCTCGGCGCGCTGCCGATGACCGCGGTCATCGTGCGCAGTTCCGCCAACGTCGGCGCCGGGGCGCGGACCAAGGCGTCCCGGGTGCTGCACGGCGTGTGGCTGCTGCTGTTCGCCGCGCTGCTGCCGTCCACGCTGGCGCTGATCCCGCTGCCCGCACTGGCCGGCATCCTGGTCCACGCGGGCTGGAAGCTGATCCCGTTCCGCGGCATCGTGTCGCTGTGGCGGGGCCACCGGGGCGAGGCGCTGATCCTGGTGGTCACGGCCGTGTCGATCGTCGCGGTGAACATGTTCGAGGGCGTGCTGATCGGTCTGGCCCTGTCCGTGGCCAAGACCGCCTGGGAGGCCTCGCACCTCAAGCTGGAGGTGGTCGACAAGGGCGCCGGTCCCATCCAGGCGCACCTGTCGGGCAACGCGACCTTCCTGCGGCTGCCGAAGATCCTGGAGAGCCTGGAGGCGCTGCCGCAGGACCGCCCGGTCGAGCTGGACCTGTCCGGGCTGCACCACCTGGACCACGCCTGCCGCACCGCGCTGGAGAACTGGGCCGAGCGGCACAGCGCCACCGGCACGGACCCGGTGAAGGTCACCGAACCGGCGACGGCGGCGGTGTAGTCCCGTCGATAACCGGAGGTCCGGTCCGAGGCATGGCCTCGGACCGGACCTCCGGCATATCGTGACAGGAGTAGGCGAAACGATCCTCAGGGCGAGGAGGTCGCCATGCTCCAGGAGCTGCTGACCGCGGCTGCCGCCGCCGGAAGCGCCGGGGTGCTGTACGTCGCATCGGCGGCGCGGATCGTCAAGCAGTACGAGCGCGGGGTCGTCCTCCGGCTCGGCAGGCTCGCCGGTGAGGTGCGGCAACCCGGCTTCACCATGATCGTTCCGGTGGTGGACCGTCTGCACAAGGTCAACATGCAGATCGTGACGATGCCGGTGCCCGCCCAGGAAGGCATCACGCGGGACAACGTGACCGTCCGCGTGGACGCGGTCGTCTACTTCAAGGTGGTCGACGCCGCCTACGCGCTCATCCGCGTCGAGGACTACAAGTTCGCCGTGTCCCAGATGGCGCAGACATCGCTGCGGTCCATCATCGGCAAGAGCGACCTGGACGACCTGCTGTCCAACCGGGAGAAGCTGAACCAGGGCCTGGAGCTGATGATCGACAGCCCCGCCATCGGCTGGGGCGTGCAGATAGACCGCGTCGAGATCAAGGACGTGTCGCTGCCCGAGACCATGAAGCGCTCGATGGCCCGGCAGGCCGAGGCGGACCGCGAGCGGCGCGCCCGGGTGATCAACGCCGACGCCGAGCGCCAGGCCTCCAAGGTGCTCGCCGAGGCCGCGCGGGAGATGTCGGAGACGCCGGCCGCGCTGCAACTGCGGCTGCTGCAGACGGTGGTGGCGGTGGCCGCGGAGAAGAACTCGACGCTGGTACTGCCCTTCCCGGTGGAGCTGCTGCGGTTCCTGGAGAATCCGCAGAGGGTGCCGCCGGACCGGACCCTGGAGCGGCCGACCGACATGTGACGCGTGTAGCGCGTGTGGTTCCCGGGAAACGTGCCAGGTGATAGACACAGCGGGTCGCAATCCTGTCCGCCAGCAGGAAGGTCACCCCATGTCCGCAACCCGACGCCAGGTACTCGCCCGCACGGGAGCCCTGGGCGCAGGCATCGCGTTCACCGGAGCCCTCTCCGAACTCTTCGCCGGCACCGCCGCCGCGCAGCCCCTGGGCCACACCGGCTACGGCCCGCTGATCCCCGACCCCGACGGCCTGCTCGACCTGCCCAGAGGATTCCGCTACCGGGTCCTGTCCCGCGAGGGCGACGAGCTGCGCTCCGGTGAGGGCCCGGTCCCGTCCAACCACGACGGCATGGCGGCCTTCGCCGCGCGTTCCCGGGACCGCCACGGGGGCCGCCACGGCGGCGTCCACCTCGTGCGCAACCACGAGAACCGTGCCAACGGCAAGATCCCCGTCCCCACGGTGAAGGGCCTGACCTACGACCCGGAGGGCAAGGGCGGCTGTACGGCCCTGACCCTGGACTCCCGCAACCACGTCCAGGACGAGCGGGTCGCGATCGCCGGTACGGCGGTGAACTGCGCGGGCGGTCCCACCCCGTGGCACACCTGGCTGACCTGCGAGGAGACCGAGGACAAGGCGGGCACCAACGGCTACACCAAGGACCACGGCTTCATCTTCGAGGTCGACCCGGCCGACCCGCACCGCACCGGCGCGGTGCCGCTGACCGCGATGGGCCGCTTCCAGCACGAGGCGATCGCCGTGGACCCGCGGCGGGGCGTGGTGTACGAGACCGAGGACGCGTTCGAGCGGCCGTTCGGCCTCTTCTACCGCTTCCTGCCCGAGAAGCCGCTGGGCGGGACCGGCTCGCTGCGGGCGGGCGGCCGGCTCCAGGCGATGCGCGTGCCGGGTGTGCCCGACCTGTCCTCGATCCAGGAGACGGGCGCCTGCTTCGACGGCGTCGAGTGGGTGGACGTGCCCGACCCGCTGGCGGTGGAGACACCCATCCGCTTCCAGGACTTCGGCCGGGGCGGCGCCACCCACGCACAGAAGCTGGAGGGCTGCTACTGGGGCGGGCGGAGCGTCTACTTCGTGTCGTCCTTCGCCCGCAGCGCGGAGGGCTCGGCGGGCGACCACTACGGGCAGATCTGGCGCTACGACCCCGAGCGGCGCCGGCTGACCCTGGTGATCGTGTTCGGCCCGGACACCGACGTGCAGCTCCCCGGCGAGTCCCCCGACAACATCTGCCTGGCCCCCAGCGGCGGCCTGATGGTCTGCGAGGACGGCAACGGCGCCCAGCACGTCTACGGCGTGACCAGGCGCGGCGAGGTGTACGCGATGGCCCGCGGCGCCCAGAACATCGGGACGCCTCAGGAACCGGAGTGGGGTGAGTTCGCCGGGGTCACCTTCTCCCCCGACGGCGACACGATGTACGTCAACTGCTACACGCCCGGGACGACGTTCGCCGTGACGGGACCCTGGCGCAGGTAGCGGGGGCCGCCCCGGCGGCGGGCACACCTGCCGGGGCGGGCACACCCGCCCGCGGCGCGCGCACCGCCCGGTCACTGAAGCCGCGACTACGGGGTACTCGGGGCCGCATGACGGAGAACCCGCAGGTCAACGGCTCGTACTGGCTTCAGACGGCACCGGGCGGTGCGCCGCGCCCCGCCCTCGCGGAAGACCTCGACGTCGATGTCGCCGTGATCGGCGCCGGCGTCGCCGGTCTCAGCACGGCCTGGGAACTGGCGCGGGCCGGGCGCAGCGTGGCGGTGCTGGAGGCCGGGCGGGTCGCCGCCGGCGTCACCGGCCACACCAGCGCCAAGCTGACCGCCCAGCACACCCTGGTCTACGACAAGCTGCGCCGCACCCGCGGCCCCGAGGGCGCCCGCCTGTACGCCCGCTCGCAGTCCGAGGCGATCGAGCACGCCGCCCGGGTCGTGGCCGAGCTGGGCATCGACTGCGACTGGGAGACCCGCAGCGCGTACACGTACGTCTGCGACCCGGGCCGCGTGGACGAGCTGCGGGCCGAGGCGGCCGCCGCGAAGGAGGCGGGGCTGCCGGCGTCGTTCGTGACGGAGACGGGGCTGCCGTTCCCGGTCGCGGGCGCGGTGCGGGTCACCGGGCAGGCCCAGTTCCACCCGCGCAAGTATCTCCTGGCCCTCGCCGACGATCTGGAGGCGCACGGCGGGCGGATCTTCGAGGACACCACCGTGCACGGCCTGGACGAGGGTGAGCCGTGCCGGGTGGCGACCGGGACGGGAGCGACGGTGACCGCCCGGGACGTCGTGGTCGCCACGCACTACCCGATCTTCGACCGTGCGCTGCTCTTCACCCGCCTCTCCCCGCGCCGGGAACTGGTCGTCGCCGGGAGCGTCGAGGCGGACCGCGACGTCGACGGCATGTACATCACGCCGGACGAGAACACACGCTCGGTCCGTACGGCGCCCCTGGAGGACGGGGGCGACGGCGCGGGCCGCCGGCTCCTGGTCGTCACCGGGGAGCACTTCACCCCCGGCACGGGCGACACCCGGGAGCGCTTCGACCGCCTGTCCGCCTGGGCCCGCGAGCACTTCCCCGGCGTCGACCTCACGTACGCCTGGGCCACCCAGGACATCGACCCGACCGACACCGTGCCGATGGTGGGACCGCTGCACCCGGGCGCGCACCACACCTACGTCGCCACCGGCTTCGGCGGCTGGGGACTGAGCGGCGGCATGATGGCGGGCCGACTGCTCACCGCGCAGATCACCGGCGAGGAGTGCGCGTGGAGCGAGCTGTACGACCCGCGCCGGCTGCGCACGGCGGTGCGCGAGGCGCCGGCGTTCCTCAAGACGCAGGCCGAGGTCGCGCGCCACTTCGTCGGCGACCGGCTGCGGCCCGTGCCGCCGGTGGACGCCCTGCCGCCGGGCGAGGGCGCCGTCGTGCGGGCGGGCGGCGACCGGCTCGCGGTCTACCGTGACGAGGCCGGCGCGCTGCACGCCGTCTCGCCGCGCTGCACCCACCTCGGCTGCCTGGTCGACTTCAACGCCGCCGAACGTGCCTGGGAGTGCCCCTGCCACGGCTCCCGGTTCGGCACGGACGGCAAGGTGATCGAGGGCCCGGCGACGAAGCCGCTGGAGCAGCGGGACATCTGACCCCGGCAGGCCCGTTCTGACCCGGGAGGGTGACCCCTCGGGCACGTCACTCCCCATAGTCGTACATACAGAACAACACACTCATACGTTCGTACGATGATCACTCTCGTACGACGCGCAACCGCCCTGTGCGCCCTGGGCGCCGCCCTCGCCGCCTGCGGGACCGCCGAGGCCCCGCAGGCCCCCCGGCCGGCCCCGGCCGCGCCCTCCGCGTCCCCGTCCGGGCAGGCCCCCTCCCGGCCGCCGACGCTCGCCCCCGGCCCCGCGGGTCTGACCCCCGTCTTCGAGCACGGTCCGCGCGCGGACGGCAGGACGGTCGCCCTCACCTTCGACGCCGACATGACCGCCGACCAGGGGCCTCGGGCGGCGGCGGGCGAACGGTTCGACAACCCGCGGCTGATCGCGACCCTGCGGAAGCTGAAGGTGCCGGCCACGGTGTTCATGACCGGGCGGTGGGCCGAGGAGTACCCGGACGAGGCCCGGTCCATCGGCCGGGACCCGCGGTTCGAGATCGCGAACCACTCCTACAGCCACTACGCCTACACCGACGACTGCTACGGCCTGCCGACCGTCTCCAGGGAGCGGATGCGCACGGACGTGGAGCGGGCGTACGCGGCGTTCGAGAAGGCCGGAGTACGCAACGCGATGCCGTACTTCCGCTTCCCCGGCGGCTGTTACGACAAGGCGGCCCTCAGGGAACTGACCGGCACCGGCGTCACCGCCGTGCAGTGGGACGTGGTGAGCGGGGACGCGTTCGCGACGGACGCGGAGGCGGTGGCCCGGCAGGTGCTGGACGGGGTGCGGCCGGGGTCGGTCGTCGTCATGCACTGCACCCGCAGCGCCGCCCCGGTGACCGAGGAGGTGGTACGGAAGGTCGTACCCGAGCTGCGCCGCCAGGGCTACCGCTTCGTGAAGGTCTCGGAGCTGATCGGCGCCGCGAACGGCCGCGCCTGACGGGCCTACCCTGGAGGGATGAGCAGCGACGAGGACACCGGTCCCGACGACTACTGTCTGATCGACGCGACCCGGCCGCCCAAGGCCGACGGCCCGCCGTATGCCGAGTGCGTGCTGTGCCGGGAGCCGACGGAGTATCCCGAGTCGTACAAGGGCATCACCTTCTGCCCGGTCTGCGAGTGGCAGGAGGCCCAGCGCACGGCCTGCTCAGGCTGATCTGCGCGAGCTGAGCGCACAGGCCGCGGCGGCCGCGGCCGCGGTGACCAGGGCGGCCACGGCCAGCGGGAACAGGGGCAGCGGCACGGTCCCCGACCGCGAGCCGGTGACCAGCCCGCCGACCGCCGCCCGTGCCGGGGACCCCGACGCCACCAGCGCGAGCAGGGCCGCCAGCAGCAGTGCCGGGACCGCGCGGCCGGGCGAGCACAGCAGCGGCCAGGCGGTGAGCGCGCCGACGGCGGTGCCGAGCAGGGCGCACACCAGCGCGGCGAGCAGTCCGGCACCGCCCGCCGCGAGCGGGGGCACGCGCGTGCCGTGGTCCGTGCTCACCGGGTCGCTGATCAGCGTCACGACGACGGTGGCCGCCGCACCCAGTACGACCGCGGCGCCGAGCGCCACCAGCAGACAGGCCAGGTGGGCACGCGCGGGTCCGCGCGCCGCGGCCACACATCCCCGGGCGGCGGGCGGCTCGCCGGTGACGCAGATCCGTACCAGCCAGGCCGCGACCGGCAGCAGCACGGCCGCCGCCCAGCCCAGGGAGTCGAGCACCGGCTGCCCGCCCTGTACGCCGATGCCGAGCGCGGCGGCGTACAGGATGACGGGCGGCAGCCAGCGTTGGGAGCGCAGCAGCAAGGCGGCCTGGTAGCGGAGCAGGGCGGTCATCGCGGGCCCTCCTGGGCGTGCACGCTCACCACGTGCCACGGCGGCCGGGCGGTCAGGAGCGTACGCAGCAGGACGTCGGAGTGCGAGGCGGGGACGGTGAGGGCGTAGCAGCCGGGGCGGCTCTCCTCGGCGGAGGCGGCGATCCGCACCGCGTCGGCGGGCAGGCCGCCGACGGGCGGACCCTGCACCCGCACCACGACGCGCGGTCCGGCCGAGACCCCGGCGACCTCGGTACGGCGGTGCAGGCCGCCGTCGCGCACGGTGTACGTGGCGTCGGGCGCGTCGGCCAGACGGCTCGGGTCGTGGTCGACGTAGACGACCGCACCGCCGGACGCGGTCCGTTCGGCTACCGCACGCTCCAACTCCGCCCGGGCGTCGGCGTCGAGCCCGGTCCACGCCTCGTCGAGCACGAGCAGCTCCGGTTCGGCGAGCAGGGCTTGCGCCACGGCCACCTTCTGGCTGCTGCCCTTGGACAGTTGGGCCAGCGGCGTGGCGGCGTGCCCGGCGGCCCCCAGCCGCTCCAGCCACTGCCCGGCCGCGCGGGCCGCCGCCCGGCGGGACAGCCCGTGCACGGTGCCGAGGTGGACGAGGTAGGCGGCGGCCGTGAAGGGCAGGGCGGGCGGGAAGCGTTCGGGGACGTAGGCCGTGCGGGGGCGGCCGGTGACCCGGCCCTCGGTGGGGGTGTCGATCCCGGCGAGCAGGCGCAGCAGGGTCGACTTGCCGGTGCCGTTGGCGCCCTCGACGCGGACGAGGGTGCCGGGGGTCACGCCCAGGTCGACGCCGCGCAGTACCCAGGGCCCGCGCAGACCGTACCGACGGCCGACGCCGTCCAGCCGCAGCTCTCGTCGCATGGGGCCATCCTCTCGTGCGCGCGGGACTTGGCAGACTGGTGGGCGTGAGCAACGATCCGACGACTCCCGTCCCCGACAGCCCCTTCCGCCCCGAGCCCGGCGACCGCGACCTCGCGCCGCAGTTCGTCCTGCCGCTCGTCGTACGCATCGAGCGGGCGGCGCCGCCGCCCCGTACCGACGCGCTGGAGACCGCGGCCCGGGCGGTGCTGGTGATGCTCGGCGACGAGCGGTCGGCCGGTGAGGGCGAGTGGGCACGGGCGGTGCGCGACTGGCAGGACGCGCGCATCCGGAAGGTGGTGCGGCGGGCGCGCGGCGCCGAGTGGCGGCGGGCCGAGGCGCTGCCCGGTATCACGGTCACCGGCAAGACGGCCGAGGTGCGGGTCTTCCCGCCGGTCCCGCTGGACGGCTGGCCCAAGGACCTGGCCCGCCTCCAGGTCTCCGGCACCGACCTCGACGACCCGGAGCCGCCGGTCGACGCCGATCTCTCCGCTCCGGTGCTCTGGATGAACCCGGACCTGGACATGTCGGCCGGCAAGGCGATGGCCCAGGCCGGACACGGCGCCCAGCTCGCGTGGTGGGAGCTGGACGACGAGGCCCGGTCCGGCTGGCGGGACGCGGGCTACCCGCTGGCGGTGCGCACCCCGGACCCGGCTCGCTGGCGCGCCCTCACGACGAGCGGCCTGCCGGTGGTCCGGGACGCCGGGTACACGGAGATCGCGCCGGGGTCGTGCACGGTGGTGGCGGATCACCCGGCGCTGCGGTAGAGGGCGGCCGACGCCGGGAGCGGGACCTTCCGCACCGCCCGGTGGCGGGCCGGGAGCGGGACCTTCCGCACCGCCCCCGGTGGCGGGCCGGGAGCGTCGCTCCGTGCGCCGTGCCATCGTGGTGCCATGACCATCGATGTCCGCCCGGCCTCGGTCTTCGCAGACGTCCGGGCGCTGCTCGGCCCGAAGTCCGAGCGGTCCAGCGTCTGCTGGTGCCTGAGCCACCGCCTCCCGGCCAAGGTCAACAACGCGTTGCGCGGCCCGGCCCGCGGCGCCTACGTCGAAGAGTTGTGCCGCTCGGGACCGCCTCCGGGCGTGCTCGCCCACGACGGTGACGAGCCGGTCGGCTGGGCCGCGGTGGCGCCGCGCGCGGACACCTCCTTCGCGCGCAACCGCAAGATCCCGCACGTGGACGACCTGCCGGTCTGGTCGCTGTGGTGCGTCCGGGTGCGCCCCGGGCACCGGAAGCAGGGGATCTCGCACTCCCTGATCGCCGGAGCGGTCGACTTCGCCCGCGCCCGGGGCGCACCGGCGATCGAGGCGTACCCGCTCGACAACGGGGCTGCCAGGGTCGACCTGACCATGGCCTACGCCGGGCTGCGGAAGAACTTCGAACGTGCCGGGTTCGTCCACGCCGCCGACACCGCCTCGGTGCTGGCCGGTCACCCGCGGGTGCTGATGCGGCTCGACCTGCGCTGACGGCCCGGCTCCGCCGCGAACCTCAAATGTTGCTCTGGACATGCCCTTTCCGGGGTTCGGGCCGGGCGCGGCGGGCGATACCCCCGACATGTTCGCAGGAGGGGGAGGGACCATGCGGCGAGTGGCGCGACTGGGAACCGGCATCGGATGGCGTCCGGAGATCGCGGACGTCGTCGAGCGGATGCCCGGCATCGACTGGGTCGAGGCCGTGGCCGAGAACCTCTGCCCCGGGCATCTGCCCGACTCGCTGCTGCGGCTGCGCGAGCGCGGGGTGACCGTCGTACCGCACGGCGTCTCGCTCGGGCTCGGCGGCGCCGAACGGCCGGACGCGGGACGGCTGGCGGCGCTGGCCGAGCGGGTGGAGGCGCTGGGGTCGCCGCTGGTGACCGAGCACATCGCGTTCGTCCGGGCGGGCGGGCCGCTGACCGCCTCCCCGCTCCTGGAGGCGGGGCACCTGCTGCCCGTGCCGCGTACCCGCGACGCCCTCGACGTGCTGTGCGAGAACGTGCGCGTCGCGCAGGACGCGCTGCCCGTGCCGCTCGCCGTGGAGAACATCGCCGCGCTCGTCTCCTGGCCGGACGAGGAGATGACGGAGGGGCAGTTCCTGTACGAGCTGGCCGACCGCACGGGCGTGCGACTGCTGATCGACGTGGCGAACCTGCACACCAACCACGTCAACCGCGGCGAGGATCCGGCCGAGGCCCTCGCCGAACTGCCCCTGGAGGCCATCGCCTACGTCCATGTCGCGGGCGGGTTCGAACGGGACGGCGTCTGGCACGACAGCCACGCCCACCCCGTTCCGCGGCCGGTGCTCGACATCCTGACCGACCTCGCCTCGCGGGTGATGCCGCCGGGCGTGCTGCTCGAGCGCGACGAGAACTTCCCCGAGGGGGACGAGCTGGCGGGGGAGGTGGAGGCGATCCGGGGCGCCATGGAGAAGGGACGGGCGGCGGGTACGGCGCGCGCCGCGGAGCAACGACGGGCGGCGGCTACGGCGCGCGCCGCGGACGGGGCGGTGGGGCCGCGCGCCGCGCGTGACGGGTCCGGCGCCGGTGACGCCGTACGGCAGCGGCTCGGCCTGGCGCAGGCCGCGCTGCTGTCCGCGCTGGTCGCCGGGACGCCCGTGCCCGAGGGGTTCGACCGGGTGCGGCTGGGGGTGCAGGCGCGGGCGCTGGCCGGGAAGCGGGCGGACGTGGTCGCCAGGGTCGCGCCCGAGCTGCCGGTCGTCCTCGGTGCGGGGTACCGGCCGGCCTTCCTCGCCTATGCCCAGCAGCGTCCGATGACGGGTGGCTACCGGCGGGACGCCCTCGACTTCGTCGAGCACCTGATGCGGAACGGCCGTCCGCGGGATGCCGATGTGCGGCACGAGTTGCGGGAGTGGTGGCTGGAGCGGTCGGGGCCACAGCCGCGGTCGGCGCGTCCCGGGGCACGGTGGGCCCGCGCCACCAGGCGTGTTCTGCTGCGCCGCTGAACCGATCACGGCCTCGTCGGGACATCGACAAACGGAACGTCACATACCCACAACACTGCGTCC
This sequence comes from Streptomyces pactum, assembly GCF_002005225.1. Lineage (NCBI taxonomy): Bacteria > Bacillati > Actinomycetota > Actinomycetes > Kitasatosporales > Streptomycetaceae > Streptomyces > Streptomyces pactum. The sequence goes on from NZ_CP019724.1 coordinate 2,041,339, forward strand.
CGAAATGTGAACAGGGCATGGCGCCGGCGAAAGCCTTTGGCATAGAAGTACGGCATGTTCTGGGTCCTCCTGCTCCTGTCGGCCTGGGCCGTCGCCGGCCTGGCGTGCCTGCGGCTGTGCCTGGCCGCCGTGCGCGCGGCCGCCGTCGCCCCGCACGCCGCCGGCCGTGAGCATGCGCTGACCCTGTACGAGGCGGCGTTCCTGTCCGGCGGCCCCCGACGGGTCGCCGACCTGACGCTGGTCTCCATGGCACGCCAGCGCCGGCTGCTGCTCGCGCACACCGGCTGGGCGACCGTGGTCGACCCGTGCGGGCGGGACGAGATGGAGCGGTCGGTCATAGGGGCGATAGGGCCCGGGGGACAGTCCCGGATAGCGCCGGTACGGGCCGCCGCGGCGACCGCGGACGCGGTGCGGGCCCTCGCCGAACGGCTGGTCGGCGCGGGCCTCGCCGTGCCGGACGGCGCCCGCGGCGTCGCCGCCGGGGTCCGACGGGTACGGGTCGCGGCCGTGGCCGTGTGCGCGCTGGGCGGCGCCGCCCTGGCCCTGCCGCTGCCGGCGGACCAGCCGCGCCCGCTGATCGCCCTGTGGTTCGCGCTGCCGCTCACCCTGACCCTGGGGTGCCTCGCCATCACGCGGATGGAGGCGCACCCGTACTCGCACTGGGCCTCCCCCGCCGGGCAGCGGCTGATCGGTGCCCTCGTCCGGCACGCCGACGGCTCGGCGGACGACCGCACCTACCTCACGTCGGTCGCCGTCCGGGGCGTCCACGCGATCGGCGAACCCGACCTGCGCGCGGCCTTCGCCCACCGCGAGGAGTTCGCCGAGGACTTCTGGGAGCGCCGGGCCTGACGCGCCTGGGGCGTACGGAGGCACTCGGCGCCGACACGCGGGCGGTGCTTGCCCCGCCCGGTCGCCGCACCAAATATCCCTTGTGTCACACCGTGCACCGAAGGGATACGCGATGCGAGCTGCCGCCCTCTACTCGGCCGCCGGGTCCTTGCTGCTGACCACCCTCGCGGCCGCCCCGGCGGAGGCTGTCGCGGGGACGCCGTCCGGGAGCGCCGAGGCACGCGGCACCGCCGTGGCCGCGCAGCGCGCCGCGGCGGCGGGCGTCGAGTTCGGCAGGTGTCCGGAAGCGGAGGACCTGCCGGGCGGCATGCGCTGCGGCACGGTCGCCGTGCCCCTGGACTACGCGCGCCCCGACGGGAAGCAGCTCCGGCTCACCGTCAGCCGGATGCGGGCCACACACAAGGATCCGGACAACGGCGAGCGCAACGTGCCCGGGCAGGGCGCGCTGCTCTACAACCCGGGCGGACCGGGTACCTCGGGGCTGTACTTCCCGCTGGTCGGCATGGTGCCCGAGTGGAAGCGGATCGCGGCGGCGTACGACCTCGTCGGGTACGCCCCGCGCGGGGTCGCGCCCTCCGCGCCGCTGTCCTGCCAGGAGCCCGGGGAGTTCTTCAAGGGGCCCCGGCCGGCGCCGACGCGGCCCTCGGACGCGTACAAGAAGCAGCGCGCCGCCGAGGCCGGGGCGTACGCGCGCGGCTGCGCCGAACGTGCCGGGGACGCGCTTCGGCACTACCACTCCCTCAACAACGCCCGTGACCTGGAGGTCGTGCGGGCGGCGTTGCGCGAGGAGCGGCTGACGTTCATGGGGGTGTCGTACGGGACCTACCTCGGGGCGCTGTACGCCGAGCTGTTCCCCACGCACGTGCGGCGGATGGTGTTCGACTCGGTGGTGAACCCGGAGCCCGAGCGGGTTGGGTACCGCAACAACCTCGGGCAGTCGGAGGCGTTCGAGGACCGCTGGTCGGACTTCAAGGAGTGGATCGCCGAGCACGACTCCGGGTACGGGCTCGGGGACACGCCGAGGGAGGTGCAGGACAGCTACGAGGAGGCGAGCGCGCGGCTCGCGGCAAAGCCCGCGGGCGGGACGGTGGGCCCCGCGCAGTTGCAGGGGGCGTTCCTGCGGGCCGGGTACTACGACGACTTCTGGCCGCACCGTGCCGAGGCGCTGTCGGCGTACCTGAAGGGGGACCCGCAACCGCTCATCGACCAGGCGGGGACACGGACCGAGGAGGGCGCGGTCGGGGCGGAGAACTCCAACGCCGTGTACACGGCCGTCGGGTGCAACGACGCGCCCTGGCCGACCGACTTCGAGGTCTGGGACCGGGACAACACGCGGCTGGCGCGCCGGGCGCCGTTCGAGACGTGGGACAACGTCTGGACGAACCTGCCGTGCGCCTACTGGCGGGCGCCCCGGCAGACCCCCCTCGACGTGCGCACCGGGCCGGGCGAACTGCCGCCGACGCTGATCCTGGCCGCCGAGCGGGACGCGGCCACTCCGTACGACGGCGCCCTGGAGCTGCGCCGGCGGCTGTCGGGCTCGGTGCTGGTGACCGAGCGGGACGCGGGTACGCACGGCGTCGCCGGCGGTCCGAACGCCTGCGTCAACGGCCACCTGGAGGCGTACCTGCTGGACGGCCGCCTCCCGGCGCGGGACGCGTCGTGCGCCCCGCGCCCGGAGCCGGAGCCGAGAAGGGCCGCGACGCCGAAGGCCTGATCAGGCGAGCCCGGCCACCAGCTCCGCGAGGTCCTTGCGGCGCCCCGTGTAGAAGGGGACCTCTTCGCGGACGTGCATCCGGGCCTCGGAGGCGCGCAGGTGGCGCATGAGGTCGACGATGCGGTACAGCTCGTCGGCCTCGAAGGCGAGGATCCACTCGTAGTCGCCGAGGGAGAACGAGGCGACCGTGTTGGCGCGCACGTCCGGGTAGCCGCGGGCCATCTTGCCGTGGTCGGCGAGCATGCGGCGGCGGTCCTCGTCGGGCAGCAGGTACCAGTCGTAGGAGCGCACGAACGGGTAGACGCTGATGTAGTCGCGCGGCGTCTCGTCGGCCAGGAAGGCCGGGATGTGCGCGCGGTTGAACTCGGCGGGGCGGTGCAGCGCCATGTTCGACCAGACCGGCTCCAGCGCGCGGCCGAGCTTCGTGCGGCGGAAGAGGTTGTACGCCTCCTGGAGCTGGTCGGCGGTCTCGGCGTGCCACCAGATCATGAGGTCGGCGTCGGCGCGCAGACCGGACACGTCGTAGGTGCCGCGGATCGTCACGTCCTTGGCGGCGAGCTGGTCGAACAGCTCCTGGACCTCGTCGGCGTAGCCCGCGCGGTCCTCGGGCAGCACGTCCTTGAGCTTGAAGACGGACCAGAGGGTGTAGCGGATGACCTCGTTGAGGTCCTTGGCCAGCTTGCCCTTGTTGGGGATCCGGTCGGCGGGGGTGGAGGCGTCGTCACTCATGGCCCTATTCTCCCGCTCCGCCGTGCAGGCTCTGCACCGGGTGGTCGGTGAGCTCCCGCACCCCGCGCAGGTCACCCTGGAGCTGGTCCACGGCCGCGTACGCGCTCGCGATGCTCGCCGGGACGCCCACGCCGTCGTAGGCGGCGCCGCACAGGGCCAGGCCCGGGAGCTTCGCGACGTGTTCGCGGACGCGGGCCACGCGCGCGTGGTGGCCGACGGGGTACTGGGGCAGGCCGTCCTGCCAGCGGGTGACGCGGGTGGCGACGGGCTCGGCGGTGAGCCCAGTGGCCTCCCCCAGATCGTGCCGGGAGACGGCGACGAGGCCCGCGTCGTCGCGGCCGAGGATCTCCGACTCGCCGTACCGTCCGACGGAGGTGCGCAGGACGACCAGGTCCGGGTCCTCGTCGGCGATCCAGCCCCACTTGCGGGAGGCGAAGGTGGCCGCCTTGATGGTGCGCCCGTCGACGGGCGGCACCAGGAAGCCGCTGCCCTCGGGGAGCGCGGCGGCGTCGCAGCGGCGGTAGGCGAGGGAGATCAGGGCCATGGAGGCGTACTCCACCCCGGCCAGCTCGGCCGCGGCGGCGGGAGCCTCGGCGCGCAGCAGCTCGGCGGCGGGGCGGGCGGGGACGGCGACGACCACCGCTCCCGCGTGCAGCTCCCGGTCGCCGGCGACGATCCGCCAGCCGTCCGGGGCGGTGCGGCGCAGCTCCGTGACCGGAGCGTCGGTGATGACCGTGCCGCCTCGCGCGCGCACCGACTCCGCGACCGCGGGCGGGAGGGTGCCGACGCCGCCCTCGATGCCCATGAACACCGGGCCGCTGGGCGGGGAGGTGGCCGTCCGGCCCTGGAGGGCACGCACCGCTTCGGTGAGCGAGGCGTGGGTGCGGGCGGCCTCGAAGAGCTGGGGAACGGCCGAGCGCAGGGAGATGCGGTAGGCGTCACCGGCGTAGACGCCGCCCAGCAGTGGTTCGACGAGGCGGTCGACGACCTCGCGGCCGAGGCGGGCCGCCACGTACTCCCCCACCGCCACGTCGTCGCCGACCTCGGTGCGGGGCAGTTCGGCGTCGCGTTCGATGCGGGCGAGGCCCTCCTCGGAGAGGACGCCGGTCAGGGCGGCGGCGGTGCCGGGGACGCCCATGACGTGGCCCTTGGGCATGGGGCGCAGGGCGCCGCGGGTCCACAGGGAAGCCGACGCGGTGGACGGCGGCTGGAGACGGTCGGCGAGACCGACCTCGCGGGCGAGGCCCACGGCCTCGGGGCGGCGGGCCAGCATCGACTCGGCGCCGAGGTCGACGCGTACTCCGGCGATCTCGCCGGCCAGCAGCTTGCCGCCGACGCGGTCGGAGGCCTCCAGCACGGTCACCCGTGCGCCGCGCTCCAGCAGCCGGTGGGCGGCGGCCAGTCCGGCGATTCCGGCTCCGATGACGACGACATGCCCCGTGTCCGCGGGAATCTCGCCCGCGGGGCTCTCACTTGCGCACATGCCCCCAGCGTCTCAGACCGCACCGACAGCGCCGCGGGGCCGGGCGGTCCCCGCGCGCCCGCCGTGTCCCGCGCTTCCGCGAGTCCGGACCGTGACCTCTTCGAAACCGTTCCGCGCCAACGTCCGCGCCCCTCCCCGCGTCGAAGGAGCGTCAGTCGTCACGACCCTCGGGGGTACCGCCATGCACGCACGGCCCGCAGCACCACGACCGGCAGCACGCCCGGCACTCCGTTCCGCGCCGCCCGCCCGCGCCCTGGCCGGTCTGCTGCTGGCCGCGGTCCTCGCCCTCACCGGCTGCACCGGGTCCGGCGCCGGCTCCGACTCGGCCGGCAGCGCGGCGAAGGAGGCCGCGCCCCCGGGGGAAGCGCGCGCGACCGCACGGGCCGAGGACGGGGCCGGTGCCGCGGGCGGCGACGCCGACGGCGCGAAGGCGACGGCGCCGCCGCGACTCGCCCCGACGCACATCATCCGCACCGCCTCCCTGACCGTGCGGGTCGAGGACGCCCCGAAGGCCCTCGAAGCGGCCCGGACCGCCACCGAGAACGCCGGCGGCTACGTCGGCGACGAGACCACCACCCGGGACGGGGAGGGCCACGAACGGACCGAGGTCGTCCTGCGCGTGCCCGTGGAGCGCTACGAGGAGGTGCTCGGCGAACTGGAGGGCGCCGGGAAGCTCCTCGAACGCAACGCCAAGGCCGAGGACGTCACCGACCAGGTCGTGGACGTGGAGAGCCGGGTCAAGTCGCAGCGCGCCAGCGTGGCCCGCGTGCGCGAGCTGATGGACCGGGCGACGCAACTGAGCGACGTGGTGACGCTTGAGGGCGAGCTGAGCACCCGTCAGGCGGAGCTGGAGGCGCTGCTCGCCCGGCAGGCGGCCCTGAAGGACCGCACGAGCCTGGCCACCATCACCCTCTCCCTGTCCGAGACGCCGCAGGAACGGGCGGAGAAGGACGACGCCCCCGGGTTCACGGACGCGCTGGCCGGCGGCTGGGACGCCTTCGTGACGATGCTGCGCTGGGTGGCGGTGGCGTTCGGCGCGGCGCTGCCGTTCGCCGCGGTGGCGGCGCTGCTGGTGCTGCTGTGGCTGCGGGTGGTGCGGCCCCGGCTGCCGCGCCGCCCGGCACCGGTGCCGGCTTCGCCCACGGCGGCCGCGTCCGCCACGTCGGCCCCGCTGCCGACGGCCCGCCCGGCGCCCGGGGCCGCGGGCCGCGAGGAGCCCGGCGGGCGGGACTGAAATGCCCCGCCCCCGTAGCGTGTTCGCATGAGCATGAGCGCTGCGAGCGGGACGAGCGGTACCGGCGGGACAGGCGGTACCAGCGGTACGGGCGGGAGCGGACGGGCCGGAGAGCGACTGGTCGTGGTCGGCGGTGATGCCGCGGGGATGTCCGCGGCATCACAGGCACGGCGGTTGAAGGGCCCGGACGAGCTGGAGATCGTGGCGTTCGAACGGGGCCACTTCAGCTCGTTCTCGGCGTGCGGCATCCCGTACTGGATCGGCGGTGACGTGACCGGCCGGGACCAGTTGATCGCCCGGACGCCCGAGGAGCACCGCGCGCGCGGCATCGATCTGCGGATGCGCACCGAGGTCACCGAGATCGACGTCGCCGCCGGCCGGGTACGCGCGCGCGACGTCGATTCGGGGGCTGAGTCCTGGACGTCGTACGACAAACTCGTGATCGGGACCGGCGCCCGTCCGGTCCGCCCGGAGCTGCCGGGCATCGACGCGCCCGGCGTGCACGGGGTGCAGACACTGGACGACGGGCAGGCTCTGCTCGACACGCTGGCCCGCACACGTGGCCGCCGCGCGGTGGTCGTCGGCGCCGGGTACATCGGCGTGGAGATGGCCGAGGCGCTCATCAACCGCGGCTACGAGGTGACGGTCGTCAACCGCGGCCGGGAGCCGATGTCCACCCTCGACCCCGACATGGGCCGCATGGTGCACGAGGCCCTGGAGTGTCTCGGCATCACCATGGTGAACGACGCCGAGGTCACCAAGGTGCTCACCGGCGACGACGGCCGGGTGCGCGCGGTGGCCACCGAGGACACCGAGTTCCCGGCGGACGTGGTGGTGCTCGGCATCGGCGTACGCCCCGAGACCGCGCTCGCCAAGGCCGCGGGGCTGCCGCTCGGCGCCTACGGCGGGCTGCTGACCGATATGGCCATGCGGGTGCGCGGACACGAGAACATCTGGGCGGGCGGCGACTGTGTGGAGGTGCTCGACCTGGTCTCCGGGCAGGAGCGGCACATCCCGCTCGGCACCCACGCCAACAAGCACGGGCAGGTCATCGGCACCAACGCGGGCGGCGGGTACGCCACCTTCCCGGGCGTGGTCGGCACGGCGGTCAGCAAGGTCTGCGACCTGGAGATCGCGCGTACCGGACTGCGCGAGAAGGACGCGCTGCGGGCGGGGCTGCGGTTCGTGACGGTGACCGTCGAGTCCACCAGTCGCGCCGGCTACTACCCGGGTGCCTCCCCCATGACGGTGAAGATGCTCGCCGAGCGGCGCACCGGACGGCTGCTCGGCGTCCAGATCGTCGGCCGCGAGGGCGCGGGCAAGCGGGTCGACATCGCCGCGGTCGCCCTCACGGCCGGTATGACGGTGGAGCGGATGACGGCCCTGGACCTGGGCTACGCGCCGCCCTTCTCACCGGTGTGGGACCCCGTGCTGGTGGCCGCGCGCAAGGCGGCGCGGGCGGTGGAGCGGCAGGCCTGAGCGGGCCCGCCGCGCCGCCCGCTACGCCGTCCCGTTGATCCGGTCGATGGCCTGCCGCGCCTGCTCGGCCGGGGGCCGCGACGGCAGGGACGACACCGGCGCCGGGGTCGTCACGCGTGCCGGGGCGGCCGCCGGCCCCGGGGCGCTCACCGCGGGCGGCTGCTCACCCGCCGGTTTGGCGTGCGCCGCGCCCCGCGCGGAGCGCAGCCGGTGGCTCACCGCCTCGTCCAGTGTCACCGGCCGCTGCGTCTGCGCGGCCAGCCGCCCGGCCTCCTGACCGAGCCGGGCGACGTCCTCCCACGGCAGACGAAGCACGAGGGCGACCTCGGCCTCGCCGTCGGGCAGGGCGTGTATCGCCGGAGCCGGTGTGACCCGTTCGTTCATCGCCTGTTCCTCACGTCGTCCCCGCGCCCCGCCTTCCCCGGGCCGCGGGCGGTTGACAGGACATACGCGGACTCGGACGCGGGCGTTCAAAGACGTACCGATTCACCGTCCGGCCGCCGGACTACGGCAAGTTGCCCGCGCCGAGCGTCCTGACGGCGATGTTCCTGCACGGCGGCCGGCTCCACCTGCTGGGCAACACGCTCTTCCCGTGGATCTCCGGCACAACGTCGAGGACCGGCTGGGCCGTGTGCGCCACCTGCTGTTCCACGGCGTCTGCGGCTACGCGGCGACCTACGGTTCCGCCCTCCTCGACGCCGGCTCGGGTGCCCCGCTGATCGGCGCGTCGGGCGCGATCGCCGGGGTCCTCGGCGCCTGTCCCGTGCTGTACCCGAAGGCCCGCGTCCGGCTCCTCGTCCCCTTCCCCGTCTTCCTGCCGCTGCGCCTGCCGGCCCGGATCGTGCCGGGCTTCTGGTTCGGGCTCCAGGCGGTCCACTCGTCCGGCGGGGCCGTCCCCGACGCGGGCACCGTGGCGTACGTGGCCCATGTGGTCGGCTTCGTCGTCGGCGTGCTGATCGCCCGGCCGCTGCGGCGCGGCACCCCGCCCCCGCCACAGCCGCGCGGGCCGCTGCTCGACAGGCGGGCCCGGCCAGGGTGGTGAACGGCCGTCGGCGGTGCCGCGGTCAGGCGCGGGAGGCCTCTGTCCGGGCCACGGGGGCCGGAGTCCAGCGGATGCGGGTGCTGCACAGCGAGACGGCGACCGCCGACGCGGCGACGGCGCCCATGCCCCACGCCAGGTCGCTCGCGCCCGCGATGAAGCCGATGAGCGGCGGGCCGGCCAGCAGACCGGTGGTTCCCATGGCGGCGACCAGGGTCAGCGCGTCCGAGCCCTGCCGGGCGGCGGCCGCGTAGACGCAGGGGGTCACGGCCGCGATGCCCAGGCCCATGCAGGCGAAGCCGGCGAGGGCCGGTGCGACGCCGCCGCTGACCAGGGCGGCGGCGAGGCCGGCACCGGCCACCGCGCTGCCCAGGAGCACGACCCGTCCGTCGCCCCAGCGGGCCCGCCAGCCGTCGGCGAAGAGCCGGGCGACGACCATCATCCCCGAGACGACGGCGATGCCCAGGGGGGCGAGTTCCGCTGACGCGTCGGCGACGTCCTTCAGGTAGAGGGCGGACCAGTCGTTCATGGCGCCTTCGGCGACCGTGCCGAAGACCATGGCGCAGCACATCCACAGGGTCAGGCTGGACGGGACGGTCCAGCGGCGGCGGCCCGGCTTCCGCGGGCGCTCCGACCGCTCGGCCGGAGCGGCGGAATCGGCGGAATCGGCCGGAGCGGCGGCATCCGCGGGAGCGGCGTCGTCGAGCAGTCCCGTCCGCGCGGACACGCCCAGTACCGCGAGGAGGGCGACGGCGACGGCGAAGTGCGCTGCGACCGACCCGGTCGCGGCGGTCATGCCGGAGGCGAGCAGGGCCGCGAGCAGCGATCCGGCGCTGAACGTCGCGTGCAGCTTCGCCATGGTGTTGCGCTCGTGACGGGTCTCCAGGGCCGCGCCCTGCGCGTTCATGGCCACGTTCAGGCAGCCCACGAGGACGCCGTCGGCGCACATCACCAGCAGGGCCACCGGGTAGTTCGGGGCCGCCGCCAGGGCGAGCAGCAGCAGGGCCAGGCCGAGCTGGGACAGCAGGGCGAGCCGCCGCGAGCCGAGGCGTCGCATCAGCCACGCCACCACCGGGAACGACACCGCGGCGCCGACCCCCGCGGCCATCAGGAGCACCCCCACCTCGGCCGCGGTCAGGCCCAGGTCGGCCTTGACGGCCGGGATGCGGGCGGCCCAGGTGGCGTACTGGAAGCCGAGGGACAGGAACAGCGCGGCGATCGCCACCTGGCCGCGCCGGAAGGGGTCGTGGAGACGGGACACGCGCATCAGCTCACTTCGCGCAGGGACGGGAACCGGGACGGGGACGGGACCGGCGGCGGGGGCGTGAGCGCGGACGGGGACGCCCGCCGGGTGCGGTCGGACGGCGGCACCGGTCTGGACATGTAGACGGCGTCCGCGCCGTAGGCGGCGGGCACGACCCCGGGGTGGGGTACGAAGCCGCGCGCCGACCAGAACCGCTCGGTGCCGCCGACGGCGACCAGGGAGATCCGCTCGTCCCCGCGGGTGCGGGCGGTGCCGGTGAGGTGGTGCAGGAGGTGCCGCGCCAGTCCTCTGCGGCGCAGGCCGGGCGCCACGACGACGTCGTGCAGATGGAGGTTGCCGGGCGGGAAGGCGGTCGCGGTCTCCTCCGTCCGCTCGAGCTCCGGGTACCGGTGGAACGGGTAGGGCAGGGCCAGCAGGTAGCCGGCCGTACGGGGGCCGACGTCCAGGACGAAGCAGGTCCGCGGCGAGGCCGCCGCCCGGGACTGCAGCGCCGCCCGGCCCTCCGACAGGCCCAGTCCGGTGTAGGCCTCCCGCTCCAGCGCCACGACGGCGTCCCAGTCCCCGTCCTCGATACGGCGTACGCGCACGGTGTCATCCATCGGCGGCGTCCCCTTCCGGGCGGCCCGCCCAGGCGTACGGGAGCGGTGCGAAGCCGTTGAAGCCGAGGGTGGTGTAGCTGGTCGCGTAGGCGCCGCTGGAGAGCACCCAGACCGGATCGCCCGAGGCCAGCGCCGCGGGCACCGGGACCAGCGCCTCCTCGTGACAGTAGGCGTCGTCGCTGTCGCAGGTGGGTCCGGCGACGACGGCCGGGACCCGGGGACCGTCGGTGTGCCCCGGGAAGACCAGCCGGTACTGAAGCGCGTCCATCTCGTACAGGCCGTTGAACTTCCCGCAGCTCAGGTACAGCCAGTACCGCGGCTCGCCGTCCGCCCCACGGCGCTCGGTGAGGCGGGCGACGTGCGCGCGGATCGCCCCGTGGTCGGCGACGAGGTGCCGGCCGGGTTCGATGACGAAGTCCAGGGGGGCGCCGTGGATGCGGCGCAGTTCGGCCGCCCCCTCGCGGATCACCGCGAAGATCTTGTCCAGCGGTGGGTCGAGGGGCGTGCCGTGCCGGTCGCGGTAGCCGAGCGCGGGCAGGCCGCCGCCGAGGTTGACGTGGTCGACGCGGATGCCGCGCCGGCCCAGGGCGCGCAGGGTGCCGCCCAGGTCCTCCAGGGCGGCGTGCCACGCCTCGCCCGTCATCTGCTGGGAGCCGACGTGCACGGACAGTCCCGCCGGGACCAGCCCCGCCTCCCGGGCCCGTTCCATGACGTGGACGGCGTCGCCGGGTGGGCACCCGAACTTGTGGCTCAGGCCCCATACGGCGCCCGTTCCGCCGGTCGCCACCCGGCAGAAGACGCGGGCACCGGGGGCGTGGACCGCGAGGGCGGCCACGTCCTGGGGGCTGTCCGTCGCGAAGGTGCGGATGCCGAGACGGTGGGCGTCGGCGATGTTCCGGTCGGACTTGACGGTGTTGCCGTAGTGCACGCGCCCGGCCGGCACTCCGGCCCGCAGCGCCTGCGCCACCTCGCCGGGGCTCGCCGCGTCGACGCCGGCGCCCCTGCGTGCCAGGGCGGTCAGGACCTCGTCGACCGGGCAGGCCTTCATGGCGAACCGGACCCGCACGCCGGGCAGTTCGCGGCGCAGGGTGTCGTAGCGCCGCTCGATGCCGGCGAGGTCGTACACGAGCCGGTCCTCGGTGGTGGCGGCGAGGGCGGCGGCCAGGGGTGCGCTGACATCCTCGGTCATCGCCGCGCTCACTGAGGCCGCCCGGGCGTCAGGACGAGGGGGGTGGTCCTGGCCGCCGCCACCAGACCCTCCCACGCCTCCGTCAGCAGCGCGAAGTCCGCCATGTCGTCGCGCGCCTCGTCCAGGAGTCGCTCGCGCCGGCCGGCCAGGAGGCCGGCCACGTCGGCGTACGGGCCGCCGAGCCGCCGGTAGGCGGTGTCGAGGGCGTCGAGCCGGCGGGCGTTCTCCGCGAGGTCCAGGCCGGTGCTCTCGCGGGCCAGGGCGGCGACGGCCAAGGGGCGGGCCCGGCCGTGGCCGTCGAGCAGCGTGTCGCCGGCCTCGGCCATCCGGTCGTAGACGAAGTGGAAGTGGAGCATCGACAGCAGGAACTTGGCGAAGCGCATCTGGTAGGCGAGGAAGCCGCGACCGGTCCGGCGTTCACCGGTGTGGTAGTTGACGATGTTCCGGTTGTGCAGCACGCCGGGCAGCCGGGCGTCGTGGACCAGGTGGATCAGGAAGTAGTCGCTGCCGATGGTGTCCCTGGCGGGTGGCAGCGGCACCCGTTCGCTGACGGTGTCACCGTGGAAGGCGATGTTGCACATGTCCACCCGCATCGGGTCGACCAGTGCCAGCAGTGAGTGGTCGGCCTCGAACGGGGCGGTGCCCGCTCCGCGGAAGGACTCCTCGACCAGTTCCCGTTTCCGCTCGGCGGACCAGTGCTCGGGCGCCCAGAGGGAGACGACGTCGTGGTAGGCGCCGGGATCGGCGTCGCGTATCCGCCCGACGTCCACGGAGAGTTCGCCCACGAAGGAGCTGCCCACCATGGCGACCGGCCGGTCCAGGAGCGAGACGGGCAGGGCCGATTCGGTGACGTCGGGCAGTGCGTCGGCGGCGCGTCGGCCCAGTGACAGCAGTTCGTGGTGGACGGGGAAGACCGTGGCGCCGTCCAGGCTCTGGTACCGGCTGTCCGAGTCCCTGCGGTGGACGGACTCGCAGCCGAGCGCCGCCGCGATCAGGAAGGCTCGGTCGGTGCAGGCGCCGTAGGACAGGCCGTCCGGGAGCATGAGGTCGAGGAGCAGGTCGGGCTTGGCGCTGCCGGAGTGTGCCGTCACCCGTGCCAGGAAGTCGCGCTGGGCGGCCTCGTCGAGGTGGTGCGCGGTGATCCGGGGGTGCGCGGGCAGGCGCCGTACGGCCTCGGCGTGCGCGGCGTGGACGGGTGGCGGGCAGGAGTCGAGGACCAGCAGGTGGACCTCGACGCCGAAGTGGTCGGCGGCGTAGGCCGCTTCCGCACCGAGGGCGGCGATGGTGTCCGGGCAGGGCCGGTTGGTGGGAAGGGTCAGGCAGATGCTGCGCATGCGGCTTCCCCGGTGGCCTCGTCGGTCGCCTCGCTCCTGTCGGTGCCGGCCCCGTCGCCGGCGTCCGCGTGCCAGGACTCCAGGCCCAGCAGCCTGGCGCCGAGGTCGTTCAGCTCGGCGGGGCCGTAACGCTCGGACTCGGGCCGGCGGGCGTCGCCGAGCAGCGTGGCGTTCCAGTCGGGGGTGGCGAGGGTGCGCCAGGAGCCGACGCGGGAGTCGCGCAGGGTCCGGTGGGTCTCCAGCGCGGGCATCATCGACAGGTACTGGACCGCGCGCACGCCGTCGCCGGAGACGTTGGGGGCGACGCCGTGGGCCAGCAGGCCGTTCCAGATGAGCAGGTCGCCGGCTTCCAGGTCGGGCCGTACGACGGGCATGTCCTCGCGGTCGATCGCGGGGCGGATCGGGTCGCGGTCGTCGGGCTGGAGGGCCTTCCAGCGGTCGAAGCGCCGAAACAGGTCGGGGCAGCACTGGAAGCCGCCGTGGTCCGGCTTGGTGTCGTTGAGGGCGATGATGCCCTGCACCCGCTGGGGCAGCACGCCGAGCGTGGTGTCGACGTCCCAGTGCAGCTCGATGTCGAAGCCGCGTTCGCGGTGCTCGATCAGGGCGCGGTCGCGGTTGCCGGTGTTGGGCGGGTTGAGGTTGAGCCGGTCCAGGGTGACCCACAGCTCCTCGCAGTCCCAGACGTCGACGAAGGCGTCGTAGACGCGCTGTGTCTGGCGGCTGTCCCAGATGAGCTGGTGGTGGTAGGCCTCGACGAAGCCGTAGATGTGCAGTTCCCGGTCGAGGTCGCTGCGGTACTCGCGATCCTGGTACCAGGTGTCGGGGCGGTCGGGGTCGAGGCCCTGGAACTCCCAGGCGAAGTCGAGCAGTCGACGGGCGGACGAGGCGGGTATCGCCTCCTTCACCACGACGTAGCCGTAGGTCTGCCAGTGGGCGAAGTCCTCCTCGGACAGCACCCGCAGCGGACGTGTCTTGCGCAGGTCGCGCAACTGCGTGCGGGCCAGGTAGGTGTCGGCGTCCGCGCTGAAGTAGGGGAGGTCCGACGGGGCTCGGTGGAGGTGGGAATCGGGCGTCGCCATGTGGTGCTCCAGATCCTCGCCGTCGCCCCGTGCGGGCAACGGCGGTGTGCGCGACGGAGGTCGGGCCGTCGCACATGAGGTCGGTGGGGGCAGCGGGGCCCGCTCGCACGCGTGGGCGGAGCGGGGTGACGAGGGCGTCTCGGTGGGACGGGGGTCTCCCTGGTCAGGGGATCGCCCGGTCCGCGTTCTCGTCCGGAATGGTCGTCTCGTCCGGGGTGGTCGTCACGGAAGCGGAAGTCGTCCGGCGTGGAACCGGGGCGTCACATGCGCCCCTCGCCGAACTTCCGTCTCACAATGGACTAGACCAAGGAAAGGTGTCAACACCCGCCCCGACAGGACCAGTTGTTACTTCCGGGTTCGACGGGACCCCTCTTGACACGCCTGGTTAACCTGAGTCCGCACCCACTTGGTCTACACCAAAGACCCGTTTCCGAGAGGCGCGGTCGACGGCTTCCGGCAGGCACGGCGGCGAGGCGCGCCGGCTCGGGCTGTCCGGTTCCACGGGAGGCTCCCGCACGGCGTCACCGCCCCGCCCCGGGAGCGGCTGCCGGGCACGACCGTGCGCACGGGTGGGCGGTGCGGAACTGGAGGAGGGGGCGGTCGCGTGGGAGACCTCCGCCCCCGAGCGGGCCGCGAAGGGCCGCCGGCGGTCGTCGCCCACGACGCGGCCCGGCAGGCACGGAGGGGCCGCCCCGGCTCCGGGACGGCCGCGGCGGAGGAGTTCACGAGCACGCCCGCGCGCCGAGCCGCGCGACCGGCGGGCGCAGGCACGTCCGGATCGGGCCGTTCACCGAGCAGCGCGGAGGCCGGGCGCCGGGCGCCTTTGTGGCGTGCGCGCACCCGGCCAGGGCGTGGGAAGGCCCGGTGGTCCGCGCGTGCGGGCTCGTCAGCGCGCGGTCTGCGTGTGCACGTACTCCACGAGGCGGGTCAGGGCGTCCGGGTCGGTGGCGGGCAGGACGCCGTGGCCGAGATTGAAGACGTGTCCCTCCAGGCCGGCCGCCGCGTCCAGGATCTCGCGGGTCTTGGTCTCGACCGCCTGCGGGGTGGAGAAGAGGAGGGCGGGATCCAGGTTGCCCTGGAGCGCCTTGCCGGGGCCGACGCGGCGGGCGGCCTCGTCCATCGGGACGCGCCAGTCGACGCCGACGACGTCCGCGCCGGCCTCGCCCATGAGGCCGAGGAGTTCGCCGGTGCCGACGCCGAAGTGGATGCGCGGCACGCCGTATCCGGCGACGGCCTCGAAGACCTTGCTCGAGGCGGGCATCACCGAGCGACGGTAATCCGCGGGAGACAGCGCGCCGACCCAGGAGTCGAAGAGCTGGACGGCGCCGGCGCCCGCCTCGATCTGCACCTTGAGGAAGGCGGCCGTGATGTCGGCGAGCCGGTCCAGGAGGTCGGCCCACAGCCGCGGGTCGCCGTACATGAGGGCCTTGGTGTTCTCGTGGTTGCGGGACGGGCCGCCCTCCACGAGGTAGCTCGCGAGGGTGAACGGCGCCCCGGCGAAGCCGATCAGCGGGGTGGCGCCGAGCTCGGCGGTGAGCAGGCCGAAGGCCTCGGTGACGTAGGAGACGTCCTCCGGGGTGAGGTCGCGCAACCGGGCCAGGTCCGCGCGGGTGCGGATCGGGTTCTCGACGACCGGGCCGACACCCGGCTTGATGTCGAGGTCGATGCCGATGGCCTTGAGCGGGACGACGATGTCGCTGAAGTAGATCGCCGCGTCCACGCCGTGCCGGCGCACCGGCTGGAGGGTGATCTCGGTGACCAGTTCCGGCCGCATGCAGGACTCGAGCATCGGGATGCCCTCGCGCACCTTGCGGTACTCCGGCAGTGAGCGCCCGGCCTGCCGCATGAACCACACGGGGGTGTGCGGCACCGGCTCACGCCTGCACGCCTTGAGGAACGCGGAGTCGTACGTGGCGGTCGGCTGCTTGCCCGCGGGGCTCTGGTTGGCACTCACACCGGCAAGTCTCGCATGTCGCCGTCACGGCGCCCGACCTCGGGTGGGGCGCCTCCCGCGCGCCCCGCGGACCCGCGTGATCCGGACATCGCGCCCGCACGCGGGTGTCCCTCCCTGCGCCGAGGCGCCGTTCCGCTTAATCTTCCCCGCATGGCTGCGGCTCAGGGACGACTGTCGGACGGCGCTGGCGGAATGGACGAACCGAAAGGTACCGAAGAGGAGGCCCGGCATGGGGAGAGTACGGCGCCGCCGGCCTTCGCGGCCGCCGTCGAGGCGCTCCGGGCCGCGCGGCTGCGGCCGCAGGTCGAGGTGGAGGCGACACGCGCACCCCAGCGGCTCGCCCCGTACGCGTACGCGCTGGAGGCCGCGGTCGTCGACGGGGACGACGATCTGGCGGACGGGCGTCTGGTGCTGCTGCACGACCCGGCCGGGCACGACGCCTGGCGGGGCACCTTCCGGCTGGTGACGCTGGTGCGGGCCGAGCTGGAGCCGGAGATGGCCGCGGATCCGCTGCTGCCGGACGTGTGCTGGTCCTGGCTCACCGGCGCGCTCCAGGCGCGCGGGCTGACGTACGGGGAGGCCAGCGGCACGGTCACGCGGGCCGGCTCCCACTACTTCGGCGGGCTCTCGGCGCGCCCGCCCGCCTCGCAGATCGAGATCCGGGCGTCCTGGACGCCGCGCGAGGGGCTGGGCGGCGTCCCGGACACCGCGGCGCACCTCGCCTCCTGGTGCGACCTGCTGGCCCAGGTCGCCGGGCTGCCACCGGCCGCGCCGGGCGACGCGTCGATCGTGTCGCTGCCGCAGCGGCGCGGCCCGCAGTCGCGCTAGGCCGCCCCTCTCTCCGCCCTCCCGCACCCGGGCTCCGTGCGGCCCAGGAAACGTTCCGTCACTTTGTCGACACGGCCACTTTCGGCCCCGTATCGACAAAGTGTGAAACCGTTCGATCTTCGAATGATCGACCGCGTGTCCGAATTGCTCGGATTGTTACTCACCAGATCGTGATCATTCTCTAAAGGCGGACGGGTTCGGTGCCGAAGACGACTGTGACCTTGAAAGCACGGTTCGTCCCGGCTTCACCCCCATGAGCCGGCCCCGTCCCGCACCCCAGGAGGCCTGGTGTCCGTTCTCCTCGAGCAGCCTGCAAGCCTGGTCGCCTACCGCCCGAACAAGCCGACCGCCATGGTGGTCGTGGCCGACCCGCGCGTTCGTTCCACCGTCACCCGCCATCTGTGGGCGCTCGGTGTGCGCGATGTCATCGAGGCCTCGTCCGTCGCGGAGGCTCGTCCCCGCATCGGCAACCCCCGCGACATCTGTGTCGCAGACGTCCATCTCCCCGACGGCTCCGGTCTGACCCTGCTGTCGGAGACCCGCGCCGCGGGCTGGCCCAACGGCCTCGCCCTGTCCGCCGCCGACGACATCGGCGCCGTACGCAACGCCCTCGCCGGCGGTGTGAAGGGCTATGTCGTCACCGGCACCCGTACCAACGTCGGGCTCCCCACCCGGCCGGGTGCCGCCCCCATCGGCGCCGCCGCCGCCCGCCTGCACCGCCGCCCCCCGGGCGCCCCGAGCCACCCGGGCGGCTACCGCGAGCTCTCCGGCCGCGAGGTGGAGGTGCTTCGACTGGTCGCGGAGGGCCAGTCGAACAAGGCGATCGGCGTCTCGATGGGCCTGTCCGCCCTGACCGTCAAGAGCCACCTGGCCCGCATCGCCCGCAAGCTCGGCACCGGCGACCGCGCCGGAATGGTCGCCGTGGCCCTGCGCACCGGCATCATCCACTGACCGCTCCCGAACCCGACCCGATCCCCGCCTCCCCTCCCCTGCCTCCCTCCCCTCCCCTCCCCCACAGCCGATCTTTCACTGACCTGACTGGTTTACGACCCCCCGGCGCCCGCCGACGGAACGTTCCGTCGGCGGGCGCCGTCGATCCACCGATACCCTTGACACGTGACCGACGCCCACGAAACCGCAGCAGACCGCCCACTGCGAACCACCGGAGGCGCCCCTCCGGACGACGCCGGATCTTCTGCGAGTCAGGCGCCGACCCCCTTGCTCGAACCACGGGAGGGCGTTCCGCCGGTGATCGCCGACGCGGCCGCCCTCGCCGAGGTGACCGCCGCCTTCGCCGCGGGCAGCGGCCCCGTCGCCGTCGACGCCGAGCGCGCCTCCGGTTACCGCTACGGCCAGCGCGCCTATCTGGTGCAGTTGCGCCGCGAGGGCGCCGGGACCGCGCTGATCGACCCGGTGGCCTGCCCCGACCTGTCCGGGCTGGGCGCGGCGCTCTCCGACGTGGAGTGGGTGCTGCACGCGGCCACCCAGGACCTGCCGTGCCTGCGCGAGATAGGGATGGTGCCCACCCGGATCTTCGACACCGAGCTGGCCGGCCGGCTCGCCGGGTTCCCGAGGGTCGGCCTCGGCGCGATGGTCGAGAACGTACTGGGCTTCGTCCTGGAGAAGGGCCACTCGGCCGTCGACTGGTCCACCCGCCCGCTGCCCGAACCGTGGCTGCGCTACGCCGCGCTCGACGTCGAACTCCTCGTCGACCTGCGCGACGCGCTGGAGAAGGAGCTGGACCGGCAGGGCAAGCTCGAGTGGGCCCGGCAGGAGTTCGACGCGATCGCCTCGGCCCCGCCGCCCGAGCCGCGCAAGGACCCGTGGCGCCGTACGTCCGGCATGCACAAGGTGCGCCGGCGCCGCCAGCTCGCCGTGGTGCGGGAGCTGTGGCAGACCCGGGACCGCATCGCGCAGCGCCGCGACGTCTCTCCCGGCAAGGTGCTCGGGGACGCGGCCATCGTCGAGGCGGCGCTCGCCCTCCCGGTCAACGCGCACGCGCTGGCCGCGCTGAACGGGTTCGGACGGGTCAACCGCCGGCAGCTCGAGCAGTGGCAGGTGGCGGTCGACCGGGCCAGGGGCCTGTCCGAGTCGCAACTGCCGCAGCCCGGCCAGCCGGTGACCGGTCCCCCGCCGCCGCGGGCGTGGGCCGACAAGGACCCGGCCGCCGCGGCCCGGCTCACCGCCGCGCGGGCGGCGGTGACGACGCTGGCGGAGCGGCTGAACATGCCCCAGGAGAACCTGATCACCCCG
Source organism: Streptomyces pactum (assembly GCF_002005225.1). NCBI lineage: Bacteria > Bacillati > Actinomycetota > Actinomycetes > Kitasatosporales > Streptomycetaceae > Streptomyces > Streptomyces pactum. The sequence goes on from NZ_CP019724.1 coordinate 2,060,366, forward strand.
GACACCGTGCGCCGGGTCTGCTGGGAGCCGCCGGCGACGGTCGACACGGAGTCCGTGGCCGCGGCCCTCGCCGGCCACGGGGCCCGGCCCTGGCAGGTGGAGCAGGTGACGCCCGCACTGGTGACGGCTCTGTCCCAGAGCGTGTCGTAGAAGGGGCGGGCGGCGGGATCCAGCCAAGATCCAGGGATGGAGCGGCGACCCGGCGGTGTGACGTTCGCCGCTTGGGCCGGGGGGACTGGGCAGCTACGTTACTCATAAGTAGCATGGGCCTGAGCGCGCGCTCAGTACCTGCGTGCCGCAGCAGTGCCATCCCGCACCCTGGAGGAGAGCCATCGTGCCTCGTACCGTCAGGGACGTCGTCTTCGTAGACGGCGTCCGCACCCCGTTCGGCAAGGCGGGCCCGAAGGGCATCTACCACGAGACCCGCGCCGACGACCTGGTCGTGAAGGCGATCCGGGAGCTGCTGCGCCGCAACCCCGGTCTCGACCCCAAGAAGATCGACGAGGTCGCCGTCGCCGCGACCACGCAGATCGGCGACCAGGGCCTGACCATCGGCCGCACCGCCGGCATCCTGGCGGGCCTGCCCACCTCGGTCCCGGGCTACTCGATCGACCGCATGTGCGCGGGCGCCCTGACCGCCGTCACCTCGGTGGCCGGCTCCGTCGCCTTCGGCGCGTACGACGTGGCCGTCGCGGGCGGTGTCGAGCACATGGGCCGCCACCCGATGGGCGAGGGCGTGGACCCGAACCCGCGCTTCGTCAGCGAGAAGCTGGTCGACGAGTCCGCCCTGTTCATGGGGATGACCGCGGAGAACCTGCACGACCGCTACCCGAGCATCACCAAGCGGCGCGCCGACGAGTACGCCGTGCGCTCGCAGGAGAAGGCCGCCAAGGCGTACGCCGACGGCAAGATCCAGGCCGACCTGGTGCCGGTCTCGGTGCGCCGCACCAACGAGGAGGCGGGTGAGACCGGCTGGGGTCTGGTCACCGCCGACGAGCCGATGCGTCCGGGCACCACGCTGGAGAACCTGGCGGGCCTGAAGACGCCGTTCCGCGTGCACGGCCGGGTCACCGCGGGCAACGCGGCCGGTCTGAACGACGGCGCGACCGCCTCCCTCATCGCGAGCGAGGACTTCGCCCGAGAGAACGACCTGCCGGTCAAGATGCGCCTCGTCTCGTACTCCTTCGCGGGTGTCGAGCCGGAGGTCATGGGCTACGGCCCGATCCCGGCGACGGAGAAGGCCCTGGCCCAGGCCGGGCTGTCCATCGACGACATCGGCCTGTTCGAGATCAACGAGGCCTTCGCCGTCCAGGTCCTCGCCTTCCTGGAGCACTACGGCATCGCCGACGACGACGCGCGCGTCAACCAGTACGGCGGCGCCATCGCCTTCGGCCACCCGCTCGCCTCGTCGGGCGTCCGCCTGATGACGCAACTGGCCCGCCAGTTCGAGGAGCAGCCGCACGTCCGCTACGGCCTGACCACCATGTGCGTCGGCTTCGGCATGGGCGCGACGGTCGTCTGGGAGAACCCGCACTTCGAGGGGGACAAGTGAGCACCACCGCAGAGCTTCTGAAGGGTGCGGCCGAGCTGTTCCCCGGCGAGGTCGTCACGCAGGCGCACGTGCGCCACTTCGACCTTCCCCTGGGCGCGGGCCGCTTCGCCCTGATCACCCTGGACAACGGGCACGACCACACCAAGCCGACCACGCTCGGCCCGCAGTCGCTGGCGAACATCGACGCCGCCATCGACCGGGTCCAGAAGGAGGCCGCGGACGGCGAGATCGTCGGCGTCGGCGTCACCGGCAAGCCGTTCATCTTCGCGGTCGGCGCCGACCTCAAGGGCGTCGAGCTGCTCAAGCGCCACGAGGACGCGCTCGCCATCGGCAAGGGCGGCCACGACGTCTTCAAGCGGCTGTCGCAACTGGCCGTGCCGACCTTCGCGTACTACAACGGTGCCGCGATGGGCGGCGGCGTGGAGATCGGCCTGCACTGCGCGTACCGCACGGTGTCGGCGGCCCTTCCCGCCTTCTCCCTCCCCGAGGTCTTCCTCGGCCTCGTCCCCGGCTGGGGCGGCTGCACGCTGCTGCCGAACCTGATCGGCGCCGACAAGGCCGTCTCGGTCATCATCGAGAACAGCCTCAACCAGAACAAGCAGCTCAAGGGCGAGCAGGTCTACGAGCTCGGCATCGCGGACGCGATCTTCGAGGGCGCCGACTTCCTGGAGCAGTCGCTGATCTGGACGGCGTCCGTCCTCAAGGGCGAGATCGCCGTCGAGCGTCCGGCGATCGACCGCGGCGAGGCCTGGGACCAGGCCGTCGCCAAGGGCCGCTTCGTCGCCGACTCCAAGGTGCACGGCGCCGCCCCGGCCGCCTACCGCGCCCTGGACATCATCGCCGCCGCCAAGAACGGCGACCTCCAGCAGGGCTACGACGCCGAGGACCAGGCCCTCGCCGACCTCATCATGGGCGGCGAACTGCGCTCCGGCATCTACGCCTTCAACCTGGTGCAGAAGCGCGGCAAGCGTCCCGCGGGCGCCCCGGACAAGTCGCTGGCCCGCCCGGTCACCAAGGTGGGCGTGGTCGGCGCCGGCCTGATGGCCTCCCAGCTCGCGCTGCTCTTCCTGCGCCGCCTGGAGGTCCCGGTCGTCCTGACCGACATCGACCAGGAGCGCGTCGACAAGGGCGTGGGCTACGTCCACGCCGAGATCGACAAGCTGCTCGGCAAGGGCCGCGTCAACCAGGACAAGGCCAACCGCCTCAAGGCACTGGTGACCGGCGTCCTGGACAAGGCCGAGGGCTTCGCGGACGCCGACTTCATCATCGAAGCGGTCTTCGAGGAGATGGGCGTCAAGCAGAAGGTGTTCGCGGAGGTCGAGGCGGTCGCCCCGGCGCACGCGATCCTCGCCACCAACACCTCCTCGCTGTCCGTCTCGGAGATGGCGTCGAAGCTGAAGCACCCCGAGCGGGTCGTCGGCTTCCACTTCTTCAACCCGGTCGCGATCCTCCCGCTCCTGGAGATCGTCCGCGGCGAGCGGACCGACGACGCCTCGCTGGCCACGGCGTTCGGCGTGGCCAAGAAGCTGAAGAAGACCGCGGTGCTGGTCAAGGACGCCCCGGCGTTCGTGGTCAACCGCATCCTGACCCGCTTCATGGGCGAGATCCAGAACGTCATCGACGAGGGCACCCCGGTCGAGGTCGCGGAGAAGGCGGTGGAGCCGCTCGGCCTGCCGATGTCCCCGCTGGTCCTCCTCGAACTGGTCGGCCCGGCGATCGGCCTGCACGTCTCGGAGACCCTCAACCGGGCCTTCCCGGAGCGCTTCACGGTCTCCCCGAACCTCAAGGCGGTCGTCGAGGCGGGCAAGCGCGGCTTCTACGTCTACGACAGCGGCAAGCCCGAGCTGGACCCGGAGGTCGCCGCGCTGCTCAAGCAGGGCGACACCGTGCTGACCGAGGAGCAGGTCCGCGACCGCGTCCTGGACGCGGTGGCCCAGGAGATCGGCCTCATGCTCGACGAGGGCGTCGTCGCCGAGGCCCAGGACATCGACCTCTGCCTGATCACCGGCGCCGGCTGGCCCTTCCACCTGGGCGGCATCACGCCGTACCTGGACCGTGCGGGCGTCGCCGAGCGGGTGAACGGGAAGCGGTTCCTGGAGGCGGGCGTGGCGAGCGTGCCCGCGTAGTCTCCGTACGACGACGAGGGGGCCCCCGCCGTGCGGCGGGGGCCCCCTCGCATGCCGTGGGGCCGGGTCAGTAGCCGTACGGCGTCGCGCCCGCCGGGGCGGGCGCGACGGCGAAGGGGACCGGGGTGGCCGGGGACTCGTTTCCCGCCGCGTCCACGGCGAACACCTCCACCGTGTGCCGGCCCTCCTGCCACGGCCAGCCGGAGTCCCAGGCCCAGCGGCCGTCGACCGCGACCGGGCTCCCGCCGAGGAGAGTGCCGCCGGCCCTGAACCCCACCTGCGCCGCTCCCCGGGCCAGGCCGGTGAACCGCACGGCCGGTACCGCGATCTGCTCGTACGCCACCGGGGACTGGACCGTCGGCGCCGGCAGTTGCCCGCCCATGGGCGGCGTGTCGAACCGCGCCGGGGGCTGGGCCGGGATCGCGGACGCGGCGGCGGCCGAGGCACCGGCCACCGTGGTGAAGGGGATGACGGTGCCCTTGGTCTTGCGTCCCTCCGGGTCCCAGGCGACGGCCTTCACCAGGTGCTTGCCCCTGCTCCACGGCTTGTCGCGCTTCCAGGACCAGGTGCCGTCCGCGGCCACGGTCGGCGAGCCCAGGAACTTGCCGTGCTCCCACAGGCTCACCCGTACGGCGCCGGGCGCCATGCCGGTGAAGTACACGCCGTCCGTGGGCAGTTCGGTGTGCGCCGCCGGGTGGGTCACCACCGGCATGGCGATGCCGCTGGGCTTCTGGGCCGAGGTGGCGGACAGATACGCCTTGATGCCCGCGGTGTCGCGGTCCGGCTCCTCGTACCCGTTGCGCACCATGCCCAGTCGCGGGGGAAGCCCGTCGGCGAGCATGTTGACGAGGCCCATGAGGAAGGGGACGTTGCGCCTGGTGACCTCCGAGTGCCGGGTGATGTAGGGGGACTCGCTGTAGATGAAGTTGAAGTTGTCGTACCCCTGGAAGAGCCCGAGGAACGGCTCCACCTGTTCCTTGTACTGCTCGTCCTGCGGCGAGGAGAGCAGGTAGATGTTCGACTGCCGCCCGGCGCCCGAGCGCACCAGGTCGGGCAGGAGCGCGTCGGCGATCCGGACGTTCTCCTCCGGCACCCCCTGACCCAGCATGAACCCGGCGACCTTGGGGTGCACGGTCTTCACATAGGTGCCGACGAGGAACTGCGGCACGATGGAGACGATGTTGCCGAACCCGTAGCGCAGGCCGAAGTAGAGGGCCGCGCTGCCGCCCTTGGAGCCGCCCCACATCGTGACGCGGTCCGGGGTCAGGTCAAGGGCGTTCATCACCTTGGAGATGACCCCGATCACGGACTGCTCCAGGGAGAAGTCCATCCCCTCGCACAGGTAGTAGCTCCTCATGCCGCGGAACCGGTCGCGGATCCACAGGATGTTGGCCCGCACCGGGTTGAGGACGCCGTTCGACCAGCCGTAGTCGTCGGGGACGCCGAAGTTGGAGAACACGACGACGAGATGGCGGTTGCCGCCCTTCGCGTGCGTGAACCGGTACTCGACGGGATAGGCACCCGAGGTGTCGATCCCGGTGATCAGCTCGCGTGTTTTCGTCGGTGCGTTCGCCATGTGTGCGCTTCCACTCGTGAGTTGTTCGTCGTCGGGGGCCGTCGGTGCTCAGTACCGCGGCGGGAGGTGACCGGCGGGCACGGACGCGTTCAGGACCGTGAAGCCGGCCGGGGCGGGGGCCGACTCCGCACCGCTGGCGTCCACCGCGACCACCTCGACCAGGTGCGGCCCCTCCGGCCACGACCAGCCCGGGTCCCAGCCCCAGATTCCGTCCGGCGCGACCGCCACCGCGCCCAGGAGTACGCCGTTCTCCCGGAAGCCCACCTGCAACGCGCCCGGCGCGGTGCCGTGGAAGGCGACCGACGTCCCCACCTGTTGCCGCGGGCCCGGCACGGACACGACCGGCGGGATCGGCCCCGTCGGACCGGGGCCGTCGACCACCGTGAAGGGGAGCTCGACCCGGCTCGAGTGGAAGCCCGCCGGATCCACCGCGAAGATCTTGACCAGGTGCTTCCCCGTGGCCCACGGCTTGGCCGGCTGCCAGGACCAGGTACCGTCGGCCGCGACCTCCGGCGACGCCACGAACTTGCCGTTGCGCCACATGCTCACCCGCACCGCGCCCGGGGCGAACCCGGCGAAGTGCTGGCCGGTGACGGGAACCTCGCTGTTGTAGCCCGGGGAGGTGATCACCGGCGGTGCGAACGTGTCGGCGTCCTGGACCTTCGAGGTGGCGGAGAGGTAGGCGTCGATGCCCGACTGGTCGCGGTCGAACTCCTCGGCGGCATGGCGCACGAACCCCAGGCGGGGGGCGTAGCCGTCGGCCAGCAGGTTCAGCAGGCCGACCAGCGCCGGGACGTTCCGCCTCGTCACCGTGGCGTGGCCGGTGATGGTGGGCGATTCGCTGTACATGAAGTTGAAGTTCTCGTAGCCCTGGAACATGCCGAGGAACGGCTCCACCTGCACGGCGTAGTGCTCGTCCTGCGGCGAGGAGAGCACGTAGATGTTGGCCCCGGGGTTGGCCCGGCTCCGCACCAGGTCGGGCAGGAGCGCGTCCAGGACCCGTGCGTTGTGCGCCGGCGCCCCCTCGCCGAGCATGTAGGCGGAGACCTTCGGGTGCCGCCTCTCCAGGGCGTCGCCGACGAGGAACTGGGGGACGATGGCCACGATGTTCCGGTAGCCGTACCGCAGTCCGAAGTACAGCGCGGCGCTGCCGCCCTTGGAGCCGCCCCACAGGGTGACCTGGTCCGGCGTGAGCGCCAGCGACCGCGTGACGTTCGAGATGAGGGTCTGCACCGAGTCCGCCAGGCCGAAGTCCATGTTCCGGCACAGGTAGTAGGCGTTCATCCCGTCGAAGCGGTCGCGGATCCACAGGATGTTGGCGCGCACGTTGTCGAAGACGCCGTTGGACCAGCCGTAGTCCTCGGGCGCCGAGAAGTTGGCGAACACGACGACGAGGTGGCGGTTGCCGCTCTTGGCGTGGGAGAACCGGTACTCGACCGGGAACGTACCCGACGCCTCGATCCCGTTGAACAGCTTCCGCCCGCTCGTGGGTGCTTGGGACATGTACGGAACTCCAGTTTTCAGGGACAGATCGTCGGATTGGCTCCGAATCACCTGGTCGGACATGATGTCGGGATGCCTCTCGTGGTCCCCGCGCTCCCGCCCGGCCCTCGCCGGCGCCGCGGACTGATCGCGCCGGCCTCGGTACTCGCGCTGTCGGCCGTCCTCGCCGCGGTGCTGGTGCGGACCGCCCCGGGCACGGCACGGTCCCTGTCCGCGGACCGCACCCTGACGGTGGCGACCTGGAACATGTGCGGCGTCCGGCAGTGGGGTTGCGCGGACACCGGCAGTGCCTCCGCCAAGCGGCTGGCGGTGGAGCGGCTCGTCGACGCGGGGGCCGGCGTCGTGCTGCTGCAGGAGGCCTGCGCCACGCACGCCGAGTCGGTACGCGAGGCGCTCGGCGGCTCCTGGCGGCTGTCCTTCCGGCCCTACACCTGGCGCGACGGCGCCGGGCGCACCGGAACGGTCCGCTGCGAGGGCCGCGGGCAGGGCACGGCCGGCCTCGCCGTCCTCTCGGCCCACCCGCTGTCCTCGGTGCGGTCGGTGCCCTCGCGCCGGCCGGAGGTCGGACTGCGGCGGGGCATCCTGTGCGCGACCGTCGCGGCGGTCGACGTCCGGGTGTGCAACGCCCATCTGAGCCTGCCCGGCAGCGACCGGGCGCATCCCGGCCGGGAGTACCGCGACGACCAGTTGACGACGCTGATCACGGCGGCGCCCGGACCGCGCACCGTGTTCGGCGGCGACTTCAACCTGAACCCGCCGGGTGCCCGCAATCCGTCCGGCTGGGTGTGGCCGCCCGCCGCCTACGGCGCTTTCCGGGAATGCGACCAGACGTCCGGTGGCGACCGGTCGGGCCGTGCGACCCATGTGTCCGGCCACAAACTCGACTATCTCTTCACCGGGTTGCCCCGGTCCTCCTGCACGGTGCGCGACACCGGGGTCTCCGACCACCGGGCGCTGCTGATGCGGGTGGACACCGGTTGAGGCAACGCCGAAGAGGCGCTCGGCTCCCGCACCGTGGATGCGGGACGGACCGGGCGCCGGGGAAGTGGACGACGGTGCGGTCATGGAGCGCCGGTACCTTCCGGCGCGGCCGCGCACACCCCGGTGCCGCCGGCCGGCCGAGCCATCGGCGTCATACGGTCGCGCCTTCGTAGGTCCGGCCTCCGGCGGGCGGCGCCTGCCCGGCCGGTCCGGCCGGCCGCTCGTACCCCGCCGGCATGAGCCGCGGCACCTGCGGGTGCGACTGCGGCTGTCGCGAAGGCGTGCCGTCGTGCGCCGGGCCGGGCTGCGCGGGCACCGCCCCGACCGTCCGCGCCGCGTCGGACCCGGGCTGCGCCGGCCGGCGCGGCGCGGTGAACCAGCTCCCGGCCCTCCCCTGGACGGGGGTCATGGCGCGGGCGGTCTGCCGGGTGTCGACGGTCCCGACGGCCGGTGCCTGCGCCTGCCCGGGCGCGAGGTCGCCGCCCGCCACCAGCATCCGGTCGGCGAGCCGCGCGGAGGCGTACCCGTCGTCCAGGTCGCAGAACTCGCGCTGGAACCAGCGGTAGCGCTCGCCGTAGGCCTCCTGGATCCGCTCGATCTGCTCGACGGCCGACACCAGGTCCTCGGAGGTGTCCAGGAGGGGGCCCGGGGCGCTGCCCGCGAAGTCGAAGTAGAAGCCGCGCAGGGTGTCGCGGTAGTGGTCCAGGTCGTAGGTGAAGAAGAGGATGGGCCGCCCGGTGTTGACGTAGTCGAACATCAGGGACGAGTAGTCCGTGATCATCACGTCGGTGATCAGGGAGAGGTCGGCCATGTCCGGGTAGTCGGAGACGTCGTAGACGAATCCGTCGCCGGCGCCCGGCACCGGGTCCACGACGTTGGGGTGGCGGCGGACCAGGAGGACGTGCTCGGCACCCAGCCGGGCGCGGGCGTCCTCGAGGTCGATGCGGAAGTCCAGTTTGTACTTGCCGGGCGCGTAGTACTGGTCGTCGCGCCAGGTGGGCGCGTACATCACGATCCGCTTGCCCTCGGGCAGGCCGATCCGGCGCCGGATCTCCTGCTCCCGCTCCTCGGTGCCGGGCAGCCGCAGGATGTCGTTGCGCGGGTAGCCCGACTCCACCATCTCGCCGGGGAAGCCGAAGGCGCGCTGGAGGATCGGGGTGGAGAAGCTGTTGGGCGAGACCAGCATGTCCCAGTTCTGCACCTCCTTCTCGACCCGTTCCAGGTAGCGCTGGTCGGCGAAGTGGATGGACTCGATGTCGTGGCCGATCTTCTTCAGCGGGGTGCCGTGCCAGGTCTGGACGACGATCTGGCCGTCCCGCTTCTGGAACCAGTCCGGGAGGTGGTTGTTGGCGACGACGTACCGGCTGGTGGCGAGGGCCTCGTACCACTCGGGCGACCACATGCGGATCGGGATCGCGGTGGGCGGCACCTCCACCTGGTCGTCGCGCACCACCCACAGGTGTTCGAGGTCGGTACCGCGCCGGAGCAGTTCCTCGTGCAGCGCCCGGGGACTGTCCGAGTACTGGGTGCCCTTGAAGGCGTCGAAGAGGACGGCGGGGCGCACCCGCTGCCGGCGGGCCGCCGGGTACGCCTTGGTGCGCAGCAGCTTCTGCCGGTAGGGGCCGCGGGCGTGGTCGGGCATGGCCGAGTGGACCAGCAGCGACAACCGGTCGTACGCCTCGGCCTGGAGCTCGTAGCGCCGCTCGTTCGCCTCGTACTCCTCGGGGAGGGCGCCGATGATGTCCTGCTCGGTCTTCACCATCAGGTCCTCGAGGCGGTCCTCGCGGGCCACCGCCGACAGGTCCTGCCGGCGCAGGAAGAAGTCCCAGCGGCCGGCCGCGAGCGGGATGTCCCCGGCCAGCGTCCGCATGGCGGCCGGGGAGAGCAGGCAGCGGAACTCGTTGCCGTTCCACTCGACCCCGACCTCGCGCTCCGCGCCGTGCGCCCGCGAGCGGACCACCAGGTGTGCGTCCTGGTACTCCCGCGGCGACAGCCGGTCGGCGGCCAGGTACCGGCCGTGGATCTCCAGCGAGCCGTCCTCGTGCCAGGCGAACGCCGTCGCCGTGGGCAGGGTGGCCCGTTCGAAGAGCACCAGGTAGCCCGAGCCGTTGCGGTGGACGACGACCTCCCGGTCGCCCTCGCGGGTCTGCAGCGAGGCGGGCATGCGGTAGTGCCCGTCCGGGGTCTCCTCGGCCATGACGGGGTAGATGGCCGTCTTGCGGCCCTCCACGTGGAGGGTCGTCTTCCAGCCGTTGCTGCCCATGCTCCAGGACTGCGGGATCTCCGTGTCGGCCTGGGCGTCGCCCCGGAAGGCCGGTACCAGCGAGCGCAGGGGCAGCCTGGCCGCGAAGGTGCACCAGCCCTCGCCGCCCGGCGTGAAGTACACCCGCCCGTCGTGCTGGCCCGAGCCGCTCAGGCTGGTGACGCGCAGCTTGCCCCACTCCGGCACCTTCGGGCCGAGGTACACCCCGCGCAGCTCCAACTGGTCCCCGACCACGCGGTGGCCGGTGATCCGGCAGCGCACGATCTCCACCCGCAGCTTCAGCTTGCCCTGGAGGAAGACCGGGAGGATGCGGGTGTTCTTGTCGACGTACCGGTACGGGGGGTTGGCGGCGCTGCCCGCGCCGCCCCGGTCGATGCCGCGGTAGCGGAACAGCCCCCGGCTGAGGACCCCGGTGGCCACGTCCCAGGTGCCCTCGGCCCACTGGCCCTTGCGCTTGAGGCGGGTCGTGTCGATGCGGGCCTCGAAGCCGGCCCAGTCGTAGCAGTAACGATTCTGCGCGGAGGATTCGGTGGCCTGCGGCGCGTAGGTGGTCTTCGCCGTGGTGATCACCATGCGGCCCTGCTTCTTGTTCCGCAGGGCGATCGCCTTCACCGACATGTGCCGCTTGTGCACGTTGATGTAGCGCACGTAGGCGTTGCCGGTGAGGGTCAGCAGGTGGCCGTTGGCGCTCCAGCGGGCCCCGCTGAGCGAACCGTGCAGGGAGAGTTCCTTGTCGAGCCGGAACGCCTTCTTGTCGAGGCCGACACCGCGGTCACCGAGGTAGGGGTACTTCAGGTAGCGGTGGAAGCGCCGCTGGACCGGCATCGGGCCGCCCCGGCGCTCGAACTCGATGACCTCCAGGAGTTCGGGCAGCCGCCACTCGCGTACCAGGAGCCACTTGACCCGGGCGTCCGCGGGCAGTTCGTCGATGATGGTGAGGTCGGTCTCGTCGAGGAACTCGTTGGCCCACCGCATGAACGACTGCCGGTACTCCTCGTCCGCGTCCGGCAGTACCTTGAGGTGCAGCATGAGGTCGGACTTGAGACAGGCGAAGTCGTACTTGCGCTTGCTCTCCTCGTACTGCCGCGAGCGCCGGTCCGCCAGGAAGCGGCTGACCGACTGCACCGCCGCGACCCGGTCGCGCAGGTTGGACAGCTCGGTGTGGCGCTGGGTGATCGACGGCGCGGCCCCGCCCTCGCGCCGGCGCCAGAAGTAGACGATGTCGGTGATGACGTCGACCTTGGCGGCGCGGAAGTGGGCGTACATGTTGACCCAGGAGTCCTCGTACATGACGCCCTCGGGGAACGCGATGTAGTGGTAGTCCCAGAAGGAGCGCCGGAACATCTTGTTCCAGACCGTGCGGTCGTAGATCAGCGCCTCGAACCTGGTGATGTGCGTGCCGCGCCGGTTCTTCTGCATCGGGCCCTTGTGCAGCGGCGACTGCCACTTCTTGGTGGAGTTCATCATCTGCACGTTGCCCGAGACGAAGTCCGATTCGGACGCCTCCAGGGTGCGGACCAGCAGGCCGTAGGCGTACTCCGGGATGACGTCGTCACCGTCGACGAAGGCCAGGAACTCGCCCTGGGGGTGCATGGCGCGCAGCCCGGTGTTGCGTGCGTGTCCCGGGCCGTGCGGCTCCTGCCGGATCATCCGGAAGCGCGGGTCGGCTGCGCAGAAGTCGGCGGCGATCCGCGAGGAGCCGTCGGTGGAGCCGTCGTCGACGAGGATCACCTCGAAGTCGCGGAACGACTGGCGCGCGATCGACTCCAGGCATTCGGCGAGATAGGTCTCGACGTCCTGAAAGGGCACGACGATGCTCAGACGCGGGTGATCCACCAACTCGTACTCCTACCAAGACATTTCGCCCAGCGGGCCACCGACAGTCCCTACTGGACGCCCCACCCCTGCTTGGTGCACCCGCGGCCCCCTCGACCGCCTTGGCCTCACCAGTACCCCTGACCGCTGGCGAAGCCCCCCTCACCACGGCCACAGGCCCGCCACATCTTATGTCACCCTTAAGGATGGTCAAGGTCAGTTAATGTGGCGTCCATCGCTGTGACGCGCTATGGTTCCCGGCTCGTTATATTGCTGTGCGTAGGCACGGATGGTTCTCGTACCGGCACGACCGCACGGTGACGGGGTATCCGCCGCCGGTCGGGCGACGACGGAACCGCTCAGTGACCCAGGGTGTGCCACCGGGCGAAGGAGAGGCCGGCGCCGGTTTCCTGGCGGGCCACCCTCGGTGCGCCGTCGGGTCCGATCAGCGCCATCACGACCCGCCCGCGGCCGTCCCGGGCGAGAGCGGGTGCCCCCTGGCAGGACTCGGCCAGCGCGTACCACCAGAATCCGCCGGCCTCGTTCTCGGTGCCGCCCATGCCGAGCATCACCGAGCCGTCCCGGTCCCGGTGGGCGAGTACGACGCAGTCGTAGCCGTCCACCGCCGTGCGCAGGGACGCGTACCCCTGCCCGGCCGGCGATCCGCCCAGCGCGGCGGGCCAGTCGCCCTCCCGCCACGCGGCCGCCCCGCCGCTCTCGGCATCGGTCCAGAAGAACGTGACCCGCTCCGGCCCGGTCTCCAGCGCGGTGACCGTCCCCGGCACCGGGCGCAGGGCGAAACCGCGGGGGCCGTCGAAGTCGCCGCCGGGCGCCGTCTGGCGCCAGACGAGGGTGCCCGACGCGGCCGCGGCGCAGACCTCCAGCCGCCCCCCGGCCAGGGCGACCGGCGCCGGTGGGCCGTCGATCCCGCCGCCCCGCAGGTCCTCCCAGGCCCGCCACTTGCCGCTCGGCAACTCGCGGCGCAGCGACAGACCACCGCCGGCGTTCCGTACGAAGACGTGCACGGTGCCGTCGGCCGCGACGGCACCGGCCGGCGGCCCCAGCTCCCGGCCCTGCTCAGGGTCGCGGTGCGGATTGCCGAGGGAACGCCATTCGGTGAAGGCCAGTCCCGTCTGGTACTGGATCGCGTGCACGACGTCCGCGCCGCATCCGCCGTCGGCCCGTACGCGCTCCCTGCGGCCCAGGAAGTGGACATAGGTGTCCGCGCCCTGCACCACCGTCAGGTGGGTCAGTCCCGCCACGGGCACGAAATGCGGTCCGCTCCAGCCGGGGCCGCCCGCGACGGTCTCCGTCCAGCGCACCAGACCGCCGTCGGCGGGCGCGTAGAGGCTGAGCCGGCCGTCCCTGCCCAGGGTCAGCCAGTCGCCGTTGGCGGCTGTGGACGCGCCGCCCCGCCCTCTGTCCACGGTGCCCGGCCCGACCTCACGAGCGGCGCCGACGGGGTCTGCCGACCTTCTCCGCATGGCCTGCTGCACCTTCCTGAAGCCCGCCGTGTCACGGACAGGGACGTTGACCGCGGAACATCATATGCCGTTCGTTCACCAGTTCCCCATGGCTCGGCCGCCCGGCCGCCGAGGGGGCGTCAGACGGCCTGCCAGGGACCGAGCGCGAGACCCGGTTCGTCCTTGCGGCGGGCGAGGCGGAGCTGCCCGGTGGACGGCGACAGCGTGGCCGCCACCAGTCGGCCGTCGGCGTCCAGGGCCAGGGACACCACCGCGTCGGCCGGCAGCTCGGGGCCCGACTCCGTCCACACGGCGCCGAGCGCCTCCTGCTGTGAGGGGTAGGCGGCGAAGGCGACCCGGCCACTGGTCGAGCGCTGGGCGACCAGCGTGCAGTCGTGGCCGTCGATGACGCAGCGCACGGCGGAGACGGGGCCGGGGCCCGCCGCGGCCACCAGCGGCATCGGCTTCTCGCCGGGGCGCCAGGCGCACAGCTCGCCGCTGTCGTCGTCGGTGAAGAGGACGGTGGTGGACTCCTCGGAGGTCGCCAGCGCGCGCAGGGTGCCCGGGCGGACCGCCGCGTCGACGCCCTCCCCCGGCACGGGCCGCGCGCCCGGCTGCTCCTGCCGCCAGTGCCGGATGCCGCCGGTGACGGCCGCGTACAGCTCGACCCTGCCGGACTCCCCCGTCACGGCCGCGGGCTCCTCCTGGACGCCGCGTCCCTTCAGGTCCCGCCACGGCTCCCAGCCGCCCTTCTCCTTCTGGGCCACCATGCTCATGCCGCCGCCCCCGTTGCGGACGAAGACATGGGCACGGCCCTGCGCGTCGACGGCGACGGCCGGTGTCCCGGTGCGGGCGCCCTGCTTGTTGGGGTGGCCGGCCGGCTGCCAGTCCAGGGGCGCGAGCAGCGGGCGGAAGTGCGTGGTGTGCACGAGGTCGGACCGGTCCGTCCCGACGGGCCGCCAGGCGACCAGGTGGCCGTAGCCGTCGGGGCCCCGGCCGATGGAGAGGCCGGGGAGCAGTTCCTGGTCGCCGCCGATCCTGCGCGGGGCCTCCCAGGGCCCGGCGGGCGCGCGTTCGGCACGCCACAGGGCGGCACCGTCCGACGGGAGGTAGACACTGAGGCGGCCGTCGCGGCCGAGGAGAAGCCAGTCGCCGTTCACCGCTTCACTCTAAGCGGGGCCGCCGGGTCCGCGTCGCTCGGGTACGGCCCGCGCGGCGGTGCCGTGCGACCCTGACGGCATGGACGACAGCGCTCCCCTGCTCGTGATCGTCGACGCCGCGAACGTCGTCGGGTCGGTGCCCGACGGGTGGTGGCACGACCGGCGCGGGGCGGCGAAGCGGCTGCGGGACCGGCTGGCGGCGGACGGTGTGCCGGGGCGTGCCGGCCCGGTGGAGATCGTCCTGGTCGTCGAGGGCGCGGCCCGCGGGGTGGGCTCCGTGCCCGGCGTGCGAGTGGAGTCGGCCCCCGGCAGCGGGGACGACCACATGGTCGGGCTGGTCGCCCGGGCCGCCGAGGACCGCCGGGTCCTGGTCGTGACGGCCGACCGCGAGCTGCGCCGCCGGGTGACCGCACTGGGCGCGGAGGTGACGGGGCCGCGGACGGTGCGGCCCGCGTGACGGCACCCCCCGCCCGCGTACGGGTCCGGCCCCGCGGGCCCCGGGCGGGGGCACGGGGCCGGAGCGGCGGCCGGTGGCTACGGGGTGCTTCCGCCCGACGGACCGGACGGCCCGGCCGGACCTGACGTGCCGGACGGACCTGACGTGCCGGACGGACCTGACGTGCCGGACGGACCGGCCGGTGCCTCCTCGCCACGGGCCAGACGGCTGTGGGAGCGGCTGTAGAGGAAGTACACGACGACGCCGATCAGCATCCAGACGCCGAACCGCACCCAGGTCTCGGCGGGCAGGTTCAGCATCAGCCACAGCGAGGCGCCCACCGACACGATCGGCAGCAGCGGCACCAGCGGGGTGCGGAAGGCGCGCGGCAGGTCGGGACGGCTCCGGCGCAGGATGATCACGCTGAGCGCGACGATGACGAAGGCGAACAGCGTGCCGATGTTCACCAGCTCGGCGAGTTCGCTCAGGCTGGTGAAGCCGGCGACGATCGCGATGAGCACGCCGAGCAGGATGGTCGGCCGGTACGGGGTCCGGAACTTCGGGTGGACGCGGGAGAAGAAGCGCGGCAGCAGCCCGTCGCGGCTCATCGCGAAGAACACCCGGGTCTGGCCGAGCAGCAGGATCATGCACACCGTGGTCAGGCCGACGGCGGCGCCGAAGCTGATCACGCCCGCGAAGAAGGGGTGCCCGGTGGACTTGAACGCGTCGGCGAGCGGGGCGTCGACGGACAGCTCGCTGTAGTGCTGCATGCCGGTGACGACGATCGACACGGCGACGTACAGCGCGGTGCAGATGAACAGGGAGCCGAGGATGCCGCGGGGCATGTCGCGCTGCGGGTTCTTGGTCTCCTCGGCGGCCGTGGCGACGATGTCGAAGCCGATGAAGGCGAAGAAGACGACCGAGGCCGCGGTGAAGATGCCCATCACTCCGAAGTTGGCCGGCGCCCACCCGAACATCAACTGGATCAGTGGCGAGTCGAGGCCCCCGCCCGCCTCCACCGGCCGCGCCTTCGGGACGAAGGGGTCGTAGTTGGAGCCCTTGATGAAGAAGGCGCCCGCGATGATCACGATGAGGACGACGGTCACCTTGATGGCGACGACGACCGAGGTGACCCGCGCCGACAGCTTCATGCCGAGGACGAGGATGCCGGTGAGCACCAGCACCAGGGCGGCGGCGAGGATGTCGAAGCCGAACCCTTCGGCGCCGTCCCGGCCGCCGAGCGCCGCGGGCATCTGCCAGCCCGCGTTGTCCATCAGCGAACGGATGTAGCCCGACCAGCCGACGGCCACCACCGCCGTGCCGAGCGCGAACTCCAGGACCAGGTCCCAGCCGATGATCCAGGCGGGCAGTTCACCGAGCGAGGCATAGGAGAAGGTGTACGCGGAGCCGGCGACCGGGACCGTGGAGGCGAACTCCGCGTAGCACAGCGCGGCGAGCGCGCAGACGACACCGGCGACGACGAAGGCCAGGGCGACGGAGGGCCCGGCGTTGTTCTTGGCGACCGTGCCGGTCAGTACGAAGATGCCGGTGCCGATGATGACACCGACGCCGAAGACGGTCAGGTCCAGCGCGGACAGGGACTTCTTGAGCGCGTGCTCCGGTTCCTCGGTGTCCCGGATGGACTGCTCGATCTTCTTGGTCCTGAAGAGACTGCTGTTGCTCACGGGTACCTCCGAGCTTGTCGTCCCCGACATGATCGAGAGGGGGCGTACTGCGTATGCCCCGGCATGAGCGGATTCACGCGGATGGGTCGGTTTCGCCACCGCAACGAGTGGAGAGACCGACCCATTCGGTCCTGCGTCAGTCGCGCGCGGCCTCCACCGAGTCCGCGTCGGCGCCGGTGCGCTCGTAGCGGCCGTCGAGCTTGG
This sequence comes from Streptomyces pactum, assembly GCF_002005225.1. Taxonomy (NCBI): domain Bacteria; kingdom Bacillati; phylum Actinomycetota; class Actinomycetes; order Kitasatosporales; family Streptomycetaceae; genus Streptomyces; species Streptomyces pactum. The sequence goes on from NZ_CP019724.1 coordinate 2,077,130, forward strand.
CGACCAGGCCGGTGACCTGGCGGGCGATGTCGGGGGCGGTGAGCCCGATCTCCGCCATGACCTCGGCGCGGGAGGCGTGGTCGAGGAAGCGCGGCGGGATGCCGAAGTCGCGCAGCGGTACGTCGACGCCCGCGTCGCGCAGGGCCTGGGCGACGGCGGAGCCGACGCCGCCGACCCGCGAGTTGTCCTCGACGGTGACGACGACGCGGTGGCGCTCCGCGAGCGGGGCCATGGCCTCGTCGACGGGCTTGACCCAGCGGGGGTCGACCACGGTGGTGGAGATGCCCTGCTTGTTCAGCAGGTCCGCCACCTCCAGGCACATCGGCGCGAGGGCGCCGACCGAGACCAGCAGGACGTCCGGGGTGTCGGTGCCGGGGGTGCGCAGGACGTCCATGCCGCCGACGCGGCCGACGGCCGGCACGGCGGGGCCGACGGCGCCCTTGGAGAAGCGCACCACGGTCGGCGCGTCGTCCACCTCGACGGCCTCGCGCAACTGGGCGCGGACCTGCTCGGCGTCGCGCGGGGCGGCGAGCCTGAGGCCCGGGACGACCTGGAGGATCGACATGTCCCACATGCCGTTGTGGGAGGCGCCGTCGGTGCCGGTGACACCGGCGCGGTCCAGCACGAACGTCACGCCGCACTTGTGCAGGGCCACGTCCATCAGCACCTGGTCGAAGGCGCGGTTGAGGAAGGTGGCGTACACGGCGAAGACCGGGTGCACTCCCCCGTGGGCGAGGCCGGCCGCGGAGACGGCGCCGTGCTGCTCGGCGATGCCGACGTCGTAGACGCGGTCGGGGAAGGCCTTGGCGAACTTGTCGAGGCCGACCGGCTGGAGCATCGCGGCGGTGATGGCGACGACGTCCTCGCGCTCCTTGCCGAGCTCGAGCATCTCGTCGCCGAAGACGGACGTCCAGTCGGCGCCGGAGGTGGAGATGGGCAGGCCCGTGTCCGGGTGGATCTTGCCGACGGCGTGGAAGCGGTCGGCCTCGTCCGCCAGGGCGGGCTGGTAGCCGCGGCCCTTCTCGGTGAGGCAGTGCACGATGACCGGGCCGCCGAAGCGCTTGGCGCGGGTGAGGGCGGACTCCAGGGCCTCGAGGTCGTGGCCGTCGATCGGGCCGACGTACTTCAGACCGAGGTCCTCGAACATGCCCTGCGGGGCGATGAAGTCCTTCAGGCCCTTCTTGGCGCCGTGCAGGGTGTCGTAGAGCGGGCGGCCGACGACCGGGGTGCGCTCCAGGAGCTCCTTGGTGCGGGCCAGGAAGCGCTCGTAGCCGTCGGTGGTGCGCAGGGTCGCCAGGTGGTTGGCGAGGCCGCCGATGGTGGGCGCGTAGGAGCGCTCGTTGTCGTTGACGACGATGACCAGGGGGCGGTCCTTGGCGGCGGCGATGTTGTTCAGCGCCTCCCAGGCCATGCCGCCGGTGAGCGCGCCGTCGCCGATGACGGCGACGACGTGGTCGTCGCGGTCCAGGACCTGGTTGGCCTTGGCGATGCCGTCGGCCCAGCCGAGGACGGTGGAGGCGTGGCTGTTCTCGATGACGTCGTGCTCGGACTCGGCCTGCGAGGGATAGCCGGACAGGCCGCCCTTCATCTTCAGCCTGGAGAAGTCCTGACGGCCGGTGAGCAGCTTGTGCACGTAGGACTGGTGGCCGGTGTCCCAGAGCACCTTGTCCTTCGGCGAGTCGAAGACCCGGTGCAGGGCGAGGGTGAGCTCCACCACTCCGAGGTTGGGGCCGAGATGGCCGCCGGTCTTGGACACGGCGTCGACGAGGAACGTGCGGATCTCCTCTGCCAGCCGGCCCAGCTCTTCCAGGCTGAGCCGGTCCAGATCGCGCGGTCCCGTGATGCGGGTCAGCAGCGGCACCCGTGCCTCCTTGCAGTAGAGCTGTTGCCGGGCCTGCCCGAGTCTAATGTTCCGCCGTGGCGGAACATGTCCGGGCGGTGCGTCGTACGTCACGCGTTCGGCTTTACCCATCGGCGGTCCGTTCTACGACTGCACCGCCGGCCGTCGTCCGCGGCCTCCCGGCGCACCCCCGCGTCCCGTACGCGAAGAGCCCCGTACGAGCACGTCCGCCCAGGTGACGAGCGGAGCGGAGCGGAGCGGGCGGACAGCCCGCCGCCCGCCCGAGGGCTCAGCTCGGGCGGGCGGCGGGGTGGTGCGCCCGGACGGGCGGTGCGTGGCTACGCGCGCCCCGCCGTCTTCTGGGTCTTGCGCGTGACCGCGTCGATGACGACGGTCGCCAGCAGCACACCGCCGGTGATCATGTACTGGACCGGCGAGGCGATGCCCTCCAGGGCGAGGCCGTACTGGATCGAGACGATGACCATCACACCGAGCAGCGCGTCCCAGGTGCGGCCGCGGCCGCCGAAGAGGGACGTGCCGCCGATCACGGCCGCGGCGATGACGTTCATCAGGAACTCACCGGTACCCGCGCCCTGGTTGGCGGACGCGATCTTCGACGCGACGAAGAGACCGCCGATCGCGGCGAAGGTGCCGGCGATCGCGAAGACCGAGATCCGGACCAGCTCCACGTTGATGCCGGCACGGCGGGACGCCTCGACACTGCCGCCGAGCGCGAAGACCTTGCGGCCGTAGGAGGTACGGCGCAGCACGAAGTCCGTGAGCAGCAGGAACGCGAGGAAGATCACCACGGCCAGCGGCAGGCCCTTGTACTGGTTGAAGACGATCGCCACGACGAAGGCCAGGACGGCCAGCAGCGCCGTGCGCACGATGATCTCGTTCAGCGGCCGGGACGGCACGCCCGCGGCCTCACGGCGGCGGTTGTCGAAGAAGGCGGCGAGGAAGTACCCCGCGGTGACGACGATCGCCAGGCCGTAGGCGGCGGCCACATCGCTGAAGTAGTAGCTGGTCAGCTTGACGACGATGCCGTCGCTGTTCAGGTTGATGGTGCCGTTGCTGCCGAGTATCTGCAGCATGAAGCCCTGCCAGAACAGCAGTCCGGCCAGTGTCACGGCGAAGGCCGGCACGCCGATGCGGGCGAAGAAGAAGCCGTGGATGGCGCCGGCCACGGTGCCGGTGAGGATGGCCAGCACCAGGGCCAGCACCTCGTTCATCCCGTGCGTGATGTTCAGCACGGCGAAGGTGGCGCCCGCGACGCCGCTGACCGAGCCCACCGACAGGTCGATCTCGCCGAGCAGCAGGACGAAGACGATGCCGACGGCGATCATGCCCGTGCCGACCATGGCGACGGACATGTCGGAGAAGTTGCCCGCGGTGAGGAAGTTGGAGTTCAGGCCCGTGAAGATGGCCCAGATGACCAGCAGTCCGACGACGACCGGGATGGACCCGAGGTCGCCGGCCTTCATCTTCCGCTTGAACTCGCCGAGATAGCCCGCGAAGCCCTGCTCGCGGACCAGCAGCCGCGGGTCGACCGCGGTGGCCGCGGCGGCGGGGGCGTCGGGGTTCTCCACCGCGTGGTCCTCGGCGGGGGTGGAGGTCTTGTCGATGCTCACTTCTTGATCTCCCCATTGGTGCGCGCCGCACGACGGGTCACGGCGTTCTCCGTGGCGCCCGTGATGGCGGAGATGATCTCTTCCTGCGAGGTCGACTTGACCTCGAAGACGCCGTTGTTGCGCCCGAGGCGCAGGACGGCGACCTTGTCGGCCACCGCCTTCACATCGGCCATGTTGTGGCTGATGAGGATGACGGCGTGACCGCGCTCCCGCAGCCGCTCCACGAGGTCGAGGACCTGTGCGGTCTGCTCGACGCCGAGGGCCGCGGTGGGCTCGTCGAGGATGACCAGCTTGGGCTCGCCGAGCATCGACCGGGCGATCGCCACGACCTGGCGCTGACCGCCGGAGAGCGAGGCGATCGGGATGCGGACGCTGGGGATGCGGATGGACAGCGTGTCCAGCAGCTCGCGGGAGCGGCGCTCCATCTCCACCTCGTCCAGGACGCCGCGCTTGATGATCTCGCGGCCCAGGTAGAGGTTGCCGACCACGTCGATGTTGTCGCACAGCGCGAGGTCCTGGTAGACGGTCGCGATGCCCAGGTTCTGGGCGTCGTGCGGCCTGTTGATCGAGACGGCCTTGCCGTCCCATTCGATGGAGCCCTCATCGATGGGGTGCACGCCGGCGATCGTCTTGACCAGCGTGGACTTTCCGGCTCCGTTGTCGCCCACCAGGGCGACCACCTCACCGGCGTGGACCTCAAGCTCTACGTCGGTGAGCGCCTGGACGGCACCGAATCGCTTGGAGACCCCGCGCAACGCCAGCACGGGCGTAGCGGACACGTGAACCATCTCCTTCGCCGCCTGACCCGGCGGGAGGTTGTGCAGAAGTTTTCGGGGGGGGTGTTCCGTCCGGCGCCCCGCCTAGCTTGCGGGGCTGTTGAGTGCGGGGCACCGGAGGAAGCTGCGTGCGGCCGGTCCCGTACGCGCTCACGCGGTACGGGAGACGGGTTCCGCCTACTTGAGACCGATCTTGTCGCAGGCCGCCTTGTACTTGCCGCCACAGATCTCGTCGATCGTGTAGAAGCCCTCCTTGACGACGGTCTCCTTGATGTTGTCCTGCGTCAGCGAGACGACCGGGACCAGCGTCGTCGGGATGCCCTTGGTGGTGGCGCTGTCGGCCTTCTCCTTGGCGATGGAGTCGAGCGACTTGCCCTGGGCGAGGGCGACGGCCATCTCGCCCGCGACCGCGGCCTCCTGCGGGTAGGACTTGTAGACGCTCATGTACTGCTCACCGGTGACGATGCGCTGCACACCCGCGAGCTCGGCGTCCTGGCCGGTGACCGGGATGTCGGCGATGCCCGCGCGCCTCAGCGCGGTGATGATGCCGCCCGCCATGCCGTCGTTGGCGGAGTAGACGCCGATGATCTTGTCCTTGCCGAGGGCGGAGATCGCGGCCTGCATGTTGGAGTTGGCGTTCTCCGGCTTCCACTCCTTGGTGTCGTAGGAGCGGCCGATGTTCACCTTGCCCTTGAGGACGGACATCGCGCCCTCCTTGAACTGGGCGGCGTTCGGGTCGGTGGAGGAGCCGTTCATCATGACGATCTGGCCGTCCTTGGCCTTGTCGCCCAGCGCCTTCAGCAGGGCCTCGCCCTGGGTCTTGCCGACCGTCACGTTGTCGAACGAGGTGTAGGCGTCGATCGGCCCCTCGGCCAGGCGGTCGTAGGCGACGACCGGGATGTCGGCCTGCTCCGCCTTGGTGATCGAGCCGGCGATGGCCTTGGAGTCCACCGCGTCCACGATCAGCACGTCGACCTTGTTGGTGATCATCGTGTCGACCTGCTGCGCCTGCAGTGTGGCGTCCTGCTTGGCGTTGGCGTAGACGACCTCGCCCTTGCCGTTCGTGAGCTCCTTGACCTTCTTCTCGATCAAGGGCTTGTCGAACTTCTCGTAACGCGCGGTCTGGTTCTCCGGCAGGAGCAGACCGACCTTGATGTCGTCGCCCTTCTTGGCGGCCGAGTCGGACGAGTCGCTGTTCCCGTCGGACTCCGCGGCGCTGCCGCAAGCGGCGAGCGAGACCGCCATCGCGGTGGCGGCAACGGCAACGGCGGCACGACGCATACGCGTGTTCACTTCACTAACCTCCCTGACGAGGCCGCGTCGTTGCGGCCGAGGTGGCTGGAAGTCAACTCGGCCACACGTGCGACGTCAAGAAGTAAATCCTTAACGAGATGACAACGGTGCCATCCGTGCTCTAAGTGAAGGCAGGGGTGGCCGCCGGCAGAGCGCCGTTCACACTTCCGTCCAAAAGTGTCGAATCGCCCATCTCGCTGAGGGCGAGGGCGAGCGCTCCGAGCACCTCCGCACGGCCCCCAAGTGCCCCGGGCAGCACGGAGAGTTGACGCGCCGCACTGGGGATCGCGTAGCGGCCGACGGACTCCCGGATCGGGCCGAGCACCAGCTCACCGGCCTCGGCGAGATCGCCGCCCAGGACGACTCGGCTCGGGTTGAGGAGGTTGCAGAGGTTGGCGACTCCACTGCCGATGTGGCGGCCGACGTCGGCGATCACCCGACGGCAGCCCGGGTCGCCGTCCCGCGCCAGCCGCACGACGCCCTCCATCGTGAGATCGGTGCCGTGGCTCGGCTGGAGCAGCGGGAGCACGTAGCGTGCGGCGGCGAAGGTCTCCAGGCAGCCCCGGTTTCCGCAGCGGCAGACGGGACCGGCCTCGTCGAGTGTGATGTGCCCGATCTCGCCCGCGGTGCCGCCTGGCCCGCGGTAGATCTTGCCGTTGATCACCAGGCCGGCGCCGACGCCGCTGGCGACCTTGATGTACGCCAGGTCCCGCACTCCCCGCCCGCTGCCCCAGACCAGCTCGCCCAGGGCTCCGAGGTTGGCGTCGTTGTCCACGTGCACCGGCACGCCGAGCCGCCCCCGCAGCTCCTCGGCGGGCCGGGTGCCGCCCCAGCCGGGCAGGATGGCGGTCGAGCCCAGCGTCCCGGACTCCACGTCGATCGGGCCGGGCACGCCGAGGCCCACTCCGGCGATCTTCGCGCGGTCGATGCCGGTCGCCGCGATCAGCCGGTCGACCAGTTGCTCCGCCCGGTCGAAGCCCTGCGCGGCGGAGGCGTCGACGTCCAGCGGCTCGGACTCCTCGGCGAGTACCTGGTGGGCGAGGTTCCCCACCGCGACGCGCAGATGCGTGTGCCCGAAGTCCACGCCGATGACGATGCCGGCGTCCCCGCTCAGCGAGACGCTGCGGGCCCGGCGGCCGCCCGCCGAGGTGGGTGTGACCTCGACCGTTCCGCCGTCCTTCAGCTCCCGGACGATGTTCGAGACCGTGGCCGCGGACAGCCCCGTCGTCCTCGCGATCTCCGCCTGCGTGAGCGACCCGGCGAGCCGTACCGCTCGTACGACCCGTTCCAGGTTGGCTCGGTGCAGCGACGACTGCGACCCGGGAGTCTCCACGACGACCTCCTGCGCGCGGGGCCGCTTCGATGAGGCCCCGTCCATGTCCAACTAGTGAACTCTAAGCTGAGCCGTTCGGGTCGCCTCCCGTCAAGAGGTTGAACCGCATCCGGGTGCCCTCCGCACATAACCGCACACACGTGTGCGTGCCGCCCCGGCATTCCGGGAGCGGCACGCACACGGGGACGGCGGCGCTACTTCAGGGCGCCCGCCGTGAGTCCCTGGACCACCTGGCGCTGGAAGATGATGTACGCGGCCAGGACCGGCAGCATCGCCATCACCAGGCCCGCGAAGAGGCCCGACCAGTCGCCCTTGTAGCCCTGGCTGACCGCGAGCTGCACCAGGCCCTGGGTGAGGACGTGCTTGTCCGGGTCCGTGTTCAGCACGGTCGGCAGCATGTACTGGTTCCACTGCCCCAGGAAGTTGAAGATTCCCACACTGATCAGGCCCGGCTTGGCCATCGGCAGCATGACCTGGAAGAACGTCCGGGTGTGCGAGGCCCCGTCCACGAACGCGGCCTCCGCCACCGAGCTGGGCAGAGTGCGGAAGAATCCGGTCAGGAAGAACACCGTGAAAGGCAGCGAATAGGCGATGTAGACCAGAATCAGCCCGTGGATGGTGTTCAGCATCCCCATGTTGTCCACCACGTAGAACAACGGGACCAGCGCGAGCATGATCGGGAAACTCATGCCGGCGATGAACAAGTAGTAGATGAACCGGTTGCCCGGGAAGTCGAACCGGGCCAGTACATAGGCCGCCATGGAACCCAGCACCAGGGTGCCGACGAGCGAGCCGCCCACCACCATGACGGTGTTGAGGAAGTAGTCGCTCATGTGGGCCTGGGACCAGGCGCGCGACCAGTTGTCGAAGTTCAGCTTGTCGGGCAGCGACCAGGGCGAGCCGAAGATGGAGGCGTCGTCCTTGAAAGAGGTCATCACCGCCCACACCAGCGGCATGCCGACCATGATCGCCCAGATGACGAGGACGCCGTGGGAGAAGACGTTGAGGGTGGTGCCCTCCTTCTTCCCCTTCCGGGGCCCGCCGGGCGGTGCGTCGCTCTTGCGGACGGGCGCGCCGGACTCGGCCGGTACGGGGGCGGGGGTCTCGGTCGTCTTCATTGATCAGTACTCCAGCCGCTCGCGCCGGCCCAGCTTCATCACGAGGGCCGCGAAGGCCAGCGTGACGACGAGCAGGGCGACGCCGATCGTGGTGGCGTAGGCGGCCTGACCGTCCCGGAACGCCTTCTGGTACACGTACAGGACCATCACCGTGGTCGAGTAGTCGGGTCCGCCGGGCCCCGTCGTCATGATCTGCACGACCGCGAACGACTCGGCGCCCAGCGCGAGGATGCCCATGTAGACCCAGCCGGACTGCACGGTGTCCCACAGCAGCGGCAGGGTGACCTTGAAGAAGGTGGCGGCGCGGTTCGCCCCGTCCAGCAGGGCGGCCTCGTACAGCTCCGCCGGGATGGAGGCCATGCCCGCGGAGAAGAGGACCACGAAGAAGCCGACGGTGGACCAGACGAGCACCGCCATCACGCACCACAGGGCGAGGTTCGGGTCACCGAGCCACAGCGGCTGGACGGAGTCCAGGCCGATCCCGCGCAGCAGGGAGTTGACCGCGCCGCTGTCCGGGTTGTACGCGAACTGGAACAGCAGGGCGACGATCGCGATGGAGAGCACCTGCGGGAAGAAGTAGACGATCTTGTAGAAGCCGGAGCCGCGGACTCCGGTGATCGCCGGACCGCCCCTTCGACGGCGTCCGCCCACGTTGATCATGAAGGCGAAGAAGAGCGCCAGACCCAGGGTGACCAGCGGCACCAGCAGGGCGAACATCACGCTGTGCTGCAACGACTTCCAGAAGATGTCGTCGTCGAGCATCCGCGAGTAGTTGTCGAAGCCGACCATCGAGAACTCGGGACTCAGGCCCGTCCAGTCCGTGAACGAGTAGTAGATGGACTGGATGAACGGCCAGATGACGAAGAGCGCGTACAGCCCCAGGGGAACCGCCAGGAACCCCACGATGAACCGGTACTTGCCGTGCTGCATTGCTACCGACCCCGATCTGCGCGCGGGTGGCGCCGCCAGGGCCCGCCCGGCACGACGGCGCCGGACAGGCCCTGGTGACGCGTCCTCACTGGTGCTTGTAGTGCTTGATCGACGAGTCCTTGGCGGCGTCGTCGGCGTAGCCCTGGATCTTCTTGATGGTCTCGGCCGGAGTGAGCCGGCCGGCCATCATCTCGCCCAGGCAGCCGACGCCGATCTTCTCCTTCTGGAGCTGCACGTACCAGTCCTGCATGCGCGGGTTCACCACGTTGTCGCCGGCCAGCTCCAGCGCCGCGACACCGGACTTGAGGCCCGGGGTGAGCTCGATGCCGTCGGTGCCGCCGTTGTAGGCGCTCAGCGACTTCACCTTGCTGGTGAAGTTCTTCGAGGACGCCTCGCTGAGCATGATGCGGAGCTGCTCCATGCCGCCGGCGCCGTTGGCGGCCTTGGCCGGGACGATGAAGGGCTCGCCGCCGGAGGCCCACATGGTGCCGAAGGGCATCTTGTCGCTGTCGTCGATGCCGGGCGGGGCGGAGACCGCGAGGTCGAAGTCGGCGGGGATGACCTTGGCCGACTCGTTCTCCACCCAGGAGCCGTTGGGGATGAAGAGGGCGTCGCCCTTGGCCCAGGCGGTCTGCGACTGGATGTGGTCCAGGCCCGGGGTGCCCTTGAGGATGTAGCCCTTCTCGTACAGCTCGTACCAGGCCTCGAAGACCGCCTTGACCGCCGGGTGCTTCCAGGCGTTCGGCTCCAGGTTGTCGATCGCGTCGAGCACCTCGCGGCCCCCGACCTTCGCGATCATCGGGGACATCGAGAAGGGGATGTAGTACGGGTACTTGCCGGCGTACGTCCAGCCGGCCATGCCCTTCTTCTTGGCCTTGGCGCAGACCGCGAGCATCTCGTCCCAGGTCTTGGGGTACTCCGCGTCGAGCGAGTCCAGGGCCTTCTGGGAGTACCAGTTGCCGTAGACCGTGTAGGCGTAGTACAGGATCCAGACCGGGTCCCCGTCGAACTGGCCCATCTCCACGATGCCCGGCCGCAGCGTGTCGCGGACCTTCTTGTCCGGGTCGTCGTAGGAGGGCGCGTCCAGCAGCGGGGTGAGGTCGGTGAGCTGCTTCTTGCCGACCAGGACGCCCATGTCCATCTGCTCGGCACCGGAGTTGTCGACCAGGTCCGGCGGATTGCCGCCGTTGAAGCGCGGCTGCAGGGTGGACTGGATCTTCTGCGTGGCGGAGAACTCCACCTCTGCCTTCGGGAAGGCCTTCTCGTACAGCTTCACAGCGTCCTCGGCGTACTCCTTGCCGAAGCCACCGTCGAAGAGGACGAATTCCATCTTGGCGCTCTCGTTGACCGCGAGCGGGTTCTCGGCGGACTTCTTGCCCGCCTCGGCCTTCTCCTGGTCGTCCCCGCCGCCGCTCGCGCAGGCGGAGAGGAAGCTCATGGTCGGTACGGAGATCAGGCCGAGCGCCGCGGACCGCTTGATCAGATCGCGGCGGCCGACGCCCCTACCGTTGTTCTCGGCGGAAGTGGATCCCATGCTCAAGTCCTCGCCTTCTCCAGGACTCAGGCGGTGAACCGGATCCTCCCCGGCACCGCGATCGGGTCACGCTGGGTTGTGCAGGAAGTGCGGGTACTGCCGTGCGGGTACGTCGTGCTGGAACCGCGTGTGGGTACTGCTGCAGAACACTGCTGTTCGGGCGCTCTGACGGTTCCTTTTCCCGGTTCCCCCGGAACCCCCGGTGGCCGACAGGTATAGTCCACTTCCCGCCAGCGGAGCAAGATCGAATGCAAGGTTGGCAGTACGTCTTTTCCGAGTTGAGACCTCCCGGAAATGTGGGTGGCCCATGCACCACTTGCCGGAAGAATCCCTGGCATAAGCCCCGAACGCCACATCCAACACCCTTGACATCACATGCCACTTGACCCCTACTGGTCCTTGCGCGATTGAATTGACAACGTTGTCCGCAGCGCAGGGAGGGTGGCCAGGGCATGCAGTACAGAGTTCGGCACAGATGGGGTCCGGCGGTCGTGATGACGACCGCCCTCGCTTTGGCGGTCGGGTCACAGGGTGCGGCGGTGGCGCTGCCCACGGCCCCCGCGAAGGCCGACCGGGAGTTCGCTTCCTCGTTCGAGGCGGACGACCCGGTTCCGGACTGGCTCAACACCGTGGAGACGGGCCCGGACGGCGGCAAGCGGTCCGCGGGGGTGGACGGCGGATACAGCACCGGCATACCGGGCAACGTGACCGACCACGTCACCGGGGTGCGGGCCAGCGCCGAGAACACGGGCGGCGGGGAGGTGAAGGAGAACCTCGTCGACGGTGAGCCCGGCACCAAGTGGCTGACCTTCGCGCCGACCGGCTGGGTCGAGTTCGACCTGGACGAACCGGCGAAGATCGCCAAATACGCGCTCACCTCGGCCAACGACCACGACGAACGCGACCCGGTGGACTGGACGCTGAAGGGCTCGGCGGACGGCGAGAACTGGCAGACGCTGGACACCCGTTCCGGGGAGTCCTTCGGCGAGCGCTTCCAGACGAAGACGTACGACCTCGCCGAGGACGCCGAGTTCCGGCACTTCCGGCTCGAGATCACCAAGAACAACGGGGCGGGCGACGTGCTCCAGCTCGCCGACGTCCAGTTGGCCACCGCCGCCACCGACACGCCCGTCCCCGAGGACATGCTCTCCCTCGTCGACCGCGGCCCGAGCGGCTCGCCCACCGCCAAGGCGGGCGCCGGCTTCACCGGCAAGCGGGCCCTCAAGTACGCCGGCCGGCACACCGCGGACGGACGGGCCTACTCCTACAACAAGGTCTTCGACGTCGACGTGAGGGTCGAACGCCGCACGGAGCTCTCCTACAAGATCTTCCCGTCGATGGCCGACGGCGACCTCGACTACGACGCCACGAACGTCTCCGTCGACCTCGCCTTCACCGACGGCACCTACCTGAGCGACCTCAAGGCGACGGACCAGCACGGCTTCCCGCTGACGCCGCGCGGCCAGGGCGACGCCAAGATCCTCTACGTCAACCAGTGGAACAGCGTCCGGTCGGGCATCGGCTCGGTCGCGGCCGGCAAGACCGTCGACCGGATCCTGGTGGCGTACGACTCCCCCAAGGGCCCGGCGAAGTTCCGCGGCTGGCTGGACGACGTGGAGATCGAGCGGGCCGCGCCCGAGCGCCCGAAGGCCCACCTGTCCGACTACGCGCTCACCACCCGCGGCACCAACTCCACCGGCAGTTTCTCGCGCGGCAACAACATCCCGGCGACCGCCGTGCCGCACGGCTTCAACTTCTGGACCCCGGTGACCAACGCCGGTTCCCTGAGCTGGCTGTACGACTACGCGCGCGGCAACAACGCGGACAACCTGCCCACCCTCCAGGCGTTCGGCGCGAGCCACGAGCCGAGCCCGTGGATGGGCGACCGCCAGACCTTCCAGGTGATGCCGTCCGCCGCCTCCGGCACCCCGGACACCGGCCGGGACGCCCGCGAGCTGGCCTTCCGGCACGAGAACGAGACCGCCCGGCCGTACTACTACGGCGTGCGGTTCGAGAACGGCCTGAAGGCCGAGATGGCGCCGACCGACCACGCGGCGATGATGCGCTTCACCTACCCCGGTGACGACGCCAGCGTGATCTTCGACAACGTCAACGACCAGGCCGGCCTGACCCTGGACGAGGAGACGGGCACCTTCAGCGGCTACTCGGACGTCAAGTCCGGGCTGTCCACGGGCGCCACCCGGCTCTTCGTCTACGGCGAGTTCGACTCCAAGGTCACCGGCGGCGACTCCGCCGGCGTCAAGGGCCACCTGCGCTTCGACGCGGGCAGGGACCGCACCGTGACGCTGCGCATCGCGACCTCCCTGATCGGCGTCGACCAGGCCGAGGACAACCTGCGCCAGGAGATCCCCAAGCGCGCCTCCTTCGACAAGGTCAAGCGCGACGCCCGCAAGCAGTGGGACCGGATCCTCGGCAAGGTCGAGGTCGAGGGCGCCACGCAGGACCAGCTCACCACGCTGTACTCCAGCCTCTACCGCCTGTACCTGTACCCGAACGCGGGCCACGAGAAGGTCGACGGCAAGTACAAGTACGCCTCCCCGTTCTCCAAGGCGGTCAAGGAGGACACCCCGACCGAGACCGGCGCCAAGATCGTGGACGGCAAGGTCTACGTCAACAACGGCTTCTGGGACACGTACCGGACCACCTGGCCCGCGTACTCGTTCCTGACCCCGTCCAAGGCCGGTGAGCTGGTCGACGGCTTCGTGCAGCACTACAAGGACGGCGGCTGGACCTCGCGCTGGTCCTCCCCCGGCTACGCGGACCTGATGACCGGCACCTCCTCGGACGTGGCCTTCGCCGACGCGTACGTCAAGGGCGTCGACTTCGACGCGAAGGCGGCGTACGACGCGGCCGTGAAGAACGCCACCGTCGTGCCCCCGTCCTCGGGCGTGGGCCGCAAGGGCATGGCGACCTCGCCGTTCCTCGGCTACACCAGCACCGAGACGCACGAGGGCATGTCGTGGGCGCTGGAGGGCTACCTCAACGACTACGGCATCGCGAAGATGGGCGAGAAGCTCTACGAGGAGACCGGCGAGAAGCGGTACCAGGAGGAGTCGGCCTACTTCCTGAACCGCGCCCAGGACTACGTCAACATGTTCGACGCGAAGGCCGGCTTCTTCCAGGGCAAGGACCTGGCGGGCGACTGGCGCGTGGACTCCGACGAGTACGACCCGCGCGTGTGGGGCTACGACTACACCGAGACCAACGGCTGGGGCTACGCCTTCACCGCCCCGCAGGACAGCCGGGGCCTCGCCAACCTGTACGGCGGCCGGGACGGCCTCGGCGACAAGCTCGACGAGTACCTGTCCACCCCCGAGACGGCCTCACCGGAGTTCAAGGGCTCCTACGGCGGTGTCATCCACGAGATGACCGAGGCGCGCGACGTCCGCATGGGCATGTACGGGCACTCCAACCAGGTCGCCCACCACGCCCTGTACATGTACGACGCGGCCGGGCAGCCCCACAAGACCCAGAAGAACGTCCGCGAGGTGCTCTCCCGCCTCTACACCGGCAGCGACATCGGCCAGGGCTACCACGGCGACGAGGACAACGGCGAGCAGTCGGCCTGGTTCCTCTTCTCCTCGCTCGGCTTCTACCCGCTGGTGATGGGCAGCGGCGAGTACGCCATCGGCTCCCCGCTGTTCACCAAGGCGACCGTCGAGCTGGAGAACGGCCGCGAACTGGTCGTCAAGGCGCCGAAGAACAGCACGGAGAACATCTACGTGCAGGGGCTGAAGGTCAACGGCAAGCGCTGGAACTCCACCTCGCTCCCCCACTCGCTGATCGCGAAGGGCGGCGTCCTGGAGTTCGACATGGGCCCGCGGCCCTCCTCGTGGGGCACCGGTGAGAACGCGGCACCGGTGTCGATCACCAAGGACGACGAGGTGCCGACGCCGCGCGCGGACGCGATCGACGGCGAGGGCGCCCTGTTCGACGACACGTCGGCGACCGAGGCGGCCGTGACGTCGGTGGACCTGCCGGTGCCGGAGAAGGGCGCCGAGGCGGTCCAGTACACGCTGACGTCGCCGGCGGAAGGCGCGAAGGCCCCGACGGGCTGGAAGCTGCAGGGCTCGGCCGACGGCACGGCCTGGCGGACCCTGGACGAGCGCTCCGGCGAGTCCTTCGCCTGGGACCGGCAGACCCGGGCGTTCTCGGTGAAGTCGCCGGGGGCGTACCAGAAGTACCGCCTGGTTCTCGACGGCGAGCACACCCTCGCGGAGGTGGAGCTGCTGTCCTGAGCGGATGAGACACGGGTGGCGGGTCCGGGCTCCGGCCTGAACCCGCCACTCCCGTGTGCCGCCCCATTCCCCGTGCGTGACGGATGCACCAGAATGAGCGGGCGCCGCCGGGGAGGCCGGGGGGCGCCTCACACCGCGTCGGAGGGGGAACACGTGCGGACGAGCATCGGCGAACGGTTCACGGGACTGGTCACGGGCGCGCTGCTGACGGCGGGGGCGCTGTTCGCGACGGCGGCGCCGGCCCAGGCGTACGACCCCGATCCCGGCGTCTTCGCGTACTACCGCGACACCGACACCTGCCCGTGCAGCGGCGGCAGCCTCACCGACCCCTTCGACGACACCTACTTCGCGCACGACGCGGGCGGCACCGCCGTCAAGATGGAGCTGAACGACGCGGGCTGGTTCATCGGCAAGGTCGAGTTCCACCCGAGCGGCGAGAAGCTCTGGATCTACGACACCAGGAACGACGGCGACACGTTCTACGTGGCCGTCGGCTACTCCTCCGGCGGCTCGTACCACGACCTGGGCACCTTCTCGGCGCCGGGCACCTCGGAGACCGTCGACCTCACGGTGAAGGACTTCGCCATCCCGGACGGCGCCTACGTCGACATCACCGTGTACGACGGGGCCGGCCGCGCCGACTACATCGCCGCGGCGCGCGGCACCGGCGGGGCGGTCGCCTGACGGCATGGACATCGACCCCGCCTGGCTGCCGCCCGCCGCCTTCCGCGCGGTCGGCGGCCGCAGGACGCTGGTCCGCGGGGCGGGCCCGCTCGTGGACACGGTGCGCGGTGAGGTGGCGGCCGCGTGCGAACGGTTCGGCGGCCGGATGGTGCCTGAGGAGGCCCGGGCCGACCTGGTCCTGGAGCTGACCGGTGACACCGGCGACGAGGGCTTCGCCTGCGTCCGCGCGGACGGGACGACCACCGTCACCGCCTCCGGCGGGCCCGGGCTGCTGTACGGCCTGTTCCACGTCGTGCGGCTCGGCGAGGACGCCTTCCGGGGCGAGCGGGCCCGCGAGGAGCACCGCCCGGCGGTGGCGCTGCGCATGCTGGACCACTGGGACAACGTGGCCGTGCACCCGGTGATGGGCCAGGTCGAGCGGGGTTACGCGGGCGGCTCGCTGTTCTGGTCCGACGGCCGGGCCCGCGGCGACCTGGAGCGGGTGCGGGCCTATGGCAGGCTGCTCGCCGCCTGCGGGATCAACGCGGTCGCCGTCAACAACGTCAACGTCCACGAGACCGAGGCGCGTCTGCTCACCGACCGGATCGGCGAGGTGGCGGACATCGCCGGGGCGCTGCGGCCCTACGGCATCCGCACCCACCTGTCGGTCACCTTCGCGGCGCCGGTGGTGCTGGGCGGGCTGCCCACCGCCGACCCGCTGGACGAGCGGGTGCGCGCCTGGTGGGCCGGGGCGACGGCGCGGGTGTACGAGGCGATCGGCGACTTCGGCGGATTCGTGGTGAAGGCCGACTCGGAGGGCCGGCCGGGCCCGTTCGCGTACGGCCGCACGCACGCCGACGGCGCCAACCTGCTGGCCGCCGCGCTCGCGCCGCACGGCGGCACCGTGCACTGGCGGGCCTTCGTCTACGACCACCGCCAGGACTGGCGGGACCGCACGACGGACCGGGCCCGCGCCGCGTACGACCACTTCGTGCCGCTGGACGGCGAGTTCGCCGCGAACGCGGTGCTCCAGGTCAAACACGGGCCGATGGACTTCCAGGTGCGCGAGCCGGTCTCACCGCTGATCGGCGCGATGCCGCGCACCCGGCTCGCGGTGGAGGTGCAGGCCACCCAGGAGTACACCGGGCAGCAGCGGCACGTGTGCTGGCTGGGCCCGATGTGGAGCGAGGCGCTGCGCTTTCGCCCGGACGGCGAGGTGAGTGCGGGGCGGCTCGCGGACGGGCTGGTGGCCGTGTCCAACGTGGGCGACGACCCGTTCTGGACCGGCCACCCCCTCGCCCAGGCCAACCTGTACACCTTCGGACGCCTGGCCTGGGACCCGGCGGCCGACCCGCGGGCGGTCCTCGGCGAGTGGATCGCGCTGACCCGTCCCGAGGCGCCGGCGCGGCTGGAGGCCGGCCTGCGCGCCGTGCTGGACGGCTCCTGGCGGACGTACGAGAAGTACACCGCGCCGCTGGGCGTCGGCTTCATGGTGCAGCCCGGCCACCACTACGGGCCGAGCGTGGACGGCTACGAGTACAGCCCCTGGGGCACCTACCACTTCGCCGACCGCGACGGCGTCGGCGTGGACCGCAGCGCGGCGACCGGCACCGGGTACGCGTCGCAGTACGCCAAGCCCTGGTCGGAGCTGTACGAGTCACCGGACACCTGCCCCGACGACCTGCTGCTGTTCTTCCACCACGTGCCCTACGGCCATGTGCTGCACAGCGGGAAGACCGTGATCCAGCACATCTACGACACGCACTTCGAGGGCGTGGAGGAGGCCGAGGAGGCCCGCCGGGTGTGGGCGGGCCTCACGGACCTGGTCGACCCGGCCCAACACGCCCGCGTGGCCGACCGGTACGAGGAGCAGGTGCGCTGCGCTCGCGAGTGGCGCGACCAGGTCAACAGCTACTTCCTGCGCAAGTCCGGGGTGCCGGACGAGCGGGGGCGGACCATTCACTGAAGGCGCGGCACCCTGACACCGAGCGGGTCGAGGGTGAGGGCCCGCCCTCGGTGAACAGCGTGCCCGCGAGCAGGTCGGTGGCGTGGGCGGTCAAGGGCGGCGTCCGCGCCGTGGGCGATGGCCTGGAAGGTGGCCAGGCGCAGTTCCCCCCGGGCGTCCGAGGGGGTTCACGTCGCGGCAGGCGGTGGTGGACGGGGTCTGCTCCATCAGCCGGAAGGGGGCGCCGTCCCTGAGGCCGCGCGTCAGGTCGTGGCCGAGGGCGGCCCGGGTGGGCGGGGCGTCCAGGGGCGGGTGGCAGTCCCAGGAGGCGAAGTCGGGGTGGGGCGCCCAGCGGTGGTGGTCGAGGGGGCGGTACGGACCCATGACTGCTCCGGGTTGTAGTCGCCGCCGTACGGGATCCTCGGGGTGCGGGGCGCTGTCATGCGGTGAAGTCCTCCTGGGTCTCGGCGATCACCGGGCGGCCGCTGTGCAGCAGGGAGAGCAGCAGCGGGGCGGCCAGCAGGGCGGGCAGGGCCTCGGTCAGCAGGGCGGTCAGGGCGGCGGTCAGGATCAGCAGCGAGGCGGCGCCGAGGGTGGCGCGGGCGTGCCGGAGCAGGAAGTACGCGGCGAGACGGGCGGTGTCGCGGGCGCGGAAGGCGAAGAGGGAGGTAAGGACGAGGGCGTGCGCGCCCCACAGCAGGGAGCCGGCGCCGACGGCCGTGAGCAGCACCGCCCACCACCCGGGCAGGCCGGTGGCGGTGAAGTGGGTGAGGGTGAAGGCGATCACGGTGAGCCAGGCCAGCAGGGGCGCCCACAGCCGCAGCGCCGGGAGCGCGTTGAGCCGCCAGCCGCGCCAGTAGGTGCGGGCGGGGTGGAGTTCGGCGAGGTCGCCGCCGCGGTGGTGCAGGGCGTACACGGCGGCGGACAGGGCCGGTCCGAGGGGCAGCAGGCAGAGGGCCGCCAGGGGGAGGTTGGCGGGGTCGGGGGCGAGCAGGAACAGGCCGGCCAGGCCCGGTGCGGTGGCGAGGAGCAGCAGGGCCTCCACGGTGAGCAGGGTGTGGATCAGGGCGGCGGCGCGGGAGAGGACGCCGGTGCCGAAGCCGGCGGCCGGGGCGGTACTCATTCCGATTCCCGGCCCAGCAGGCGGCGCTCGTCCCACCAGGGCGGGGTCTCGTCGTCGACGGGGCTCAGCTCGACGAAGGCGACCTCGTGGCGGGTGAGGGTGAGGGCCAGTTCGACGCGGCCGTCCTCGATGGGCAGGCGCCGGTGGGTGCGGGCGGGTTCGGCGGCCTCGTGGAGGACGTCGAGCTGGTGGGGGCGCGGTGAGCGGGGGCTGCCCATGCGGCGCCAGGCGGTGTACGCGTTGCCGTGCTCCTCGTCCACGGTCAGGCGCCGGACGAAGGCCTCGCCCCGGCCGCCTGCCGGCAGGGACAGGCGCAGCGTGTGCCCGTCCGGGCCGGGTGTCGCGCCGGACGGGTCCACGGGCGCCCACGCCAGGACGGTGACCCGGCCATCCGGGTGCCGGGTGACGAGGTGGTCGTCGCCGCGGGCCAGCAGGCCGGGGCCCATGCGGGCGAGGAAGGCGTAGAGGTGGTACGTCGGTTTCCGGACCTGCCGGTGGGTGAGCAGCCCGAAGCCGCCGTGGAACAGGGCGGTGGGGACGCCGGTCTCCTCGAAGACGTCGCTGAACGTCCAGTACGAGAAGGAGTCGGCCAGGTCCCCGCCGGCCGCCAGGACCGGGGCGAGGTAGGCGGCGTGGAAGGCGGTGTCGTGGATCGGGTTGTCGGGCCGGTAGGAGGAGTTGAACTCGGTGATGTGCACCGGCACGTCCGCCAGCCGGGTGCCCTTCAGCGTCCGGCGCGGCTCGGCGAACTGGTCGAGCAGCGTCCCGGCCGGGGCGAGGGTCTGGTGCACGCCGAACGGCACGTGCTGGGCGGGTCCGGAGCTGTAGGCGTGGCGGGAGACGAAGTCGACGGGTACGTCGCGGCGTTCGGCGAACTCGGCGAACCGCTCCAGCCAGTCCGGCCCCGCGCCCGGCGACAGCGCCGGGCCGCCCACTCGCAGGTCCGCGTCCACGTCCTTCACGGCGTGCGCGGTCGCCTCGTAGAGCCGGTGGTACGCGCCCTCGTCGGCGTCCTGCCAGAAGGCGGGCAGGTCGGGCTCGTTCCAGACCTCCACCGGCCAGGTGCGGACCTCGTCGAGGCCGTACCGGTCGACGAGGTGGGCCAGGGTCGCCCGGACCAGCGCGGCCCACTCGGCGCGGTCGCGGGGCGGCGTGATGTTGCCGCGCCACCAGAACACCGTCCGGTCGCCGCTCGCGAGGCCGCCCGGCATGAAGCCGAGTTCGAGGAAGGGCCGGATGCCCGCGGCGAGGTACGCGTCGACGACCTGGTCGACGTGGGTGAAGGAGTGGTGGACGTGCC
Source organism: Streptomyces pactum (assembly GCF_002005225.1). Classification (NCBI taxonomy): domain Bacteria; kingdom Bacillati; phylum Actinomycetota; class Actinomycetes; order Kitasatosporales; family Streptomycetaceae; genus Streptomyces; species Streptomyces pactum. Next base: position 2,096,875 of record NZ_CP019724.1, read on the forward strand.
GGGCGCCCAGGTGGGTGTAGGGGCGGTGGACGGCCATGGCCTCGCTGAACAGGCCGTGGCCGCGGATGTGCCGGAAGCCGATCTCGCGCTGGAGCAGGGCGAGGGAGTCCTGGTGGTCGCGGCGCAGGGCGAGGTCGAGGCGGCCGGTGCCGACGCAGTACCGCCAGGCGTCGGGGAAGGGGCCGGCCGGCTCGGCGGGGACGCGGATCACCCGTGCTCCTTCCGGAAGCGGTCGTAGGCCTTGTTGTGCAGGTCGATGAGGCGGTCCAGGTTCTTGGCCTTCAGCTCGGTCACGTAGGCGTCCCACTCGGACAGCGGGCGCTTGCCGAGGATGAACTGGAGGGTGTTCTGCCGGACGTGGTCCCTGAGCGGGGTGTCCCAGAGGGTGGCCTGTTCCTGTTCCACGGACTGCAGGGGGTGGGCCGGGTCGACGGGGAGCTGCTCGCGCCCGGACATGGCGTCCTGGAACCTCTGCTCGTCCGGGCCGAAGGAGGAGGAGACCAGTTCCCAGCTTCCGCCGTAGGAGAAGACTCCGTTGTGGAAGCCGTAGTCCTTCTGGAGGTCCTCGGGCGCGCCCGGGTCGGAGCCCATGAGGCTGATGCCGTCGGCGACCCGGTACCGGCCGCCGGAGGTGGTGTAGGTGACGCCCTCGACGCCCCACTTGGTGAACTCCTGGCCCTCGTCGGAGTACCAGAGCCAGTCCACGAACTGCATGAGCGCGACGAAGTCGTCGCGCTTGAGGGCGTCGCCGGCGATCATCATGCCGTTCTCCAGGCGGGAGCCGCCGAGCACCACCGGCCCTGCCGGTCCGAGCGGGGCCGGGATCATCTCGATCGTGGCGCCGTCGACCTGCCGCTGGAGGTTGTAGCGGTAGTTCTGCACCAGCTCCTGCGGGTTGGCGCTGATCGCGAAGGACCGCTCGGAGAGCAGCTTCTTGACCGCGTCGTCGTCGCTCTGGGTGAAGCCCTCGGGGTCCACGAGCTTCTCGTCGACCAGATTCCGCAGGTACTCGATCATCTGACGGTACTCGTCGGTCGCGCCGGTGAAGACGAACTCCTCGCCCTCGGCGTCCCAGCTCGTGTTCAGGTACGACCAGCCGGCCCGGACGCCGTGGGCCTGGCCGACGTACCCGAGCAGGGCTCCGGCCGGTTCGGGCTGGTTCCAGCGGTCGGAGAAGGGGTAGCGGTCGGGGTACTCCGCCCGGATCGCCCGGAAGACGTCGGCCACCTGGTCCAGGGTCGACGGCCGGCTCAGGCCCAGCCGGTCGAGGACGTCGGTGCGCAGCGCCAGGGAGTAATTCGCCTTGACCCGCTCGTGCAGGCCGGGCAGCAGGTAGTACCGGCCGTCGGACTGGCGCAGTGAGTCCACCTCGGGCTGCAGTTTCCATCTGCGCACCTTGTCTCGGAAGTTGGGCATCAGCTCCACGTACTCGCTGACCGCGAGGACGGATCCCGACGAGACGAACGGCGTCTCCTGCCCGGGGTAGGTCTTGGGCAGGAGCAGGGGCGCGTCGCCCGCGCCGATGAGCAGGCTGCGCTTCTTCTCGTAGTCGCTGTAGGGCACGTCGGTGGTCTCGAAGGTGACGCCGGTGCGCTTGGTGAGCTCCTTCCAGAACAGCCAGTCGTCCTTCGGCGGGTAGACGGGGTTGCTGAGGTTCAGCAGCGAGAAGGTGAGCGGCTTCGCCGCCTTGAACCGCTGTCCGGCCCGGTACTCCTTCATCGCGCCGTTCCGCTTCTTCGACAGGTCCTTGGAGTCCCCGCCGTCGTCGCCGCCGCAGCCGGTGAGCGCGGCGAGGCCGGCGAAGCCCGCGGCTGCCAGGATCTGACGTCGTGAGAGCTGTCCTGCGTTCTTCACGGTTACTCCCTCGGTGGCTGGGACTCAGCCCTTGACCGCGCCGAGCATCACGCCCGACACGAAGTAGCGCTGGACGAACGGGTACACGCAGAGGATGGGCAGCGCGGTGAGCACGATGGTGACGGCCTGGATGTTGGCCGCGACCTGGGTGAGCTGCTCGGTGCCCGCGCCGGCGCCGGTTCCGCCGGTGGCGCCCGCGATGAGGTTGCGCAGATAGACGGTGACCGGCATGAGTTCGGCCCGGTCCAGGTAGAGGAAGGCGCCGAACCAGGAGTTCCAGAAGGACACCGAGTAGAACAGCACCATCGTCGCCACGACCGCCTTCGACAGCGGCAGCACGATCCGCAGCAGGGTGCCGTAGGTGCTGAGGCCGTCGATCTGCGCGGCCTCCTCCAGCTCGTCCGGCAGGCTCTCGAAGAAGGCCTTCATCACCAGCAGGTTGAAGACGCTGATCGCGTTCGGCAGGGCCAGCGCCCACACCGTGTTCTTCAGGTCGAGGCTGGTGATCAGCACGTAGGTGGGGATCAGGCCGCCGGAGAAGAACATGGTGAACACGGCGACGCCGACGAGGATGCCGCGTCCCCTGAGGTGCTTCTTGGACAGGACGTAGGCGTAGCAGGTCGTCAGGAGCATCGCGACGGCCGTGGACACGACCGTGTAGAACACGGTGTTGCCGTAGTTGCGCCAGAAGGTGGCGTCCTGGAAGACGATCTCGTACGTGGTGAGGTTGAAGCCCTTGGGCCACAGCGTCACCTCGCCCGCGCGGATCTGGCGCTCGCCGCTGAAGGAGCGGGCGACGATGTTGAGGAAGGGGTAGAGCGTCACCACGACGACGCCGGTGAGGATCAGCCCGTTGACGCCCTGGAAGACGCGGTAGCCACGGGTGGGGCGGTCGACGGTCACCACAGGCTCGTCCCCACCGTGCGGCGCGAGAGCAGGTTGGCCGAGGTGATCAGCACCAGGCCGATGACCGCTTCGAACAGGCCGATGGCGGCGGCGTAGCTGAAGCTGTTGGACTCGACACCGGTGCGGTAGAGGTACGTGGAGATCACGTCACCGGTCTGGTAGGTCAGCGGGTTGTAGAGCAGCAGGATCTTCTCGAAGCCGACCGCCAGGAAGGTGCCGATGTTGAGGATCAGCAGGGTGATCATGGTGGGCCGGATGCCGGGCAGCGTGACGTGCCAGATCTGCCGCCAGCGGTTCGCGCCGTCGATGCGGGCCGCCTCGTAGAGGTCGTCGTCGATCGTGGTGAGCGCGGTCAGGTAGAGGATGGTGCCCCAGCCGGCGGTCTGCCAGATCTCCGAGCCGACGTAGATGGTGCGGAACCACTCGGGTTCCTGGATGAACCGGACCGGGTCCTGGCCGAACCAGCCCAGGACGTGGTTGACCGGACCGTCCGTGGCGAGCATCTGCAGGGTGATGCCGGCGACGATCACGATCGACAGGAAGTGCGGCAGGTACGACACCGACTGCACGAACCGCTTCAGCGCCCGCGTGCGCACCTCGTTGAGGAGCAGCGCGAGCACGATCGGGACGGGGAAGCAGAACAGGAGCGTGAGGCCGCCGATCCAGAGGGTGTTGCGGAACACCTGCCAGAAGGTGGGGTCGGTGAGGAACATCTCGACGTAGCGCAGGCCGGCCCACTGCTCCCCCAGGATCGAACCGCCGGGCTCGAAGCGGCGGAAGGCGATGACGTTGCCGATCATCGGCAGGTAGCGGAAGACCAGGAAGAACAGCAGCGGCAGTACGGCCAGCGAGTACAACTGCCAGTCGCGGCGCAGCGCCCTTCGGCGGCCGGTGGGCGCGGGGCGCCGGGCGGGCCGGGGCGCGGCCCGCGCCGGGGACGGGCCCTGGGTGCCGGGTGGTGGAGCCGGTGTGGTGGAGGTGCTCATGCTCGGGCCTCCCCGTGGCGTGGGACGCGGTACCGAAACTTTCGAGCGCTTACCGGTAACTTCGCGGCAACCTAGAGGCTGCGGAAAAGCACTGTCAATGACCCCGGCACACCGGGATGTTGCAGCGTTCACGTCCTCGGAAAGGACTGACCTGCACCTGTGGCAGACGCGGGTGAGCTGTTACGGTCGGTCGCATCTTTCTGAGACGTGACCGCAACTATCGGTCGCCCATCGTCCCCGAGCTCGCTGCGAGGTGCCCCCGTGCCCGCGTTCGACCTGCCGCCGGCGGAGTTGCGGCACCACCGTCCGGCCCCCGACGAACCCGACGACTTCGACGACTTCTGGCGCGGGACCCTCGCGGATTCGGCGGCCGGTGACCCGCTCGTGTCGGCACACCCGGTGGAGACCGGGCTACGGCTGACGCGGACCTGGGACGTGACCTTCCGGGGCTTCGGCGGCGATCCGGTGCGCGCATGGTTCAGCAGGCCCGCCGGGGCGCTCCGGCCACTGCCGGCGGTCGTCGAGTACGCGGGGTACGGGCGCGGGCGGGGCCTGCCGCACGAGCGGCTGACCTGGGTGGCCGCCGGATACGCGCATCTGCTGATGGACAACCGGGGCCAGGGCGACCGGTACGGCTGCGGCGGCGACACCCCCGACCCGCACACCGGCGTGCCGGGCGGTCCGGGACCGGCCGTACGGGGCCTGCTCGACCCGTACGCCTACCACTACCGCCGGCTGATCACGGACGCGGTGCGCGCCGTCGCAGCGGTGCGGGCGCTGCCCGGCGTGGACGAGGGGCACGTGTCGGCCGTCGGCAACAGCCAGGGCGGCGGACTGGCGCTGGCCGTCGCGGGCCTGGTGCCGGACCTGGCGGCGGTGCTGGTCTCCGCCCCGCTGCTGTGCGGCGTCCGGCGGGCACTGGACCTCACCGACGCGGGGCCCTACGGCGAGATCACCGCGTATCTGTCGGTGCGCCGGGACGATCACGCCGTCCAGGCCGCCTACCGCACCCTGTCGTACGTGGAGGGCGTCTCCTTCGCCCGCCGGGCGCACGCCCCGGCCCACTTCGGCGTGGGCCTGCGCGACACGGTGTGTCCGCCGAGCGGGGCGTACGCCGCCTTCAACCGGTACGGGGAACTGTCCGGCGTCAAGCCGCCGAAGGAGATCCACGCCTATCCGTTCAACGGGCACGAGGGTGGCGACGCGGTGCATGTGCGGCGCCAACTGGGGTGGTTGGCGGGGATGCGGGAGACCGGCTGAGGCAACTTCAGTGCCGTATAAGCCAGTTTGCGCAAGCTTCCCCTATCAATTTCACTTAATCTGATTGACATGTAAAGGCTATGTGTAAGGATCACGGAGTTACCCGGATCCTGCTGGGCCGTACCCCGGCCCGCGATCCCTTCGGCATGACCAAATGGAGGACACACGTGGCCAAAAGCTCCGGCCTGAACACGCGTCGCGCCCTGGCGCGTGCCACGGCTGCGGCGCTCACCGCCGCTCTGGTGGCGACCGGTACGAGTGCCGCTGTCGCCGCCGACGCGCCGGGACCGACCGCGTCCCGGGTGCCCGTCGACGTGAAGCCGTCGGGCGCCGAGAAGTACAACGCCTCCGCCCTGCCCGGCGACGCCCCGGTCAACGCCCTGTACGGCGTCGACGGCAACGGCGACCTGTGGGGCTACCCGCCCACCGGTGAGGGCGGCCTGGACGACCGCTGGGAGTCCGGCGAGGGCTGGAACACCGCCCGCGCCATGACGCAGGTGGACCACGACGCCGACGGCTCGTCGGACGGCATCTGGCACGTCACGTCCGGCGGCCAGCTCTACTACGCCGAGTGGGGCAGCATCGACCACCTGTTCGTCGGCAACGGCTGGAAGATCTACAACCAGCTCTTCTCGCCCGCGAACGTCGGTGGCGCCGCCGCCGACGACCTCCTCGCCCGCGACGACTCCGGCGTGCTGTGGCTGTACCTCGGCTACGGCAACGGCGAGCTGACCCAGCGCTACCGGGTCGGCGGCGGGTGGAACGCCTACACGCACATCACCGGCAAGGGCGACCTGTCCGGCGACGGCAAGGCCGACATCGTGGCCAAGGACACCTCGGGCGTCCTGTGGCTGTACAAGGGCACCGGCGACTACAAGGCGCCGTTCTCCTCCCGCACCCGCATCGGCGGCGGCTGGAACGCCTACAACAACGTCGTCTCCGTCGGCGACATCGACATCGACGGGGTCACCGACCTGGTCGCGCGCGAGAAGGACGGCGCGCTGTACCTGTACAAGGGCACCGGCAACGGCTCCGCCCCGTACGAGTCCCGCGTGAAGATCGGCAGCGGCGGCTGGAACACGTACCGCCTGCTCTTCTGACGCACACCGCGCCTTCCCGAAGACGCGGACGAGGGCCGTACCCCCGGCGACGGGGGTACGGCCCTCGGCTGTCGCGCGGTGCCGCCTACTTGCGGATCAGGCTGCGCAGCACGTACTGCAGGATGCCGCCGTTGCGGTAGTAGTCCGCCTCACCGGGGGTGTCGATGCGGACGACCGCGTCGAACTCGACACCGGTGTCGGTGGTGACCTTCACCGTGCGGGGGGTGGTGCCCTCGTTCAGCTCCGTGACGCCGGAGACGGAGAAGGCCTCCTCGCCGGTCAGGCCGAGGGAGTCGGCCGTCTGGCCCTCCGGGAACTGGAGCGGCAGGACGCCCATGCCGATGAGGTTCGAGCGGTGGATGCGCTCGTAGGACTCGGCGATGACGGCCTTGACGCCGAGGAGCGCGGTGCCCTTGGCCGCCCAGTCGCGGGACGAACCGGAGCCGTACTCCTTGCCGGCCAGGACGACGAGCGGGGTGCCCTGCTCGATGTAGTTGCGGGAGGCGTCGTAGATGAACGACACCGGAGCACCCCCGTCACCTTCGGCGGCCCGGGTGAAGTCGCGGGTGTAGCCGCCCTCGGTGCCCGGCGCGATCTGGTTGCGCAGGCGGATGTTGGCGAACGTACCGCGGATCATGATCTCGTGGTTGCCGCGGCGCGAGCCGTAGCTGTTGAAGTCGCGGCGCTCGACGCCGTGCTCCGTGAGGTACTTGCCGGCCGGGGTGTCGGCCTTGATGGCACCGGCCGGGGAGATGTGGTCGGTGGTGACCGAGTCGCCCAGCTTGGCGAGCACCCGGGCGCCGGCGATGTCCTCGACCGGGGCCGGCTCCATCCGCATGCCCTCGAAGTACGGGGGCTTGCGCACGTAGGTGGACTCGCCGTCCCACTCGAAGGTGTCGCCGGTCGGGATCGGCAGCGCCTGCCACTGGGCGTCGCCCGCGAAGACGTCGCTGTAGGACTTGGAGAACATGTCCTCGCCGATGGTGTTGGCGACGACGTCGTTGACCTCGGCCTCGGTGGGCCAGATGTCCTTCAGGTAGACCGGGTTGCCGTCCTGGTCGGCGCCCAGGGCGTCCTTGGTGATGTCCACCTTCATGGAACCCGCGAGCGCGTAGGCGACCACCAGCGGCGGCGACGCCAGGTAGTTCATCTTGACGTCGGGGTTGATGCGGCCCTCGAAGTTCCGGTTGCCGGAGAGCACCGAGGTGACGGCGAGGTCGTGGTCGTTGACGGCCTTGGAGACCTCGTCCGGCAGCGGGCCGGAGTTGCCGATGCAGGTGGTGCAGCCGTAGCCGACCAGGTTGAAGCCGACCTTGTCGAGGTAGGGGGTCAGGCCCGCCTTCTCGAAGTAGTCGGTGACGACCTTGGAGCCCGGGGCGAGGGTGGTCTTGACCCACGGCTTGCGGGTCAGGCCCTTCTCGACCGCCTTCTTGGCCACCAGGGCGGCGGCGACCATGACGTACGGGTTGGAGGTGTTGGTGCAGGAGGTGATGGCCGCGACCGTCACCGCACCGTGGTCCAGCTCGTAGGTCGTGCCGTCGGGGGCGGTGACCGGAACCGGGTTGGACGGGGCGCCGTTCGGCGTGACGGCCGGGGCGTCGGAGGCCGGGAAGGACTCCTGGCCGGCCTCGTCCACGCTGTCCACGTAGTTGCGGACGTCCTGCTTGAACTGCTGGGCGGCGTTCGCGAGGACGATGCGGTCCTGCGGGCGCTTCGGGCCGGCGATGGAGGGCACGACCGTGGCGAGGTCGAGCTCCAGCTTCTCGGAGAAGTCCGGCTCGGCCTTCGGGTCCAGCCAGAGGCCCTGCTCCTTGGCGTACGCCTCGACCAGCGCGACCTGCTGGTCGCTGCGGCCGGTCAGGCGCATGTAGTTCAGCGTCTCGCCGTCGATCGGGAAGATGGCGGCGGTGGAGCCGAACTCCGGCGACATGTTGCCGATGGTGGCGCGGTTGGCGAGGCTCGTGGCCGCCACACCCTCGCCGTAGAACTCGACGAACTTGCCGACGACGCCGTGCTTGCGGAGCATCTCGGTGATGGTCAGCACGAGGTCGGTGGCGGTGGTGCCGGGGGTCAGCTCGCCGGTCAGCTTGAAGCCGACGACGCGCGGGATGAGCATGGAGACCGGCTGGCCGAGCATCGCGGCCTCGGCCTCGATGCCGCCGACGCCCCAGCCCAGGACGCCGAGGCCGTTGACCATGGTGGTGTGCGAGTCGGTGCCGACCAGGGTGTCCGGGTAGGCCTTGCCGTCACGGGTCATGACGACGCGGGCCAGGTGCTCGATGTTCACCTGGTGGACGATGCCGGTGCCGGGCGGGACGACCTTGAACTCGTCGAAGGCGGTCTGGCCCCAGCGCAGGAACTGGTAGCGCTCCTTGTTGCGGCCGTACTCCAGGTCGACGTTCTGCTTGAAGGCGTCGTTGGTGCCGAACTTGTCGGCGATGACGGAGTGGTCGATGACCAGCTCGGCCGGTGCCAGCGGGTTGATCTTCGCCGCGTCACCGCCGAGCTCCTTGACGGCCTCGCGCATGGTGGCGAGGTCGACGACGCAGGGCACTCCCGTGAAGTCCTGCATGATCACGCGGGCCGGCGTGAACTGGATCTCCTGCGACGGCTGGGCCTGCGAGTCCCAGCCGCCGAGGGCGCGGATGTGGTCGGCGGTGATGTTCGCGCCGTCCTCGGTGCGGAGCAGGTTCTCCAGCAGCACCTTCAGGCTGTAGGGAAGGCGCGCGGAGCCCTCGACCTTGTCCAGCCGGAAGATCTCGTACGACTCGTCGCCCACCTGCAGTGTGCTGCGGGCGTCGAAGCTGTTCGCCGACACGACAGTCTCCTTCATTTATGTGCGCGTACCACCGCATCCTGCCGCCACGCCGCCCTGGCCGATCCGCTAAGGTAGGGCTAAGTTAGGTAACCCTTACCCCCAGACCCGATAGCGGCGTGCGACTGCGGTGCGCCTCGGCAGATATCTCGATGTCGAGATAACTCTAGTACATGGGGGCGCGCCGGTCATGCCCGGGCGCGGTGTGGCGTGCACCCCACCCCGGACCATCCAGGACCGCCCCGGACCCGTCCGGAACCCGTCCGGGACTCCTCCCGGGTGACCCGCGCGGCCATCAGTACGCGGAACGGGGGTATCCGACTTGCGCCGGGAACACCCGGCGCGACTCGGAAGGAGGCACGATGCCCCTCACGTTCCGCAAGAGCTTCCGGATCCTCCCCGGAGTACGACTGAACATCAACAAACGTTCCTGGTCCATCACGACCGGCGGCCGAAACGGCCCGCGCCACACCCGCAGCAGCACGGGACGTCGTACGACATCGATGGATTTGCCCGGACCTTTCGGATGGCGGCGCACCCGCTCGACCAGGCATCATTGAGGCGGCATTGACGGCCCGTCACTCGGGCGGACCCCCCGGAAGGCGCCATCTCATATCTGAGATAGCCTCAACCACATGGCAGACGACTACCTCGTACGCATCGGCAGGCTCATCCGTGACGCCCGGCAGCACCGTGGCTGGACGCAGTCACAGCTCGCGGAGGCGCTCGGCACCAGTCAGAGCGCCGTCAACCGCATCGAGCGCGGCAACCAGAACATCAGCCTTGAGATGATCGCCCGCATCGGCGAAGCGCTGGACAGCGAGATCGTCTCGCTCGGCTACTCGGGTCCGATGCACCTGCGTGTGGTCGGCGGCCGGCGCCTCTCCGGCGCCATCGACGTCAAGACCAGCAAGAACGCCTGCGTGGCCCTGCTGTGCGCCTCACTGCTCAACAAGGGGCGCACGGTGCTGCGCCGGGTCGCCCGCATCGAGGAGGTCTACCGCCTCCTGGAGGTGCTGCACTCCATCGGCGTACGCACCCGCTGGATCAACGACGGCACCGACCTGGAGATCGTGCCGCCGGCCGAGCTGGACATGGAGGCCATCGACGCCGAGGCCGCCGTCCGCACCCGCTCGATCATCATGTTCCTCGGCCCGCTGCTGCACCGCATGGACCGCTTCCGGCTGCCCTACGCCGGCGGCTGCGACCTCGGCACCCGGACCATCGAGCCGCACATGATCGCGCTGCGCCGCTTCGGCCTGGACGTCGCCGCCACCGAGGGCCACTACCACGCGGTGGTCGACCGTCAGGTGCGCCCGGACCGCCCGATCGTGCTGACCGAGCGGGGCGACACGGTCACCGAGAACGCGCTCCTCGCGGCCGCCCGGCACGACGGCGTCACCGTCATCCGCAACGCCTCCTCCAACTACATGGTCCAGGACCTCTGCTTCTTCCTGGAGGCCCTGGGCGTGCGAGTGGAGGGCATCGGCACCACCACCCTCACCGTGCACGGCATGCCGGTCATCGACGCCGACGTGGACTACTCCCCCTCCGAGGACCCGGTCGAGGCGATGAGCCTGCTGGCCGCGGCCGTGGTGACGGAGTCGGAGCTGACGGTGCGTCGCGTCCCCATCGAGTTCCTGGAGATCGAGCTGGCGGTCCTGGAGGAGATGGGCCTCGACCACGACCGCACGCCCGAGTACTGCGCCGACAACGGCCGCACCCGCCTGGTGGACCTGACCGTGCGCCCCTCCAAACTCGAAGCGCCGATCGACAAGATCCACCCCATGCCCTTCCCGGGCCTGAACATCGACAACGTCCCCTTCTTCGCGGCCATCGCCGCCTCCGCCCAGGGCCAGACCCTCATCCACGACTGGGTCTACGACAACCGCGCCATCTACCTGACCGACCTCAACCGCCTCGGCGGCCGCCTCCAGTTGCTGGACCCCCACCGCGTCCTGGTCGAGGGCCCCACCCGCTGGCGCGCCGCCGAGATGATGTGCCCGCCGGCCCTGCGCCCCGCCGTGGTGGTCCTGCTGGCGATGATGGCGGCCGAGGGCACGTCCGTCCTGCGCAACGTCTACGTCATCAACCGCGGGTACGAGGACCTGGCGGAGCGGCTGAACTCGATCGGGGCGCAGATCGAGATCTTCCGGGACATCTGAAAGTTCTAGGAAAAGGTAGCGCGAATCCTCTCCTGACCTGCACGTATGCAAGCCAGGAGGGGACTCGGCTCCATCTGTGGGACTTCTCTGGGACTTTTTGGGTCGGACCGAGGAAATGCGGACGCGGTCGCCGAGGATCTCGCGCTGTACGGGAGAAGTTCTTACGGCGTCTGCCGGAGGAGCGGGACGAGTTGCACGGCCCGCCCCAGGGAACTACCGAGTTGCCATTGGCACAGGGCCTGGTCGGGGATGACCTGTACAAATTGGGCAAGCCGCGCCCCAGCGTATGGGCCTGCTACCGCACCACCCTGGACGAGGGGCCGCACGACGATCCGCCCCGCTACCTCAACCAGGACCTGCTCCTCGAGCTGAGGCCAGCGCTGCGCACCCTCGTCGGCCGCAGCCGTGCGTCGTATGGGAAGAGGCCTTCCCGTAGCTCCCCTCCCGCGCCCGGGCGGCTGCATGATGGCCATGCCGGGCTGCACACGCGGCTCCGGCGGATGTGATCGCGCTCGGCTCCCCGTATCCCCAAGTCCTCACAGGTGGCACGCCGTGCGGCCACACCACCTCGTAAATCGCCCTCCCAGTCATCGGACGAAAGACATGGGCATATTTGGCGACTAGCCCCCACTCACGACTGTCCGGAACACGCGCACATGCACCGCATCTCAACGGCGAGTAGCCCGCCTCGCGCCTCTCACAACGGTTACGAATCCCCCCAAGCACGGACGAGAGCACTTCCGTCAAGAAGAATTCCTCGTACCTGCCGGAGCAGAATGCGCATCACGCACAGCGCCAAGACGGCCCCGCACCCCACGGCTATCCAACCCATTGAGTCGCCTCCTCGCATCGGGCGCCGGAGTCTCCGCACAGAGGGTGAAAGTCTGTACCGTCGGTGGTACTTTTCGCGCTCCCGAGCCTCGGCGCCGGGCATCAGACTGCCTGCATCGGAGATCGAAGTCAGCCTGGTATAGCAAACTTTTTGTGATCTCCGGATTCAGAGTCTCGGCCAGACACCTGGATGTAGCCACAGCAACTGCGCTCAGTGTCCGCCTCAGGTATCGCTTCGGGGCGGGAGCAGCGGCGCCAGGAAGCGACTCGGTTCTCCGTGCCAGGTGATGGCCAGGGCGTCACGGGCGCGGGTGGCCGCGACGAAGAGCAGCGAACGCGCCCGGTGCAGCTCTCGCCGGTGGCGGCTCGGGTCGGTGTGCTCCCACGTGTCCACGGAGGCGCGGGGAACGAGGCCCTCGGCCACCCCGGCGATGACCAGGCAGCGGTACTCAAGCCCCTTGAAGCGGTACATGGTGCCGATGTGCACGCCCTGGTCGCCGCGCGGCCCGTCCTGTGTGATCTCGGTCGGGGTGATGCCGTGCCGGGCAAGGCGTTCGGCGAGCTGGGTGACCATGTCGTTGGTCGGGACGCAGATCGCCGTGGACTCGCGGGGCACGTCGTGCCAGGCCCGCAGTTGTTGCACGACGAGGTCCATCTCCTCGTCCCAGCTCCGCGCACCGCGCAACGACGGGACCGGGCCGTGCAGGACCGAGCGGTACCCGGCGAGGGTGTCGCTGTCACCGTCCAAGTCGTCGTAGTCGGCGTCGCCCAGCACCCGGATCGCGTCGCGGAGGATCTCCCGGGTTGTGCGGTAGCTGAGGGTCAGCCGGGAGGACCGGCCCCGGATGTGGACGCCAAGGCTGCCGAGGGTGACCTGGTTGTCGTAGATCCGCTGGTGCGTGTCGCCCACGAGGAACATGTCGTCGGCCTCGGACGGCGCCATGGCACGCAGCATCTTCCAGTGGGCGGCGCTGAGGTCCTGGGCCTCGTCGACCACGATGTGCCGGTACCGGTGGCGCAGCCGGGCACCGGAACCGGCCTCGACATGGAGGTTGTCCAGGCCGCTCCGGTCCTCGCGTTCCCGTGACCGACTGTCGATCTTCGCCTTTCGGGTCATCTCTAGCCGCGCCGCCCGTTCGGCGACCTGGCGGTGGGTCTCCAGCCCTTTGGTCTCCAGCCGTTGCGTGAAGCGTTCGGCGAGTTGCCAGATGCCGACGCGCTCGGCGCGGGTGACGCTGCGCCCCCTGCCGGCGCGCCGGACGGTGAAGTAGTCGCTCCGGGAGGCCACGGCCTGGCCGAGGATGACCTGGTTCCATTCGTCGCTGAGGAACTCGGCGCTCCAACGGGTCTCTCCCGCCTCCACCAGCAGGTCCCGCCACTCGCGGAGCGCCGTCGTGTCGTCGATGCGCCGCTTGGCGTTGCCCGGGTCGGCCTCGCTGACGATGCGGGTGGCGAGTTGGTCCACGTGTGCGATGTCGACCCTGGCCAGTACGTCGGGTCCGCCGAGGGAGAGGAGCCGGGAGCGGAGGTCGGCGGCAAGATTCCGGTTGAACGTGGTGAACAGGACAGGCTTGGTGTGGCCGGGCGGGAGCTGTCGCACCAGATGGCAGACACGGTGGAGGGCGACGATGGTCTTGCCCGTTCCCGGGCCACCACCGACCCGGGCCGGGCCGGAGTAGCGCCGGTGGACCAGCTTCTCCTGGGTGGGGTGGAGGAAGATCTTCCAGCGCCCGAAGTCGCCCTCCTCCAGGATGCTCTGCAGGAATTCATCGTCGGTGATCGCCACGGTCTGTGAGCGGTCGACGGCTGCCTGCCAGTCGGCGGAGTCGAGGTTGCGCTCCGGCTCTTCGACCGCGACGGGCGCGGTGACCTCGTCCATGACCTCTTCGTAGGAAGCACCGTCGCGCAGCCGGAGGAGGACTTCCCCGGTGTGGCGGGGCGCATACTCGGCGAGGCCGAGCAGTTCGTCGTCCGTGGTGAGTTTCCGGACGATGGGGATGAGCGGTTCGGCGACGCCGAGATCGGCGAGTTCCTCGTCGGTGTAGGCCCCGAAGAGGGGTTTCTCCGGCTCCTCCAGCCCTTCCGGCTCCTCCGACGGCTTCGGACGGGCCGGTTCCGGGGCGGGCACGGGCGTCGGAGCCGGGACTGGAGCGGCGGGCGGGGTGAGTCCGCGGCGCAGCACGCTCTCCTCGACGACCTGGAGGTCGACGTATTCGATGGCGCCGGTGATGTGGTTGATGCCGTAGTTGAGCCGGTCCAGGTTCTTGTGGACGTGGCTGCGGTGCTTGACCGAGACGAGCAGCCAGTCGTCACCGCCGAGGCGGATCATCAGGGCCCGCCACTCGCGGTTGACGCGTGCCGACCAGAGACGGTCGTGGCCTTCCAACTGCTTGAGGTCGAAGCCGCCGGCGTCGGGGTTGCGGCGGAAGTCGTGTTGGAACTTGTAGAACGCCCCGAGGACCGCGCGGTCCAGTTTGACGATCTCCTTGTCGGCCTTGTCCAGCAGGCGCAGCGTCACGCCCGTCCTCGGCGCGCCGGTGACCGTCATCGCTCGTTCTCCTCGTAGTGGTGCGCTGCTCTGTCCGCGTCGTGGCCGGCCAGCGCGGCGAGTTCGTCGACGTCCCATTCCGCCGCGGTACGGACCTGCCAGCCCGCGTCCCGGTAGGCCCGGTCCCGTTCTTCGGCTTCGATGTCGCGCCGGGTGGCCGGGTCCGGGCGGTGTGCGAGAACGATGCCCACGCGGGGGCCGGGCCAGGCGAGTTCGGCGGGCCAGGCGGCCGTCCCCAGCTCGTAGCCGGCCTCGGGCGCGGGCAGGCCCCGGTCGGCGAGAGCCCCGGCGAGGGCGGGCAGGCCGGGTTCGTCGACGAGGTACTCGATGACTTCGTCCCAGGCGGGGTCGCGCACGGCGGCGGAGGCCCCCTCGGCGTCCTGCCCCGGCGCGGCCGACTGCTGCCCGGCGACCGGCTGTGCTCCGTCCGCCGCGGGTTCGTGCCGGTGTCGCCGGGAGGTGAGCCATCCGGTGCCACCGGTGACGGCCAGCTCGGCCGGGTCGAATCCGGGCAGCATGCCGGTCGTGAGCTGAACCCCGTCGCCCTCCCCGAAGTCGAGAAACTGGAGAAGATTGCTCCAGTAGAGCCAAGCCTGCCAGCGTCTGCGGTGGGCGGTCTCGTCGGCGTCGACCGTGTCCGTGCTGTCGTCGAGGACGGTCAGTGCCGTCCAGGCGGCCGCGCTCTGGCCCCCGCGCAGGTCGAGCGCGATGGTGAGAGGGCACCCCGAGGCGTCCCGCGTCGCCATGACCTGGACGGCGCCCTGTCCCTGCGCCAGCCGGTGACCGTGCAGCGCCTCGCTGATCCTGAGCCCGGTCTCTTTGCCTGCGGCCAGGGCCCTGCTGGTCGCCGACACGGCGGCGAAGCCCGCGAGGGCGCTCTGGGTGCGGCGCCGCCAGGCGTCCGGGTCGGGGTCGGTGAGGTAGCCGATCAGCGTCTCGACCGGGTTGGCCCACACCAGCCTCGGCAGGTCGCGGGTGTCTCCGGCGTGCATGCGCCGGTGGACGTCCATGGCTGTCTTCTGCGCGGTGTTCGGGTACGGCTTCCACGGCGGGTCGGCCCGGGGCGTGGTCCGGCCGGTCCAGGCCTGTACGTCGTCCCAGGTGAGCTGGAAGACCTGCCAGCCTTCCGCGCGCAGCCGGGTGCGCTTGACCGCGTCGGCCTCGGCGGTGAGGTGCTCGGGGCTTGCGTGGTAGCGGTAGCCGTCGAGGTAGACGGCGACCCGGCGGTCGTCGTCGGTGCTGCGGAAGACCACGTCCGGCCGGGTGTAGTCGAGCGGGGTCTGGGTTTCCATCTGCCAGCCGCGGACGGTGCCGTCGGGTGCGGTGAAGCGCAGGGTCGTGTCCCGGGTGCCGTCGGCGGTGAGAGCGGTGCGGACGCTGACGTCGTCCACCCGCTCGGCCCATTCGAGCAGCCCGCGCCGGAAGAGTGCCTCCAGCTCGCTCTCCACCTGGTGCACCAGGGTGATGTCCCGGGTGGTGGCGACCGGTCCGACGCTCCAGTGGTCCGCGGTGCGGCCGAAGAGGTCGCCGAGCATGTCGAGGGCGTGCTCGCGGGAGACGAGTTCGTACTCGCCGTCGGTGACGTGCCGCAACAGGCAGCGGTGGCACGCGGACCGGCCCTGGCCCACGCACACGCACGTCTCGATCACCTGCCGGGCGTCGTCCAGGACACCCTTGAGACCGTCCCGGCCGGCGAGGCGGTGCAGGTAGCCGGTGCCGCCGGGGAGCGTGTCGTACAGGACGAGGAAGTGGCGGCGGAGCGGGGTCTCACCGCGTTCCTCGGGCATGGAGTCGGTGACGACCGCGAGGTGGTCGGGGTCGCCGCCGTAGCTGCGCGCGATGCCGGCCAGCAGCAGCGCCTTGAAGGACGCGAGCCGTTCCCGGGTGTGCGCGGTGACGGCGGGGATGAGGACGCGCAGTGCGTCGGTGCGCAGTTCGTGGGCGAGCAGCACCCGCTCGCCGCGTCGTACGGCGTCGGCTCCGGCGCGCCGTCTGGGACACCACGGCCGGTGGTACTTGGCGTGTGCCGACGCGTCACCGGCGTCGTGCGCGGCGGGTCCGCCGTCCGGGTCGGCGTAGCCGCACGCATCGCAGACCCAGAAGGGGTTGAGGCGGACCTCCTGTCCGGCGAAGGTGGTGTCCGCGCCGCCGTCCACGCGGGCGGCGCCGACGTTGAGATGCCGGACGTGCGCCTGCCGGGTGAACTCCCAGCCGAAGGTGGCGTGTTCGTGCTTCCAGGCCTGTTCGATGTCGTCGGCGTCGATGTCGACGGCGGGAACGACGGTGTAGTGGCGCCGCTCCCGTTCGTCGCTGTCGTCGCGGACGCGGACGTCGTCGCGTTCGTCCCGGGAGGTGACGCGGCGCGGCACGAGCACCTTGTGCAGGCAGCCGACGTCGCCGATGGCCGCGGACCGGCAGCGAGGGCAGGGGGACGCGTCGTCCTCGGCGAGGTGGGTGCGGACGTGGCCGCAGTCGGGGCACACGCGCCACCAGAGCCAGGCCGGGCGGCCGGGCCCGCCGATGTCCACTCCGGTGACTCGGTGTTTGTAGCCCTGGACGTAGTAGTGGTTGCCGGGCGCGAACTCGGTGAGGGCGAGGCGGGCGGGGCGGCTGTGGCGGAGGGTCTTGCTGTGGTTCTCGCGGCCGCCGTCGTCGGTCTTCTCGGTCCAGGTGAGGGTGGCCTCCAGCTCGGTGGCCGAGTCGATGAGGCTGTAGTTCGGCAGCAGGCCGAGGTCGACCAGGGCGCCGTGCGCGGTGGTGCGGCTGATCTCCCGGGAGATGCGGCCCACCTCGCGCCGCTCGGCCCGCAACTCGCGCCCCTGCCGTGCGTGGTCGGGGTCGCCGGCGACGAGCAGCCCGTGCGCCCGGTCGATGGCCTCGGTGCGGCGCTGGAGGTCCGCGCGGCGCTCCTCCCAGCGCCTGCACGCGGCGACCAGAGCGCCGGCCAGTCCCTCCTCGCCGGGGTCGGTGGCGTAGGCGGTGAGGGCGGTACGGGCCTGCGGGCTGACGCCCGTGCCGCGGCTCTCGTCGTACGGAGGGAACAGGTCCAGGAAGCCCCGGACGAGTCGTTCGCCGTCGGCCAGCGCGGCCTCGGTGAAGTCGGCCTGCCAGGCAGAGGCGCCGAACAGTTCTGTGGCCCGCCCGGGCAGCGGGCGCAGCGGTGTCCCGTCGGGGGCGGTCAGCCGTCCGGCGCCGGCGAGGTCGAGGAGGTGGGCAAGGTACTGGCGGCGCAGGATCTCGGCCGCGGACAGGTAGCAGCCGGGCGGCCGAACCTCCCCGGCGATCATGAGGCGGGGTTCTTCGAGGTAGTAGCGGTCGCGCGGCCCCCGGTCGACCATGGTGAGCAGGTAGGCGTTGCCGGTGGAGCGGCCCGCGCGGCCCACCCGCTGGATGTAGTTGGCCGGTCCCTTGGGCAGTGAGGCGAGGACGACCGCCGAGAGGTCGCCGATGTCGATGCCGAGTTCGAGGGTGGGGGTGCAGGACAGGACCTGCGGGTTGGCGTAGTGGACGCGGGTGCCGTCGCGGAAGGCCTTCTCGACCGCCTCGCGCCGGGCGCGGCTGAGGGTGCCGGTGTGTTCGGCGGTGTTGATGGTGAAGACGCCGGCCTCGCGGTACATGCGCCGGTAGAAGTCGTCGGTGTAGTCCCGTTGCCTCAGTCCGCTGTCCAGGTCGCGGCCGGTGCCGAGAGTGCCGCCGCAGCGGTAGCGGGGGCAGGGCTGACCGTGCCACTGGCCGGCCAGGTCGGGGTGGATGGTCTGTTCCCAGAAGCAGCGCGGGCAGTGCGCGGTGGCGTCAGGCAGCGTGTCGTCGGCGAGTCTGCGCACCCGGATGTGGCCGGGCTGGAGTCCGTAGACGCGGGTGGCGCCGTCGAGCGCGGTGCGCGCGGAGACGACACCGATCTCGGCGAGCGCGGGCAGCAGCCGGCTCAGGAACGTGGCGGCGGCCTCCGGGCGCAGGCCCAGGGAGCGTACGGCCCAGTCCTGGTACCAGCCGAGCCGTCCGGTGAGGACGTCGAAGTCCTCGCTGCCCTGCTTGGGGCTGCCCAGCAGGAAGGCGGGCGCGGAGACCCCCCGGGGGAAGGCGGGCATCCCGTTCTCGCGTCCGCCCCAGATCGCCCATCGACGGACCCCGGCCTGGTCCAGCCAGGGGTCCAGCCAGGCGTGCCGGACGGCTCCCCGGATGCGCATGCGCTCCAACAGGCCCCGGACGAAGCCGATATGCCGGTCGTATCCGGGCACGGACCCGTCGGGCAGGGCGATTTCTCCCGGCGTGGTGAGCAGTGTCTCCCGTACGAGTTCCGCCACAGCGTCGGGGTCCTGGAGGGGCACGTCGGCGGCGACGGTGCGGGTCAGTTCCAGGGTGCGGCCCTGCCTGGAGCGCAGGCCGAACTCCATCACGGTGGCGAACGCCAGGCGTTGCGCGATCAGTTCCCAGGTGGGCCGGGAGCCGCGGCTGCGGCCGGAGAGCAGCGTGTCCACACCCCTGACCAGGTGCAGGTCGGGCGGGATGACGGCGGCCTGTACGGCCTTGCTGTCGACGACGTCCGCGATCAGGTCGGCGGCCAGGTCGTTCAGCGTGATCGGCTCGTCCTCATCGATACGGCTGGCGAGCAGGGCACGGAGTGAGAAGGTGTACGAGCGGCTGGCGACGTATCCGGCGCGGTGGGCGGCGTCCTGTACGGAGTCGTTGAAGAGGAGGGTCTTGTCCTCCCCCAGGTTCTTGTCGAGTTCGCCGCCGGTGAAGAGCTGGGTGACGGCGGCGGCGGCGAGCGCGGCGAGGCCGGTGCCGAGGTAGCGGACGGAGTTGAAGGTGCGGCAGGCGGGGCACTGGTCGCGTTCGGCGGCCCGGTCGCCGTCGAGGTCGGCGTGGACGAACGCGGCGTTGTGGAGGGTGCGTGGCCGGCGCGGTCCCTCGCCGTCCGTCGGGGCGGTGAAGTCGGCGTCGGGTGACAGGGGCCGAAGCCGCCCGCCGTGGCCCTCCAGCACCATGACGGAGGGGCCGCCGCGCCGACGCTCCGCCCCCGCCCCGAAGGCGGCCTCGTGCACCTCTCGCGGAGTCGCGGCGATCATGTTGCGCACCCGACGCTTGTCCCGGCCGACGGAGGCGCGGCGGATCTTCGTGGCGTTCAGTTCGAGCTCGGCGGGGTCTACCTCGGGCGAGTACGCGGCCCAGCCGGAGCGTCCGCACTCGCGGCAGAACACGGCCGGCAGAAAAACCTCGGCGGGCGGCGGCGCGCTGTCGTCGGCCGGTACGGCGGCCTGCTCGGCGGCGTCGAGGGGTACGGCGGGTCCCTCCCCGTCGTACGGGGACGGCCGGGCGGCCGGGCCGGGGACCTTGCGGGTCAGCGCACCGCCGGAGGTCACCCGTTCGTCGTCCCAGCGGAACTCGGCGCGGGCCGCACTGATGCCCCGCAGCACACGGGAGACCGAGCGTACCCAGTGGTGGATCTCGATGGACAGCAGCGGCCGTCCGGGGTGGTCCGGGTCTCGGGCGTACGACAGGAGGGCGATGTACCGGGCCAGGCCCTGGGCGGCGACACGCGGCTGCTGCTGTACGGCCATGCCCCAGTGGTAGGCGTAGCGGGGCAGGACCTCGGTGATCTCGGAGATCGTCCTGGGCGTGCCGTCGAGGATCTCCAGGACGGCGGCGGTCAGCCGGTGCCGGCGCAGCACGGCCCCGAGGTCCTCCGGGCTCGGCCCGCTCAGCCCGGAGAAGGCGGTGACGAGGTCGTCCATCGCGCCCGGGTCGCGGGTGGGGTCGCCGAGTCCGGCGACCTCGTGGGGCGAGGGGAACGGCAGGCTGAAGTCGCTCTCGCCGGTGAAGTCCCTGGTGGAGCGCCGGTCCTCCCCGACGACCGCGTCGGGCGGGAACGGCACACCGAAGACCTGCTCGGCGACTTCCAGCATGCCGGGGCCGCTGCCGGGGCGGGCCGCCGGGCCCCGCGCACCGCTGTCGGTGGCGCCGGTGCCGTTCTCGCCGAGGGTGGCCGACGTGGCGACGGGGCAGACCGGCCCCAGTGGCCGTCCGGGTTCGGCGAGCCCGGTGACCGAGCCGAGGCGGCGCAGCAGCATGGCGACGTCCGTGCCCTGGGCGCCGTCGTAGGTGTGGAACTCGTCGAGGACGACGTAGGCGAGCGCCGAGTCCTGCCACAGCCGCTGGTCCTCGGGCCGTTGCAGGAGCAGGTCGAGCATCTTGTAGTTGGTGATCAGGATGTCCGGCATGGTCCGCCGGATCTCGTCCCGGTCCACGGTGATCGCCGGATTGGCCTGCTTGAACTCCTGGGACGGCCGGTCCCCGATGTAGAGCCCGGCGCCCACCCCGGCGTCCCGCAGCCGGGTGTCCTTCGGGTCGTTCAGCCGCTCGCCGATGCGGTGGGCCTGGTCGGTGGCCAGGGCGTTCATCGGGTAGAGCAGGATCGCCTTGACGCCCTTCCGCCCGGCCAGCCGCTGGCGGTAGCAGTGGTCGAGGATCGGGACCAGGAACGACTCGGTCTTGCCGGATCCGGTGCCGGTGGTGACGAGGGTGGGCCGGGCCGGGCCGTGCAGGGTCGACAGCCGCTCCCAGGCGGCTTCCTGGTGCCGGTACGGGGTCAGCTCGGGGTGCCAGGTCAGATGCCGCTTCCAGTCCGTGCCCACGGCGGTGCGGAAGGGGGTGCGGACGCGGAGGTAGGGGCCGCGGAAGATGCCGTCCTCGGGGTCGCCGAGGAAGTTCTCCAGGGCGCGGCGGGTGCTCTCGTCGGCCAGCGCGTACGTCGTCGCGAGGTACTGGCTCAGGCTGGCCCGTACCTGGTCGGCGGCGAGGGTGGGACGCACGCGCGGTCCTCCTTGGTGCTGGTGGGGCCGGTGAGCGGCCGGTCAGGGGCCTACGTTAGCCGGGGCGGCCGGGCGGGCTCCGGGGTGGATCATCTGTTGCCGCGTTTCCGCCCGACGTACGCGATGCGCAGGGTGCGCTCCTCGTGGAGCAGGCGGAAGTGCAGGCGGCCCGGCATGCGCCCCCGCTCCGGCAGGAACTCGCTGTGCCAGTCGAACAGACGCGTCTCGCCGTCGGTGTCCTCGAACCAGCACAGGCGCCGCCGGTTCTCGAACTCGGTGCGCACGTAGGAACGCCACTGGGGGCAGATGGGCCGCAGGGCCTGGTCCCAGTCGCCGACCGCGTCCTGCAGTTCTCCGAGCCGCTCACCCACCGGTCGCACCCACGTCTCCGGCAGCTCGGTGAAGTGTTGCTCAGCCAGCGTCGTGAACTGGAGCAGTGGGAAGAGGTCCGAGCGCAGGCGCCACAGTTCGGCACCGGACCGCAGGCCCTGGACCGCCTTCTGCCGGCCGGCGTCCGCACCGCGTCGGATCCAGGGCAGGTGCGGCGCGACGTGCTCGGTGCCGGCGACGTGCCTGACCTCGACCTCGGTGAGCACGGACCCCGTGTCCTCGTCGTCCACGAGCTGTTCCCGCACCAGGGTGAGCGTGTCGGCGTTCCAACGAGCTTCCAGCGGGAGGGAGATGCCGATGCCGCCCAGCAGATGCGCGTAGCGCAGCCCGTCCACCGGATCGCCGTCGTGCCGACACGCGACGTCGGAGAAGGTCTCGCCCTCGGGGAAGACCGTCTCGTAGGGCGATTTGTCCTCCAGCTTCTTCAGCAGGACGCGCAGGTCCTTGGTGTCCGGGGCGCCCATCCACTTGCTGATGGGATGTCCCTGGGCCAGCTGTAAAGCCATCAGGGAGCTGGCGTGGGTGACCAGCGCCGTGCCCTTGGGGTCTTCCCTGGCGATGGCGAGGACGGCCTCAACCATGGTGCTCATGGCCCGGTTGACACGGTCCGGCTCGGCCGTCGTCTCGCAGGACTTCTCGTTCAGGAACAGCTGCGGCACGTGTCCCCCTCCGCGATGATGTGTGCGCCTCGACTCCGCCCTCCCCAGGCGGGTATCAGGCGATGAGCTGGTCGAGCGTGTTCTCCAGCTCGTCGAAGAACCCGTCGGGCCACTGGTCGAGTTTGCCTGCAGGGTTGACCCGCGGGCTGACGACCTCCACGCCGGTGCCGACGCTGCGGAAGTAGTGGAACACCGTCTGTTCGGGGGCGCTGTGCCCCTGCTTCACGGCGAGCCGCACGCCGTTGATGACGTGGTCGCTGTGCGTCTCCGTGATCACCTGGGCCCCCTGCGCGGCGGCCGCGGCTGCGAGCGCGGCCATCCGGGTCTGCCCGTGGGGGTGGAGGTGTGCCTCCGGGTTCTCCAGGAGGACCAGGGAACCGGGCCGGGCGGTGAGGCAGGCGACCACGATCGGCAAGACGTAGGTGAGGCCGAAGCCGACGTTGCCGGGGCGTCGGCGACGAGTGCGACCGAGCGGCCCCTGGAAGTCGTACGAGAGGAGTACCGCGTCGGCGCCCTCGATGGCGTCGGCCTGGACGTTCACCCCCGGGCACAGGTCGCCCATCCATGCGGCGACCTGGTGGCGCAGCACGGCGGACCGGGCACGCGGATGGTGCAGGGGCCCCTCGGGCACCGGGTCGTCGGCATGGTGGCGGAGGAAGTTGACGGTGTGCTCACCGCGTACGCCGAGGAAGCCGCGGCCGATGGCCGCGTGGTGGTCGCGCGGGTAGAACTCGGCAGGCGAGATCCGGTCGGCGTGCAAGTACTGGAAGGGGGCGGTGAGGAACGCGGGCGTCACGGCCTCGGGCCCGACGGGCGCGGCGACGCCCTCCGAGTCAAGTGGCAGTTCCACGCCGAGCAGGGGCAGCAGGTTCTGTCCGGCCTCGTACTCGACGGTCCAGCCGTAGTGGTACGGGCCTTCGTCGACGGCGAGGGCGATCCGGGTCTCGTCCGACAGTGCGTCGCCCTCGCACAGCACATCCTCTCCGGTGCCGAGGCCGACGAGTTCACCGTTGAGGAGGAAGCCCTGATTGGCGACGGTGGTACGCAGGCCGGACTTCCGCGCCTCGGGCAGGTACCGGGAGGCCTCCAGGTCGCCCGCCTCGTAGGACTGGCGCAGCAAGGCGATTGCCTGGAGGACGCTGCTCTTGCCGGAAGAATTCAGCCCCGTGAGGAGAGTGAGGGGACCGAGCGGAAGCGACATGTCCTGGAATGCCTTGAAGTTGCGCAGCGTCAGTCGGTCGATCACTGTTCGGCCACCCCTCGGAACACTGGCTCTACGTGCTGGAATCTCGTGCGGATCTTCGCCGGGTTCCCGGTGCCCACGGAGATCGCCCGGTCGAAGTCCCAGTTGTTCATGAGCACGAAGAACCTGTCGAGGACCTTCGACCGAGAAGCTACCAGCCGCGCCCGCCCGTGATCGTCAAGAAGGGCGAGAGTGACGGAGATTGTCTCGAACAGCGCCTTGTTGATCACTGGGGAACTGCGTTCCCCACCATCCCACTTGCGGAAGGCGTGCTCGCCGAACAGTTCTTGCGCGCACCGCATGGCCGCCCGGAACTCCCGGGCGTACTGCTCCCGCCGATGATCGGGGAGTTCGTTGACCCTTTCCATTGCGCCGATGAGGAACCTGTCGAAGTCCCTCTCGGTGTGCTTCGAGGGACTACTCATCCGGAAGGCGAGGAAGCGCAGCACCATCTCCCGGTCGGCCATCCGCTCGTTGGACACGCTCCAGCGGGTGGCCTCGCCGAACGCCGGGTGCTCGGCCAAGTCGGCGAGGTAGTCCCGGACGGGTCCCGGCACCAGTGCGTGCCGCAGCTCCTGCGGCTTCAACGGCACGCCGCCGGTGTTGATCCGGGAGAACACGTTGTACTTGACGGCCTCCGGCGTGCCCTGTTCCAGGATGTGCACGGTGATCTGCGTCTCGCGCAGCCGGATCTTCAGTCGCCCGGTCAGGTCCTGATATGTGTTGCCGTTGAACCTCCACAGGTACTCCAGGCCCCGCAGGGTCAACGGGCTGAGGCCCGTGAGTCCCGGCTCCATGAAACGGGCGACAGCGGTCAGCCGCTGCACGCCGTCCACCACGGCCCACTTGTCCGCGTCGCCCTGGGCCATGTGGAGGTTGGAGATCGGGATGCGCAGCAGCAGCGACTCGATCAGACGGCTCTGCCTGCGGTCGCTCCAGATCCCGGCCCGCCGCTGGAAGTCCGGCGCGAGGTCGATCATGCCCTCCCGGAGGCGGGAGAGGAGGAGGTCCACGGTGGTGGTCTGCGTGCGGATCCTGATGCTGTCCGGCTGGAACGGCGCGGAGGAGTCGTCGTCACCGTCCTCGCCCTCCTCGTCGTCCGGCAGCTCCAGTTCCACGCCGGTCGGCCGGCCGTCGGAGCCGACTTCGACGGGCACCCCCAGCGGCATGCCGAGGGCATCCGGCTCGTCGATGTCCGCCGCCGTGGCGTACCCTCGGCGCCGCACGGACCGGTCCCGCCCGGCGCTCTCACCACCGGTACCGCCCTCCAGGTCCGTCATGGTCGCCGTAGCCCTTCGCCGCTGCCCAATGCCGTAACCGGTCCAGCCTATAGACGGGCCTTCCCGCCTGTCAGCGCGACAGGTCCAGCTCGGCGACGACCGTCTTGCCGACGGGGACGCGATCGAGCACGTCCCAGCGGTCGGCGAGCGCCTCCACGAGGAGCATGCCCCGGCCGTTCTCCGAGAGCGGCCCCGCTTCGGGGCGGGCGACGCCGGGAACCGGGGGCCGGAGCTCACCCCGGGTATCGGAGACCTCGATACGCAGGGTCCGGCCGACGAGCTTGACGGTGACCTCGAAGTCCCGGCCGGGAACCCGGCCGTGCGTGACGGCGTTGGCGGCGAGTTCCGCGACGAGCAGGGCGGCGGTGTCGGACGCCTCACTTCCGTGCGGGACGCCCCAGGTGTCGAGCTGGTGCAGGACGAGCCGACGGGCGAGGCGGGCCCCGCGCGGGGTGGAGCTGAACCGCTGGACGAACACACGTACGGTGACGGGTTCTTGATCGGCCGCGGGGGTGGACGGTGGTGTCATATGCCCAATGTGGCGGCGAATCAGGAGGTATACCAGCAGCGGTCCGCGTACGCAGAGTCAGCGTACGCGCACATTTGGTGGACAGTACGTGTCACTCGGCGTGACGATAGAGCCGAGTCAGAAGCGGCACGGGCGTGCTGGGTGCGCGGGAGGTGGCCGACGGTGGCCTACGAATGTACGGACGGCGGTACGGGGGCGGGCAGCGCGGAACCGGGGGCGTCGGACAGTCTGCGCACGTTCGGCGCGGTCGTCCAGGCCCTGCGGGAGCACGCGGGCCTGAGCCGCGAGGAGTTCGGCGGCCTGGTCCGCTTCTCCAGACACACGGTCGCCTCGGTCGAACAGGGCCGCCGGATGCCGGACCGGGACTTCGTGGAGCGCGCGGAGGAGGCCCTCGGCAACACGGGAGCGCTGCGGCGGGCCGCGCCGCATCTGTCGCGGCAGGCGGGGCTGGCCAGTTGGTTCCGGCAGTGGGCTCGGCTGGAGGCACAGGCGGTCACCTTGTGGACCTACGACTGCCGAGTGGTTCCAGGCCTGCTTCAGACCGAACGGTACGCGCGTGCCGTGACCGAGAGCGTGCCGCCCGTGAAGGACGAGGAGCAGGTGGCCAAGCAGGTCGCGGCTCGGCTGGACCGCCAGCAACTGTTCGCGCGCAGGCCACCGATCTCGTTCAGCTTCGTCATCGAGCAGGCACTTGTGGAACGCGGCACGGGCGGAGCCGACGTGACGCGAGAACTGCTCGACAGCCTCTTGGAGCGGTCGTCGCAGTTCAACGTCGAGTTGCAGGTCATGCCGCGATACCAGCCGGATCACGCGGGATTTGACGGCCCGTTGATGCTTCTGGAGTCACCGGACAACAAGTGGTTCGGCTACGCCGAGGGACAGCGCGGCGGCATGCTGATTCCGGACCCCAAAGAGGTCAGCATCATGCTCCAGCGGTATGCGACACTGCGTTCGCAGGCCCTCACCCCCGAGGACTCCAGAGGCCTGCTGAAGCAACTGCGAGGAGCGCTATGAGCACGTCCGAACTGGCCTGGTTCAAGAGCAGCTACAGCGGTTCCGACGGTGACGCCTGCATCGAGGTGGCGAACGGCACGCACGTGATCCACGTCCGGGACTCCAAGGACCAGCGGAGCCCCGAACTCGCCCTCTCCCCCGCCGCGTGGAGCGACTTCGTCTCCTACGCCGCCCAGAACTGACCCTCTCGCCCCGCGCCGGAGCCGTCCGACGCGGGGCGCTGCCGTTCACTTGCCCTTGTCCGTGGCTTCCCGTAGCCGCGCGGTGAAGTAGGCGTGCGCCTCGCGCATTTCCTTCTCGCGCTCGGCCTTGTAGAAGGGGGCGGTGTAGCCCTCGGGAGGCTCGGAGCGGCCCTTCTTCTGGTAGGCGAGGAACTGCTCGTAGTGGTCCTTGGTCTGGCCACGACCGTGGGCATACGGGTCTTTGGCCAACTGGCGACCGTTGGCGTCGAACCACATCTTTGACTCCCGGTCAGCGAGGATCGCGTACCGCGCCTTGTGGATGGCGATCAGCTCGTCTGCGCTCATTCCGAGCCACACCGCCACCAGGCCATCGATCTCCACGAGGGCAGCTCGACGCTCATACTCGGTGCGGAGAGGGGTGCCGTATCCCCATTCCGTCGTGATCCCGCTGGCCAGCGACGCAAGGTGGGGCCATTCCACCGCCCAGTCCTCGTAGCCGGGCCAGGTCGCATCATAAAGCTCATCCCAGAGGGGCGCGTAGGCGTCGGTAAGGCAGTTGAGGCGAAGAGTACGCAGGAGGAGAGGACTAGCGAGGGGATGAGCAGGGTCGGCGTAGGGCATTGCAAGGGCCTCGGCGACACGTAGGTGCGAACGACCAGTGATGCGAAGTAGGTAGTCGAACGTCAATGACGCCCAAAAGCCCGCGTTCAAGGCAGTACCCCGGTTGTCTGCCAAGGCCATTGAGCTGACGGCGTCCACATGCGCCGGACCTGGCGGAATAAGGGCTGGAAACAGGCTTCGCTCGGTATTGAACGGGATCATGACGCGCCAGGCCAGACGATAGAACGTCGTATAGGGCTGGAAGACCCACACCCGTTGACGCAGTAGCTCTCGCTGCTCGACCTCACCCAGCTCCAGCTCCTCCTCTGCCAGAATTTCGCTGCGGCCCGCCCATTCTTCAGTGCTCGGCTGCCAGTCCGCCCTGAGCCGCGTTCGGTCCAGCCAGCGGTTTTGTTCGCCTTCGTACCTCTTGAGCGAGCACGACTCGGGGCGGACGTAGTTCGTCCTTGGTACGGCGTCCGCTGGAAGAGAGGTTAGGTCAAAGCTCGTCCAGTCGTGATTGCCTCGACACGGCACCTTCGGCTGTTTGCTGATCGGAGTAGCGATGCCAAAGTGCGGCCCCTGAAGGACCAGCTCGGACAGCGAGCCTGGTTGGGTTGTGGACCAGGCAATGAACCCGTCCTTCCTGGCGTTTGTTTCATTGTAGCCCTGGCTGATGCGCGGCTCATGCCGCCCAAGGCGCTCACCAACAGCTGACAGGGCCTCAATCGCCCCCTGTTCCCCCGTGGTGGTCGGTTGAAGCAACGCAGCCTGATACTCAGGGATGCCCATGTCCCCTGTCAGTCGTCGCCATTCCGACAACACAGAATCGTTGATCTCGATGACTCGCGCCTTGTGCGGGCGCAGGTCCCAAGTCCCGGCATGCCGCATGCCGGGCACCTCGCCATGGCCGTCGTGAGCCAGAGACGCCGCTAGTGGCTCAACGCCGTACAAGCGACTGAGATTCTTGAACCGGATCGCTTCTCGGCGGCTGCCGTAAATGTGCACGCCAAACTCAGTGTTCCGGCTTGCTTCGAAGGCCCAGTTGCCGACGTTGATGAAGCCAGCGTGCAGCCGCAGGTGCCGATAGGCTTCGCCACGCAGCCGCCCGTCCTTTACGCCTCCGAAATGGGTGTCCGGATGGATGAGGCCCGCCATACCACCCTGGCCAAGGTGGTCCCAGACCTGGCTCATGAAGGCTCGGTAGAGGTCTGGGCGGGTTCCGGCAAGCACCGGGTAAGCGGCAGACGACCCCAGCATCTCAGAGACCCCGCTGATCGCTGCCAACTCACGCAGGTAGTACCTGAGTGCCCCAGCATCCCCCAGCAGTGCATCCTTCTTCTCACGCCGCTCCGTCGCCGGAGGTTGCTCCGCAAGTACGAACCATGGGTCAGCCTCTGCCAATACCTGGCTCTCCAGCCACTCTGGCTGTACCCAAGGCGGATTCCCCACCTGAAGGTCGAACCCACCCCCCGGCCCCCGGAACACATGCGCGAAGTGCAGCTCCCAGTGGAAGAAGCCGTGGCCGTCCTCCGCCTTTATGTCCTTCTCCGTCGTGCCCGCGATGTCCTCGACCGTGTTCAGCCAGGGGAAACGGAACGGCAGGCGGCCGGGCGCGTCCATGCCGAGGATGCCGTCGAGGCGTACCTCGATGTCCGACAGGAACTCCAGTGCCCGGTCCACCGGCATGTCCTCGATGCCTTCGAGGGGCGAGCCCTCCGGGTCCCTGGTGCCGAGGAGGGCCTCCAGGAAGTCCAGCCAGTCCCCCATGTTCCGCAAGGGGATGCACGGCCGGCGCGGGTCGGTGATCCGGGCCTCGCGGCCCGTCGTACCGCGCTTGCCCCGGGTCTCCAGGCCGGCCTCCTCGTCCACCGCGCCCAACTCGCCCTGCTCACCGTCCGGATGGTCGAACAGCCCGGCCGCCCGCCACAAGCGACGGTCCACGGGAGACTCCACCGGCTCCACGGGCCGCACGGCGGAGACGAGCAGCCCCGCCACCGACGACTCGTCGACCAGCGTGCCGCCCGTCTCGTACACCGGGTCCGTACCGTCGAGTTCGCCTGCCTTGTCCAGCGGCCAGAACCACAGCGCGCACCACGCGTCCATCACGGTCTTGAGGCGCCAGTACGGCGTGCCGTGGCGGGTGAGGTCGTCGAGGACCTTCTGCTTGTCCTCCGCCTCCGCCCGCGAGGTCTGCTCCAGCCAGTCCGCGCCCCACACGTCGATACGGCGGGAGACCGCCCGCTCGGAGAGTTCGAGGCGCGTCGCGACGAGCGACCACAGGAACTCGGCGCGGCGGGCCAGGGCCTGCAACCGGCCGAGTTCGGTCTTGTCCGCGGCCTTGCGCCACCGGTCGTAGCGCTTCTGCCGGACCTCGGCGGTCTCGGCGCCGCGCTCCTGGAACGGCTTCGGCGCCTTGGGAGCCTTCTGGACGCCCTTGCGCCACGCCCCCAGCGCCTTGGCCGCGTCCTCCGCGAGCTTCTTCGCCTCGGTCTCTGCCGCGACCGCGCCCCAGCCGATGGCGGGCAGCAGGAACTGGTGGACCGCGCCGTCCGGCAGCGGGCCGGCGCGGAAGGGCAGGTCGGTCGGCGGGAGGGTGTTCTTCTTCGCCAGCCACCCGCCGCCCGGCAGAGCGTCCGCCTTGTAGACCTTGCGGCCCGCGCCGATGAGTGAGTTGCCGCGCCGCAGGTGCAGGCCGAACCAGGGGGCCCGCATGCCCGGGTGCATGGAGTTGAGCCAGAGGGAGACCTCGGCCAGTTCCACCGCAGTGGCGTTGAGGTCGACGCCATAGGCGTTGTGCAGGGCGATGTAGGCCTTGGTCTTCTGGAGTTCGAGCTGTCGCAGCTCGGGGTCGACGCGGCGGCCCAGCTCGCGTTCGCGGCGCCGTAGGTACTCGGCGGCCACTTGGTCGATGGCCTCGTTGAGGAAGGCGCCGGAGCCGAGGGCCGGCTCGCAGATCGTCCAGGCCAGGAGCTCCCTGGCCGGGGTGACGGTGCCGTGCTGGTCCAGCCGGTGCTTGAGGGCCAGTTCGACGGTGACCTCGGTGAGGGACTTCGGGGTGTAGTAGGAGGCGGAGGTCTGGCGGTCGCGGCCTGCCAGGCGGTAGACGAACGAACCCGTGGGGTGGACCACGCGGTCCCTGCGGCCGGTCTCCTCGTCCGTCCGGGTGACGAAGACCTTGTCGTCGTAGTGCTGGACGCGGGAGGCGGGGATCGTCCAGCTGCCGCCCGAGGCGTCGCCCTTCTTGGCGACTTCGTACAGCTCCTCCTCGGCGATGGAACCGGTGTAGGACATCAGGCCCTCGTACACCGCGCCGAGCTGGTTGATGCCGAGCTGGGCGTACGAGATGAAGCCGCCGCGCTCCTTGCCCCGGCCCTTGGTGAGCATCAGGCGGCGCAGCACCTTGTGCAGCGTCTCGTTGCGCAGCCGGGTGTCCAGGAACGGGCGCCGCTTCTCCCCTTCGCCGCCCCGGTAGGCGGGGTTCTCGATGCGGTCGTTGGCGATGAGGCGTACGGCGTCCTTGGTGAACAGCTCGGAGTGCAGGGCCTCGAAGCGCAGGCCCGCGCTCGTGCTGCGGGCGGCGGCGCGGCGGGCGCGGTCGGCCTCGCGGACGCGTTCGGTGTGCTCGGCCGGGGTGATCTCGCCGGCCGCGAGGAGCCGCGCCGCCTCCCGCTCCGCCTCGGCGGCCTCGCGGGCTGCGGCCTCGGCGGCCAGGTCCTCGGGCTCGGTGCCGTAGCGGCGGTGCCCCTTCTCGACCTTGTCGAAGAGCAGGTCCAGCGACTCGTACAGGTGGAAGCCGCGCCGGGAGCGCTCGCCGACGAGGTCGCGCAGGACGAGATCGCCGAGGCGCTGGAGGCCGTAGCCCTGCTCGTACTCGGGATAGTCGGAGGGCAGAATGCCGAGGGTGGGGCTGGCCTCCGCGTAGAGCAGGAACAGGATGCGGTAGAGGTAGCGCAGGGACTCTCGGCTGAGTTCCTTGGCGAGGCGCGCCGGGTCGTCGAGGTCGGCGGGGGTGATGCCGTTCTCGGGGTCGCGCAGGCGTTCCAGGGCGGCGTTCGCGATCCACTCGACGCTCAGGCGCAGCCCCTCGCGGAGTTCGGTGGAGACGCCGACGGCGTGCTTGCCGGACCGGTCGACGAAGGAGGCGAGGGGGGCGGTGCCGCCCTCGGTCGGGACGCGCAGCGCGTCGGCGCCGAAGAGGGCGGCGAGTGTGTCGAGTTCGCCGCCGTGGCGGTCGTCGCGGCGGTGGAGGGCCGCGTCGAGGTCGGCGGCGAGGTAGCGGCCCTCTGGCCAGGCGAGGCGGTCGGCGAGGACGATGACGCCGCCGACGAGCAGGAGGACGTAGCGCGGAGGCGCGTCGCAGGCGAAGAGGAAGTCGGTGAGGGCCTTGGCGTCCTGGAGGGTTGGCGCCGACTGCTCCAGTGTCACGGGGTGGAGCAGTCGGCCGGCGCCGTCCGGGTCGAGGGCGGCGTCGGGCTGGGTGGTCCAGCCGCAGGAGACCGCGTAGAGGCCCGGTTCGGCGTGAACGACCTGGACGGCGTACGCGTGGTCGGTGCGGTGGACGGTGACGAGCTGCTCGTGCGCGGCGGTATAGCCGAGGGCGTGCAGGGTGTCCAGATGCGATTCGGTCAAGCGCTTGCGCCAGCCCTCGGGCTGGGGAGCGCCGGGTTCGGCGAGGGTTTCCGCGTCCTTGGCGAGGGCTGCGCGGCCCGCGAAGTAGGGGCCGTGCAGGGCGCGCAGGCCCTCGCGGGGGGTACGGCCGCGCGGCGGTACGGAGTCGCGGCCGAGGCCCTGGCGATCGGCCTCGGCGACGGCGTCGGCGTGGCGGCGGCGTTCGTCCTCCTCGAAGGCGGCCCAGCGGGAGAGGAGGCCGTCCTTCGCCTTGAGATCCTTGGGGAGGACCTCGGCGAGATAGTGGGGCGAGAGGTAGTCGCCGTGGTTGACCAGCGAGTCGTACGTCACGTCAGTTCTCCGCCTGAGCGTCGGACGGGTGGGCGTCGGCTGCGGGCTCGTCGGCTTCGGGGGTGTCCGGGCCGCCGGGGCGGGCGAGGACGGCGAGGACGCGCAGCAGCGGGCGGCCGGTGGTGTGCAGTTGGTCGAGGAGCCGGGCCAGTTCGTCGGCGGTTTCCTCGACGACGCGTTCGCGGCGGCCCGTGACTCCGGGCAGCAGGGAGTCGGTGCGCCACTGGGCGACGTGGGCGCGGTAGGCGGCGAGAGGCTCGCTGATCCGCTCCTCCCACTGGGCCCTTCCCTCGTCCAGGTGGTGGCGGGCCGCGGCGACGGCGGCGGGCACGAGGGTCTGGAGCCGGTCCAGGTCGCGCGGGCCACCGGTGCGGGCGAGCCGGGGGCCGACCTTCGCATCGCGCAGCGCGTCGGCCATGGGCCGCACCTCGGGTGTGCCGGTGCCGGTGCCGTCGGCGCCGAGCCCGGTGACGGCCATCCAGCGGACCACGGTGGGGCGGCCGAGGGCGTTGGAGTGGATGCCCTGGACCAGGAAGACCGGGTCGTCGACGTGCGGCGTGGTGATGACCGGGGCTTCCTGGCGGCCGAACTCGACGAGGACCTTGTCCGTCAGCCACTCCACCACCGGGTGGATGTCGGTGAGGAAGGAGACCTCCGGCCACATGCTGGTGCTGCTGTCCCTGGCCTCGGTGAGCTTGCGCTGCGCGAGGGTGCGGTCGAAGGTGACCAGCATCCGCTCGGCGACGCGCTGCTCCTTGAGGTAGGAGGGCGGCAGGGCCTTGAGACGGTGGAGCAGGTCGGGGGCCAGCGCCGGGGAGAGCGAGAAGTAGGCGCCGCCCTTGGCGTCGGTGCCCGAGGACAGGCCGATCGCGTCCTCGGCGCGCTCCTGGTAAACCTCGTCGAGGGCGGTGGAGACGAAGGCGGCGGTGTCGCCCTCGAAGAGCGAGATCAGCTCGGCGCGTGCGGGCAGCTCCTGCTCGGTGATCGTGTCGACCTGGCCGAACAGGTCGGCCAGCGCGGTGTCGTCGGCGCCGGGAGCGTCGTCCAGGAAGTCCTCGACGGTGCCGCCGCGGACCAGCTCCTTGATGAGCCGGCGCTCCTCCTCCTCGGCGCGGTAGAAACCGGACACGGCCTCGGCGGTGCCGTCCATTTTGTGCGCCTCCTCCTCCCGGTGGAGCAGCTTCTCGGCGACCGTGCGGTCGTCCTTGGCGCCGGGTACGGACGAGGTGAGGATCAGCGCCCGGAACTGGGGCTCGTGCCGCTGCCCGTACCGGTCGACGCGGCCGTTGCGCTGCTCGATGCGGATCAGCGACCACGGGATGTCGTAGTGGATCAGGTGGTGGCACTGGCGGTGCAGGTTGACGCCCTCGGAGGCGACGTCGCCGGTGAACAGCAGCCGGACCGGTGTGTCGGCGAGGCCGAAGGTCTCCAGGACCTTGCCCTGTTCGTCGTCGCTGAGGCCGCCGTGCATCACGGCCACGGCCTTCGCCGTGCCGTCGGCCGCGACGGGGAAGCCGAGCCGGGCGGGGACGACCTCGGCCAGCCACTTGAGAGTGCGGACCCGTTCGGAGAAGACCACGGCCCGTGTGGTGGACCGGGGGCCGACGCCGATCTCCCGCAACTGCTCGACGAGCGAGTCGAGTTTGGCGGAGTCGCCGGGTGCGGTGCCGTCACCCATGCCGGTGACGATGTCCCGCAGCCGAGCGAGGGCGGCCTGCTCGCCGGCAATCGCCGGATCGGGGCGCAGCCCCTTCTCCTCGGCCCTGCGGGTCCTCTCACCGAGCGCGGTGACGCGGTTGGCGACCGTCTCGCCGAGGGCGACGTGCGAGGAGAGGAACGTCTTGAGCAGGTTGTAGGCGAAGACCGCCTCGGTGGCGACCGAGGTGCGG
The DNA here is from genome assembly GCF_002005225.1 of Streptomyces pactum. NCBI lineage: Bacteria > Bacillati > Actinomycetota > Actinomycetes > Kitasatosporales > Streptomycetaceae > Streptomyces > Streptomyces pactum. Next base: position 2,130,900 of record NZ_CP019724.1, read on the forward strand.
TCCTCGTCGGCCGTGCCGAACTCCGTGCTCCTCGGCGCGGCGGGAATCCAGTGCTCGGCCAGTTCGGCGAAGACCCGTTCCTCTGCCTCGGTGGCGGCACAGTGGAGGGAGACGGTGCGGCCGCGGTCGGGCCACTCGTCGGTGCCCAGCTCGTCCCGGACCTCGCGGCTGATCTTGGTGCGCCGGATGTAGAGGTGGCCGAGGTCCTCGACCGGGTCGTAGTGGTCGCGGTCGGCGATAGCGGCCGGGTCGAGCAGCGAGATCAGGTCGGCGAAGGACCGCTTGTCCCCGTTGTGCGGGGTGGCGCTGGCCAGCAGCAGGGCGTCCGTGCGGGGGGCGAGGATCTCCGCGAGGGCGCGGCGCTGGCTGCCCGGGTTGATCAGGTTGTGGGACTCGTCGATGACGATGGCGTCCCAGCGGATGCGCTCCAGGTGGTGCCGGTACTGGCCGATATTCTTGAGGGTGTCCACGGAGATGATCACGCGCTTGTAGTGCGTGAACGGGTTCCGGCCGGCCGGCAGCTCGCGCTGGATGCGCTGGACGCCGAGCGAGTCGAGCCGTACGAGCGGGATGGAGAAGCGGGTCCACAGTTCGTGCTGGAACTGCTCCAGGATGCTTTGCGGGGTCACGACCAGGATGCGTTCTCCCCGGCCGCGGCGGATCAGCTCCGCGAGGGTCAGGCCGATCTCCAGCGTCTTGCCGAGGCCCACGACGTCGGCGATCAGGACCCGGGGGCGCAGGTTGCGCATCGACAGGGCGAGTTCGGCGGGGCGCTGCTGGTAGACGAGCGGGTCCAGCAGGAAGCCGTCTGCGAGGGCGAGGCCGCGCTCCGACTGGGGCAGCGGGGTCTTGCGCAGGACGGCTTCGAGGAAGAGGCGGCTGCTGCGGAAGTACGAGGAGGTGTCGGGGATCAGGCGGGTCTTCTCCGGATCGAGCAGTTCCACCTCGTCGATGCCGCTGAAGAAGACGGCCTCCTCATCACGCACGAACTCCGAGACGCCGACCGCCTCGATCCGTTCCCCGTCGTGGTCGGTCGTGGTGGTGTTGCGAACCAGCCACTCCTCGTCCCGTACGGAGATCTGCGCCCCCGGCGGAAACCGGGTCCCCTCCTGTGTCGCCCCCTGGTCGGTCACCCGCGGCCCCTTCGTCTTCCCGTGCGTCGTGCGGTCCTGCGACGGCAAGTCTGTCACGGAGGCGGAGGGGTCCGTACGGGCTTCGGGGCGCGGACCGCGGCTACTCAGAAGCGTGCCTCTCGGGCGTACGCGGCGCGGATCCGCTCGGCGATCCTCAGGGGTGCCGAGGGGCGGACGCCGATGGCCCCGCGGCTTCGCGGCGGGGCCCCGCTCTCCTCGGAAACGGTCTCCCGCGGGGCGAGGGAGACGGCGTTCCCGGCTTCCTCGCCGGCTTCGGCGTCGGCGTCATGCCGCCCGGCCCCGGCGGGCACCGACGCGTCCAGCCGCTCCCCGTCCTCGGCCGCCGTCGGGTCGATGGCGCCGGGCGTGTAGGCGTAGGTGTCGGTTCCGGACGCCTGGCCGGGGGGCGGCGCTGGAAGGTGGGGCACGACGATTTCGGGCGTCAGGTCGGTCAGGCGACGCTTGGCCTGGAGAGCGGTCAGCCCCTGGTCCCGGATGGCCCGTACCAACCGCTCGATGACCTCGGGCAGGGCCGGCCGCGCAGTCGGATCCGAGGCCAGCATGTCCGTGATCAGCGGTGCCAGCTCCGGTGGGACACCCGTGAGGTCGGGCGGAGTGTGCGGGTCCTCGATCTTCAGGGCGACGGCCTGCCAGGTCGGCCCCTCGTACGGGTAGTGCCCGGTCGCGGCGAACAGCAGTACCGCACCCAGTGCGTAGACGTCGGCCGACCGGTCCAGCCGGTGCTCGCCCCGGGCCTGCTCCGGCGGCATGCAGAGCACGCTGCCGACGACGAAGCCGGTCGCCGTCAGGGTGGTACGGCGTTCCGCGAGCACGGCGAGACCGAAGTCGATCACCTTCGGACCGTACGGGGACAGCAGGATGTTCGGCGGCTTCAGGTCCCGGTGGAGCAGCCCCGCGTCGTGCACCGTGCCGAGCCCCTCCGCCAGCAACGCGCCCAGGCTGGCGGTCTCGGCGAGCGGCAGCGGACCATGTCCGGTGACGAGCGTGCGCAGGTCCGGTCCGGGGACGTACTCCACGGCGAGCCAGGGCTGGTCCGCGTCCGCGTCCGCGCCCACGAACGCCGCGACGAACGGCCCGTACACCGTGCGCAGACTGTTCACTTCGGACACGAAGCGCGCCCGGGTGTCCTCATCGAGGACCGACGGCTTGATGACCTTCACGGCGGCCTGGTGGCCGGCCGCGGACTCCCCGAGAAACACCTCTCCCATGCCGCCGGACCCGATCCGGCATACGAGCGAGAAGCCCCCGATCTCCCTCGGGTCCTCGTCCCTCAGTGGTTCCACGTCGCCGAAGCCTCCCCTGCGTGACCTGCGACCGCTGCTCTGGAAGGCGGACCGGCCCAGAACGCAGCCAGTCTATGCAAGGCCGCGCGCTGCACGTTCGCCGCCAGGTGCGGACGCCGGGCCCGCTCGCTCAACTCCTGACCGAGGCGAAATACCGCGGCCACACCGTGGCAATTCAGGTCGAGATCCATCACAGCCGGACCGGACACCGCTCTCCTTGAGACTTCCCTCTCCGTGCTGAACAGCACGCGCGAAGCTGCGACCGTGAGCGCGTGACTCAGACGACTCCAGTGATCTTGAATGCGGCCCAGAACAGCGGATTCTCGGCGACCTGCTGGTCAAGGTGGCTCCGCCAGTCCGAAAGTATCGTGTCGATGGCTGATTCGGCGGCGCCCGCCGGACCTGCCCCAGAGGGCACGTGCCACCGATACTCACGTAGGTAGCGGATGGTGTCGGCGTAAGCGCTGTGGGAGTCCAATCCAGCACCGAGGTGTGCGTGAAGCACGGCGGAGAACACGACACCCTGCAGGTCCGTGATGTCCCACAGGGTGGAGATGACCGCTTTCGCGCCGCAGGCGAGGAACGCGGACTCGATGCTGCGCAAGGTCTGCACGGTACGGCCGGTGCCTTCGTGCGTGCCTGTTCTGCAAGCGTTCAGGATGACCAGGTCGACACTGGAGAAGATCCCGTCTGCGAGGATCCCACTGGAAGTGAGCATGGCCTTCCCGAGCGAACCGCCGTGCAGGGCGAGTCCGGCGGCCCAGCGATTCGGGTGGGTCAAGCCGTGTGCCGCGACGTGGACGATCCGGGCCATGGGCATCATGTGCAAAGCGCGGGCCGGAGTCGCCTCCTCTTCCATGACAACTTCCACGCTGTCGTGAAGACCTTCGATCACATGGGCTTCGCACAGTGGGCCGCCAATCAGCTCGAGGCCGGGGAGGTGACCACCGCCGTGTGCCACTACCAGCACCTCGACCACAGCCGCTTGCCGCTGGGAACTCTCGATGGCGGACACGAGTCGAGCCGTAGGGGCGTAGACCACCTGCTCGAAAGCATCGATCAAGGTGGAGGTGCGCGCGCTGCCGAGCGGAGCTGCGTGAAGGGGCAGGAGCTCCAGCGGAGCTGTGGGGCTGAGCACCAACCGACGGACTTCATGGGGCGTAACCGTCTCGATGATGGCTTGTGCCGGCCCACCGCACTCAGTAACCAACTGCTCCAGGTAGTCGTGCCACTTACGTTGGGGGTGATCCGGTGCTTGCCGCGTCCATTCATCGACCGCACCGGCGAGCGGTACGAGGGGAAACCCCTCACACGTAACTAGATCGAAGTGCGAGTGGCCCGCACGGGTCCGGCACACCGCAAGCTGGAGAGTTCCGTACCGGTTGATGAGGTGGACGAACGCACTCTGTTCGTCCACGGAGGGTCTGTCGGAGCGGTCAGTCCATCGTGGCTTGCCCTTCCCATGCCCCGTGGTCGCCCGAAGCAGTTCCAGAGCTCTCTGCCTGTCCTCGGCAGCGGCCTTCAGTTCCGTATCTCCCTCCAACGGACCTTTCCCGTCGAGCAGGTCGGCGGCATACCGAGAGCGAAGCCAGGCGAGATGGCGTGCGGCTGCGATGAAGGACTGGTACTCAGGGGCGTCGGACTCCAGGGCTAGCTCGTCATGAATGTCCTCGCCCTTGGCGGTTTCACAGGTCTGGAAGGCGACCTCTGCGGCCTGGTCCCGGCCCTCAAGGGCGATCCTCTGCCTTATCGTCTGCGTCTCGTCACCGACCAGCCGACGAAGCGCTGCGATCGAGGCTTCCTTTGCCCGGGCGCACACCTCTTCCGGCAGACCGAGCCGGATACTGCCCACTGCCCTGAGCTCACCGTCGCCTACCAGCCGGACGACGCTGAGACGGGCGTACCCAACGGTCGCAAGATGGAGGAGTTCCAGAGCATGTTCCACCCAGGAGAGGGAGTAGGTGTAGGGGGCCCGGAAGGGAGGGTCGGGGTCGGCCGGATGTGCGGGGAACTGGAACCACAGTCTCAGACCGTCATCGTAGTCTTCGACCCCGAAGCCGTACCGTGTTGGCGGCTCCATCAGCATTCGCACGGCCGCCATATGCGCGTCCGTCTCCACTGTGGCCAACCAGACGGGGTGAGGACCTGCCTGCCTGTGGAAAAAGCGGGTACCGCACGTGATGATTTCCTCGGCCATCCAATCGGGCACCGAGGAGTCCCGGGCGACGGAATCCGGTTGCCATAATAAAGCGTCGTCTGGGTCCAGTTCGGCTCGATGCAGGCCCCAGCCCGCCCGAAGGCACTCCTCGCCGTACCGTTCATCCTCCGTCATGGGCGTGAACAGCTTGACCTCTTGTGCCGTCAAGTGAGAGGCCATCTGGCCCATTCGGGCATCCCACGCTTCGAAATCTCTGCGTAAACCCATCAAGAGGTGCGGCGAAAGACCCCGGACACGCTGCACAGTCTCTTCTAGATCGACGCGGTGGTACCAGCGTTTCAGAACCTCCGTGAGCTCCGGTCTGTCGGCCAGCCCTGGCCTGGTGCTCAGGAAGGCGTCTGGGAGGGTGATCTTCATCAAGCCTCTGGTGACGAGGAACTGCGTGCACCCCCTCGCCGTTCCGGTGGCGGACTCGTGCAGGAGATCCGTAGGCAGGAAGGTGAAGGGGTCCTCCGTGTTGTCCAGGACGGCGTCTACAACCCGGTCATCCTCAAGGCACCAGACTGCCTTGAGCTCGTCGCGGACCTTCTCCTGTGGATGTGTCGACAGTCGGCGTCCCGCCCACAACTCGATCAGCAAGGCGTGCAGTCCGTACACAGCCCACCACTGTTCCCACGGCACGCCGCCCTTGCGGACCGTGCGGAGGACCGGCATGACAAGGTCGCGGGCCACCACCGATCCGGGTACTCCTGGGAGGACGAGGCCGGTCGATCGAAGTCGATCGCTAATGGTCTGTGGAGAGCGGCACTCAATGTCGTCCGTCGCGACGCGGGTCAGCACAGTGGCGAGTGTCAGTTGATCATCCGCGACCCATGAGGGGAACATGTCGGAGCGGCATGTCTCGGGCCTGAGACCGTGACAGACCCGAGCTGCGAGACTGTCAACCCACGTAGTGCGTAGGCGCAGCAGATGGTCATGCATCAGTTGTCCCAGCCTCCCCAACAGTGGGCAATCATCACGCCAGTATGTCTGTGGTACCTGCAAGTCATCCTGGGATCAGGCGACATTGGGCCATCAGGTCGCGAGGATCCTGCACCCGCTGTTCGGAAGGGCATACGACGATGCCGCACGCGCCCACCACAGTCACCCAGGTAGTGATCGTTCTTCTTCTGGTGCTCCCCGGCGTGACCTACCAGTTCGTCCGCGAACGCGCCCGTGGCCCGGTCCCGGGTCACAGAGACCTCGGAGAGCGCATACTCCGAGCCGTGACCGCGGGTATCGCTCTCGACACCCTCTACGTCCTGCTCGCCGGCCCATGGTTGGTGCATCTCGTCTACGACCGTCGCCGGGGCTGGCTGACCGGCGCGGCCGACAACCCTCGCGTCGCCGCGCTGACGGCGACGACCCTGTTGATCGTGGTGCCGGCCGCTGCCGCCTGGCTCACCTCATGGCTGGGCTCGCGAGGAAGCCGGTCCACCTACGACCCGACCCCCACCGCATGGGACAAGGTCTTCCAGCGCAGGAGCCACTGTCTGGTACGCGCCCGTCTGAAGAGCGGCCTCTGGGCGGGCGGGTACTACGGGGAGCGGTCCTACAGCTCTGGCTATCCGGAAGCCGCAGACCTGTACTTGCAGACCGCATGGGCCATGTCCGGCGCCGGATCCTTCGAACGTCCACTGCCGCGTTCCGGCGGAATCTATATTCGGATGGATGATGTGGAGTTCCTCGACTTCATCGAGGTACTTCCCGGGGCCGAAGAAGGGGACACGGCAGGTGACCGAGACACGACCACAGTTGGACCCCAACGGGAAGAGGGGGTACCGGCCCGTCGGCAATCGGCCCGAGCCGACTCAAGCTCCGCCGACGCCGGCTCCGACCGCTGAGCCGGACAACGGCGCCGGCACGGCCGACGAAGAATGACGCGGCGCTCAACACCCCGCCCCGGACCAGGCACTGGGTCGCGAGCCAGGTCGACCTGTGGAACGTGGCGGTCACCCGGGCCAAGTCGCAGCTGCTCACCGTCGGCAGCCTCGCGTTGTGGCAGGGAGCAGAGCGGCTTGCCGGCCCTCCTCCCCGCACGCTCGGCGCCGCTGGAAGCGGGCGACGACGGCGCTCCAGCCGAAGCGGGCACGCCCGGCCCTGCGGCCGAGGCCCGCGAGGACCTCGCCGACCGCCTGCAGCGGTACCTGACCGGACGGGGGATCACCGATCTGGAGCGAACCGTGCTGGTGGGCGGGCACCTGGTGGACCTGCTGTTCACCGACGCCGGCGAGAATACGGCGGTGCTCAACGACCCTGGACCGAGACCCAGCACGGACCCCGCGCGGTACCTCCGGCTCCTCCACGCGCGAGGTGACCTGCTCACCGACCTGCCCTCCGGGGGCCACGGCGCCAAACCCTGCCCGGTGAGCCGGACTGTGTGGGTGCCCGCCTGGCGGATCCTGTCGGGCGAGCACGCGCTGGCACCGCTGATCGACTGAGCCGCGCGCAGGACGGCCGGGGTTCCTCGGAGCCTGGCCGACGGCCCGTTCAACCGTCGGACAGGCTCCGTACGATGTGCGTCATGTGCTGAAGGTTTCCCGCCTTCAGCCACTCCGTGGGCCCGCCCACACCCTCACTGCTCGTGAGCGGGCCGTTCGCACAGTCACTCAGCCACTCCTCACCCGGCCCGGCCCCAGAACCCCGAAATTCAGCCAGTTCGATGATCCGGCGGGCCGCGGCGCGGTTGACGGCGACCCGGTCCGGCCCTCGGGTCAGCGTCTTGACGACGAAGTACGCGCTGTCGGTCGTGTAACGGAGCGCCCCCCAGGGTGGGCCACCCTTCCTCCCTGGCGTCGGGGCCTGCGCGAGAGCGCCGGGGGGCTGCACTCCGTAATCGCCGTAACCAAGCAGCGGGACGTAGGCCCGCCCCGTCGCGCGCACCTCGTGCCACATGCGCCACTCCGCCCGCGACGCCTCACACGATCCCTCCTCCAGCATGTCGGCGGTGGCCCGCGGAAAGCCGCCTCCGAGCAGGGCGGCGCTCCGCCAAACGGCCAAGGGCATCAGCGCGTCGAGGGTGCGCAGCGCCTCTTTGCCAGCGTCGGGCCGGTCGTCGAGGACCGCGCCCATGTCGACCAGCAGATGCAGGGGCATCTCCGGACCGGTCAGCGCGAGCAAGCCCCGGACGCCCTCCCCGAGGCGGCCGTCCCACTCCCCCGTGACCCGCACCCGCACACCCAGGCCGCGCAGGCAGCGCCGGGCCGTCTCCACGGCCCCCGCCTGCTGCTCCGCGGTCCTCTCCGGCCCGGTGACCGGTCGCAGCCATCCCAACTCGCAGTAGACGGCCAGCGCTTCGGCGAGGGCGGCAGCCTGAGCGTCCTCACCGAAGGGAGCGTCGATCCATCCGCCGTGACGGCTCACGGCACTCACCCGATCGACGTACGTACCGATCACCGTACCCAGCGCCTCCGGCAGCACCCCGGGCAATGGCGGCAGGTTCCACAGCGGCCTGATCACGGCCCGGACGTCCGGCCAGAGCCGCCGGAAGACCCCGGCCGCGTGCGGCTTCGTCGGCAGAACGGGAACGTAGAGCGGTCCGGACATCGCGGTCCCCCTCGGCACCGTCCGTGCGCATCCCTTCCCGCCAGGGTCCATACACCTCGGAGCAGTTAAAAAGAGGGCGATTTCGGCCCGCGTGGCCGATGCGGGCAAGTACCTGGTGAGGGTGTGACGCGAGTGTCCGCTTCGTGATGCTCGGTGGTCGGTCAGACCGCTTGAAGGGTGGTCGGCCATGAGCAAGGGGAGTCCCCTGGGACTTTTCTGGGACTTCCGGCTGCATCAACAGGCACGAACGTGAAGCAATCGAAAGCCCATTCGCGCAGGTCAGCGCCCCGTGATCGACTATCACTGCAGGTCATGGCGCTGGCCGGTCCCTCCCGGGACATCTGAAGCTCGGAGGGAAAGCAGCGCGAAACCCCTCCTGAACTGCACAGATGCGGGGCAGGGGGGAACTCGCAGGTGCCCCTGGGACTTTCCTGGGACTTCTGGCCGGGCCGAGCGCGGAGTTTCTGAGTGCCATGCACGTCACGTGACCCGCTCATCGGAAAGCGGTCAGGTCGCGGCCGCCGCGCCCCACCACAGCGGCGACCTCCAGTTCGAAGCCGAAACGCTCCGCACCCGGCGTCATCGGCACCGGCCCGCAGCCCATCACGGCGTAGGGGCTGGAGAAGTAGGAGACGGCCGCCTTTAGCGGATCTCTCGGCGTGTTCCTGAAGGCTCAGCTCGTGCGCCAGGATGGAGCGGTGGCGCGCGATCACCGGCGCTCGCCCGGTGCCCCTGGTCCGCGCGGGCGCCAGGTTCGGAACCCGGGCCCTGGTCGAACGCGAGGAGGCCGCTGCTGCCTGGTCACGCGTCACACGATCAGTGGCAGTGATCGGGCTCGGTCGCCGGGCCGGTGCCGGTGGCGCCCAGGTCATCGGAGCGGTCGGCGTCGACGCGCGGCCACTGCGCTGTGGGACGCCCACCCGGCCACTCCCACAGCGGCGGCCAGTCGGGAGCCCCGCCCAGGGTCCGCGTGGCCTGCCCGAGGCGCGGCCAGCCTGCCGGTGAGTCCTCCCAGTCCTCCTGACGCCCGAACACCGTAAGATCCATGAGCGCGTAGCTGTAGTCCACCGCCTCGGCCCCGCGACGCTTGGTCCAGAACGTCTCGAAGACACGGTCGCCGTCGCGCAGGTAGCACACCAGGTGGAACAAGCCGAGCTCCCGGCCGACAAGAAGCGACTCGAGCGAGGGCTGGGCGGAGTACCACGGCATCGCCCAGCCCATGAAGGCGCGGTAGCGCAGGCTCTCCTCGTACGACGTCTGCGCATCCCCGTAGCCGTAGGCCGTGTTCCGCCCCTGACAGAACACGGCGAAGGTGATGTCGCGTGAGTGCAGATAAGCCAGCTCGCCCACGTGGCTCATCACCCAGGTACAGCCTTCGCACTGCTCAGCGGCCGGCCGGCCGGGCCACCACATGAAGTAGTAGGCGATCATCTGACGTCGCCCTTCGAACGCGTCCAGGAGCGTCATGGGGCCGTCCGGCCCCAGCAACGGGCTGTCCGCGGCCACCTCGACCATCGGGAGCCTGCGGCGTGCTGCGGCGATCGCGTCGCCTTCGCGGGTGTGGGCCTTCTCCCTCGCCCGCAGCCCCTCCAACTGCTGCTCGAAGGTCGCGCGGTCGACGACCGGCGGCTGCTCCTTGCTCGGGTTCCCGGACATCAGCGGCTCCTGGGATCGCTTCGTTGCGACTACGGGTCACTCCTCAGCAACGTAGTCGCAGGTCGGGATCGCCGTCATGCGCGATCCGACCTGGCTCTATCGTCTCCGAACATGCCAGCGACCGCTGGGTGGGCTGGCGTACCAACGCCCCCTGGTCCCGCGGTTCGGGCTGGCGCGCAGCTCGAGAAGTCGAAACTCGTCGAGCGGCCTGAGAAATCAAGAGCAGAGCAACGGAAGCCCCCATGAACGCCGTGCGGCCCGTACCTACCACAGCTAGCCCGCTGGCCCCGTTCGGGCGTCGACCGTCAGGCTTACGGCGCCGTGTATTGCGCGGATACGATGCACTCCGCGCTCAGGCTACTGCCAAGCGGGGAGCTTCACTCCATGGGAAAATCAGCGCGGGTGCTGGGCTGGGAGTTCACCCGAACGGCTCGCGAAATGAATGAGCTCCTCAAGCTCCACGGGTACCTGTACGGAAGCCCCGGCGCATATGGGCTCACCGAGAAGGGGCAGCAGTACGCGGAGGAGAAGTACCACTCGCGTGGCACTGGCGGTTACGCACAGTACAACCCCAGCTGGGAAACGCGCACCTGGAGCGACGAGACGGCGGAGGCGCTCAAGGCTGACATGAAAGCCGACCCCGGAAGCTTCGACGCAGGAGACTCTCCCACCGAAGAAGAGGACACTTCCCCGTGCGAACCATCATCGGACTGCAGCAGCAGTGGTGATGACGACGTCTCTCAGCCCAGTTGGAAAGGGTCGGCAATCGGAGGAGTCGTAGTGAGTGCTCTTCTCAGCGCTCCTCATGTCAAGCCGAGGCCGACGTTCTGCCGCTGAACCCTCGGATGCGATGAGTTCGTTACCGAGTGCAAGGGCTGAAGGCTGCTCCTCCACGGGGAGGTGGCGGCGCCTTCTGCAACTTCTCTGGGACTTTCGGCCGGTACCGAAGGCTCCCGGTCGCTGCGCTCTTGAACCGGGCGTCACTGAGCACTCAGAGCGCCGAGCCGCCCGGACGCGGTGCGCCGAGGATCCTGGTACCTGCTCGGCCTCGCCGGATCCACATGCCTCGCGCGGGGAACGTGCTCTCGCTCTCCGCCTTGGGGCATCAAGCGCTCCGGGGAAGATACTCACCGGCTCCGGGCACGCTCACGGAACCCGAGGCACAGGACAGCCCGCAAGCGTGAGGCGCGTGGTCCGGCGCCCCTTGTCGTCCGCCTCACGCCTTCCCGTCGGCGATCCCTCGGTATGACGGGTCGGGCAGTGGGAGCTCGATGCGGAAGGTGCAGCCCTGGCCGGGGGCGGTGTCGAGGGTGATGCGGCCGTCGTGGGCGGTGACGAGGGCGTGGGCGATGGCGAGGCCGAGGCCGGAGCCGCCGGTGGCGCGGGTGCGGGAGTCGTCGGTGCGGTAGAAGCGGTCGAAGACCCGTTCGCGTTCGGTGGGCGTGAGGCCGGGGCCCTCGTCGGCGACTTCGATGACGGCCCGGCCGCCGACGACGCCGACGCCGATTCTGATGGGCGTGCCGGACGGGGTGTGGAGGACGGCGTTGCCGATGAGGTTGGTGACGACCTGGCGCAGGCGCGCTTCGTCGGCGACGGCGGGGGCAGTCGCCGGCTTGCCGCCGCCGGGGCCGGTGAGAGCCACCGGGCGGGTGGCGTCCAGGGCACGAACGTCATGGAGGGCGTCGGCGGCGAGGGTGCGCAGGTCCATGGGGGCCAGGTCGAGGGCGAAGGCCGGTGCCCGGTCCGGGCCCGCGTGCGCGGTGTCCTCGTCTAGGCGGGCGAGGAGGAACATCTCCTCGACGAGCCGGGCGAGGCGTTCGGACTCCTCGGCGATCCGGGTCATGGTCTGGTCGAGGTCGTCCCGGGTGGGCAGGGCGCCCATGCGGTAGAGGTCGGTGTAGCCCTTGATGCCTACGAGGGGAGTGCGCAGTTCGTGGCCGGCGTCGGCGAAGAAGCGTCTGGTTCTCGCCTCGGCCTGCGCCCGGGCCCGGAAGGACGTGTCGATCTGGGCGAGCATCTGGTTGAGGCAGGCGGTGAGGCGGCCCACCTCGGTGTGCGGCGCGGCCAGTTCGGGGACGCGGTGGGAGTAGTCGCCGGCGGCGATGGCCGTGGTGGTCTCCTCGATCCGGGTCAGCGGGCGCAGTCCGGAGCGGACGGCGAACCAGCCGGCGGCGGTCAGGAGCGCGAGCAGGGCGGCGCCCACGGTCAGTGAGAGGTTCCGGGTCGTGGTGACGGTGCGGTCGACCTCGTCGAGGGAGGTGGCGACGAGAACACTGCCGCGGGTGTCCTCCCGCCCGGGCGGGAAGACCTGCGCGGGCTGGGTGAGGGCGATGACCCGCCAGTCGTGGTCGCCGTCCCGGGCGCTCACGGTGAACGGGCGGCCCTCCCTGGCGAGGACGGCCTCGCGGTCGAGCGGGGGGAGTTCGGGACCGCCACCGGGCGGCGCGGTGCTCGCGTCGAACGCCCTGCGGGTGGTGCCGTCGTCGTCCAGGTAGGTCACGGTGGTGTCGCCGAGGACGCTCAGCGTCCGCACGCTCGGCGTGGTGCCGGTGCCGGCGGGGGGTGCCAGTCGGGCGGCGATCTGGCCGGTCAGGACGAGCCGGTCGTCGACCCGGTCCTGGAGGTAGCCGCGCAGGGCCGTGGTGACGGTCATCCCCGTGCCGAGGAGGCCGACGGCGACCAGGGCGATGGACAGGCACAGGAGGCGGGCACGGAGGGACAGCCGGCTCGGCCGCCCGCCGGTCGGCCGCCAGGCCCGGCGCTTCACGGCCGCGGCTCGCGGATCACGTAGCCCACGCCCCGGACGGTGTGGACGAGTTTGGGCTCGCCCGTGTCGACCTTGCGGCGAAGATAGCTGATGTACGTGTCGACGATGCTGGGGTCGCCGCCGAAGTCGTACTCCCACACGCTCCGCAGGATCTGGTTCTTCGTCATGGTGCGCCCCGCGTTGGCCACCAGGAAGTGCAGGAGGCGGAACTCGGTCGGGGACAGCCGTACGGTGCGGCCGGCCCGGGTGACGTGGTGGCTCTCGGGTTCGAGCACCAGGTCGCCGACCGCGAGCCGGGCGGGCTGCTCGCCTCTGGTACGGCGCAGTACGGCGTGGATGCGGGCGATGAGCTCTTCGAGGTCGAAGGGTTTGGTGACGTAGTCGTCGCCTCCGAGACGCAGGCCGTGCAGCCGGTCCTGACGGTCGTCCCGTGCGGTGACGAAGAGGACCGGCACGTCCCCGCCCTGGCCGGGAAGGGGTGAGCGGGGCTGGGCCCGCAGGCGGCGGATGACCTCGAAGCCGTCCATGTCCGGGAGCATGACGTCGAGCAGGACGAGGTCGGGCGTGCGCCGCGCGGCCAGGTCGAGGGCCTCCCGGCCGGTGGCGGCGGCCTCCACGTCGAAGCCGGCGTAGCGCAGAGCGGTGCGCAGCAACTCCCGGACCGTGGGCTCGTCGTCGACGACCAGCAGGTGGTTGGGGCGACCCGCAGAGTGGTGCGAGGGGGGTGTCGGTGCCGCCATGGTGGGGATCGCCGCCTTCACGAACAGGACTGACAGGGTCTTCCGAGGAGATCACACGACGCTCACGACGTAGGGTCGGACGTCACCCGGGACGGCGTGGACCGTGCGCCGGCCGGTCGTCGGGGCGCCGTGCCCGGCCGTTGCGCCGCAAGACCCCGGCGGCGGACCCTTCGGCTCCGCAGGCGGCTGCCACCGTAGCCCGCGAGGGCGGCCAGGACGAACCCGGTGAGAGCGGACAGGCCCGAAGTGGCGTCGAGACCGGCCGTGACGCCGCCCATCTCGTTGCCCATGAGACTGATGCCGATCCGCAGCGACCCGCGGGCCAGAAGAGGGAGCACCAGGGCCGTGACGCCGACGGCGATGCCCATCCGCAGTGCGGTCTCCACATGGCGGTCGAGAAGGGCGTCGGACTCCTCTCTCGGAGTACGCGTCGGGGTGCGGGAGGCGGCGACGTACCCGGCGACCACCAGCAGGAGCAGCGTCAGGAACATGCCGAGGAGCCACAGGGGCACGCCGACGCCCGACCAGCCGCCGAGGTCGACGGACGTGTCCGTGCCCTCCCCACCGCCCTGGGCACCGCCGCCGAGCATGCCGAGCATTCCGCCGCCGTCCGGCTGGATGCGGTGCACGCCCGCCTCCCAGGAGGTACCGAGGCCGGTGGTGAGCAGTACGCCGAGCAGGTTGGGGCCGATCAGCAGCAGCAGACCGGCCGCTTCCGCCGCCCGTTCCCTCCCGGTCAGGGCCGCGGCCCCGGCCAGGAGCGCGACGGCCGAGGCCGAGCAGCACAGCACGGCAGCGGTCCCGGCCAGGGTGGAGGCGACGGCGTTCCACTTCCGTCGCAGGCGGCCCAGGGCGAGGGGGCGCGGCAGGGTCGTATGGCGGGCCGCGAGGCAGCCCAGAGCGAGAACGGCGCCCACCCACAGCAGTCCGAGGAAGGCGGTCGCCACGGCATCGGTCTCGAACACCACCGAGGACAGCCCTTTGGTGAGACCTCCGCCCTCACTGCCTCCGGTGATCCGGCTGAACGCTCCGGACGACGCGCCCCTGCCGAACCGTTCCGTCACGGACTCGGGCAGCCGGGCGGTGCCCCGAGCCGTGCCGGCCAGGGCGGGGAGGACCGCGGCCGCGGTCACCAGCGCGCCGCCGCACCGGGCCCACAGCAGCGCCGGGGCGGGCCGCTGCCTCCGGCGCAGGGGCCGGAAGAAGCCGACCGCCAGGACGACCGTACCGAGGAACGTCAGGGTCAGCGGCGTCACCGCCGCCGCACCGCTCAGGCCGAGGCTGAGCCCGCCACCGCCACCGCCGCCGGACCCGCCGAGCAGCCCGCCGAGGCCGCCGCCCAGCCCGCCGTCGTCGGCGGCCCCGGCGGAGGGAGCCGACTCCACGGTGACACCGCCCCCGACGGCCATGCTCACCGTCATCGGCACGAGGCGGGCCACGGGGGCGATCGCGCCGGCGCCCAGGGCGGCGAGTGCCGCCCACGCGGCGGCCGCCATCACCAGGACCGCGATCGCGACGGAGAGGGCTCCCTCGAGGGTGTGGCGCCACGGCGAGCCGGGAGCAGCGGGGCGAGACGGGGCGGAGGACACGGGCGGGCTCCTGTGGCCGGGGGCAGGGACGGGGAAACGGGATGGAGGCGGGGGCGACGGAAGGGGGCCGCCGCCCCCGCGGGCGCGGGCGCCGGTGCGGGCCATGGCGAAGGCGGCTCAGCCGCCGGAGCCCCGGCCGCCGCCGCTGCCCGCTGTTTCGACGGCCGGGCCTGGACCGGCGTCGAGCGAAGCGCCGGGCGCCGACGCGGTGCGGCCGCCGAGGCCGCGTTCGAGCCGCTCGCCTTCGACGTCCAGGTCGGGCACGAACCGGTCCAGCCGGCGGGGAAGGCGCCAGGCACGCCGGCCGAGCAGGGCGAGTACCGCGGGGACGATCGCCATGCGGACGACAAAGGCGTCGAAGAGGACGGCGGCGGCGAGCCCGAAGCCGATGGTCTTGAGCATCTGCTCGTCGGAGCCCATGAAGGCGGCGAAGACGGAGACCATGATCACGGCGGCGGCGGTCACCACGCGTGCGCTGTGCTCGAAGCCGCTGACCACGGAGTCCCTCGGCGACTGCCCGTGCACGTACGCCTCGCGCATCCGGGTCACGAGGAACACCTCGTAGTCCATGGCGAGGCCGAAGACGACGCCCACCATGAAGATCGGCGTCATCGACATGACCGGTCCCGGTACCGCCACCCCGAAGAGGGAGGACAGCCAGCCCCACTGGAAGACCGCGACCACCGCACCGAGCCCGGCGAGGACCGAGAGCAGGAAGCCCAGGGCCGCCTTGAGCGGGACGAGGAGGGAGCGGAAGACGGCGATCAGCAGCAGGAACGCCAGGCCGACCACGAGCCCCAGGTACGGGAGCAGGGCGTCGGACAGTTTCTGCGACACGTCCACGTTCATCGCCGTGGATCCGGCGACCAGGACGTGGGCGTGGCTGTCGCTCACGAGGGCCGGCTCGCGCAGCGCGTGCACGAGGTCGGCCGTCTCGGCGCTCGCCGGCGCGGTGGCCGGCACGACGGTGAGGACGGCGGTCTCCCCCGACCTGCTCAGCCGGGGCTGTCCGACCGCGGCGACGTCCTCTCGAGCGCTGATCTCTCCGGCGACATCGCGGGCGGCCTCCTGGGCGCTGCCGCCGCCCTCGGTCTGGACGACCATGGTCAGGGGGCCGTTGTAGCCGGGGCCGAAGCCTTCGGCGACCAGGTCGTAGGCGCGGCGCTGCGTGGTCGAGGCGGGCTTGGACTCGTCGCCCGGGAGCCCCATCTCCAGGGCCGCCGCGGGTACGGCGATCGCGCCGAGCAGGGCGGTCGCGCCCAGGAGGACGGTGACGGGGCGCCGGACGACGAAGCGGGCCCAGCGCACGCCCATGGCCGGCTTCGGCCGGCCGGCCGCGCGCCGGGGGCGGGGACGAGCGGGGCCGATGCGGCGTCCGCAGAGGCTGAGCAGCGCGGGAATCAGGGTGACGGCGATGAGCACCGCGATGACGACCGTGCCGGCGGCGGCGAGACCCATCTGCGTCAGCAGCGGGATGCCGACCACACCCAGTCCCGCGAGGGCGATGATCACGGTCAGACCGGCGAACACGACCGCGGACCCCGCGGTGCCCACCGCGTGAGCCGCCGCCTCTTCCCGGCCCCTGCCGCGGGCGAGTTCGGCGCGGTGGCGGGAGACGACGAACAGGGCGTAGTCGATGCCGACGGCGAGGCCGATCATGGTGGCGAGACCGCTCGTGGTCGAGCCGAGGCCGAGCGGCTCCGCGAGCACCTTGATCGCCAGACCGCCGATGCCGACTCCGAGGACGGCGGTGAGCAGCGGAAGCCCGGCTGCCAGCAGCGAGCCGAAGGTGATGACGAGCACCACGGCGGCCACGGCCAGCCCGAGGGCCTCGGACGAATGCCCACCGGCCATCGCCTTTACGGCGTTGCCGCCGACCTCGACGGTCAGCTCCGGCGAGCCCGCCTGCTCGACGGTGTCCTGCAGCGCCTCGCGCGAGCGCTCCTCCAGCTCCGAGGCGGGCACCTCGTACGACACCTGCGCGTACGCGGTGGAGCCGTCCTCACTGACCGACCGGGTGGCGTACGGGTCGGTGACCCGGACGGCCTGCGGCCCGTCCCCGAGCTCCCGGACCGTCTCCTGGACGGCCCTCCTCGTCTCGGCGTCGGTGACCTTGCCGTCCTCGGCCCGGAACACCACCCGCGCCGTCGCACCGTCGGCGTTCAGCTCCGGGAAGCTCCGCTCCAGCAGGTCGTACGCCTGCTGTGCCTCCGTGCCGGGCATCGAGAAGTCGTTGGGCGGCGGGGCGGGTGCTCTCCCCGCCAGCACGCCCGTCCCCACGAGCAGCACCGCCCACAGCAACGCGACGAGCCGGCGCCTGCGGAAGGCGAACCGGCCCAGCCTGGAAAGGAACGTGGCCACAGCAAGGGCTCCCAGTCAGGTCGAGGCTCATCGGAACAGCCACCGACGCTGTCACCCCGGCCTGAAAGGACTCGGAGAGTTCCTGGGAGTTGCCTGAGAGATCCGCTGCCACGGCGGGACCGGAGTGGCGGATCCCGGGCAGGGTCGCCGCCGCGGCGGCCCGATTCACAGAAAGCTCACCGGGTCGCACCGAGACGGACGCCGATCCGCAGGAACGCCTGGACGAGCGGGGCGACCGGCACGTCCGGCGAGATCACCTGGGAGCCGAAGTGGACGGCGACGAGATCGAGGCCGGGTGAGACGAACAACCGCTGGCCGTGGATGCCGCTGGCCATGTACGAGTCGTAGGGGTCGTTCAGGACCCACCACAGGTCGTGGTACGAGAGCGTGGCGGGCGACTCGGGGGGGGTGCGGCGGGGAACCGTACGCGACGGGGATAACCGTCGGTCCTCCGGCCGCCTGCCGGCCGCCGGCGCGCCCGCCTCCAGTGAATCGTCAATGTCCTCGCTGTTCCCTTCGTGGGCGACTGCCTCGCGGCCAGACTCACGAAAGTCTGTGTTGGCTGGAGTAGACATTGAGTGGCGGGCCAGTTATGGTTTCTTTCGTAGGCGAGATCAAGAAGGGCCCGGCAGAAATGAACTGCCGGGCAGCAGTACGCAGTTGCAGTGCGCAGGACGGTTCGGCGGTGGAGTTCCGAAGCCAGGGTTGTTGCAGGACGGCGACGGGACTGACGGCCGGACCGGGTGGCCCGCAGTGATCAGGGGCCGCCATGAGCAGTACCGCAGTACCCGCAGTGGGTATTCCAGTGGTTCCCCGGTAAAGGCGTCTTACTGCGGGCGCGCGTACCGGGAAGTTCGGCAGTGGGGTTCTGAGCCAGAGCAGATGCAGGACGGGCGACGGGGCTGGCTGCCGAAGAGTGGCGCTTCTTCCAGGCCACCAGCAGTACCGCAGTACCGGTTCGGCAAGTGATTGATCAGAGGGAAGAACGGAGGAGCCCGCGCCACCAGGATCGCCCGGACGAGTAATGGGTCCGGGTACCGCAGGACATCGATAGTGAGGTGGTCTCCGGTCACGCATCCGCGATCCCCGCAACCCCGGCAGCCTTCAGGCCGGGCACGCGGAAACAGAAGGCCGGCGCATTACTGGGGTCGGCAGATGGTGTAGCAGTTCCTTCGGGGCCCTGGTGCCGTATGGCACCAGGGCCCCTCCACGCGTTCCACCCAGAGGTGCGATGACAGCAGACGACTCGTTCGGCCGTCTCGACGACGACTACCCCGCCTACACCATGGGCCGGGACGCCGAGATGCTCGGCACCACCCCGGGCTTCCTGCGCGCCGTCGGCGAAGCCCGCCTCATCACCCCGCTGCGCTCCGCAGGCGGACACCGCCGCGCCGCCGAAGTGTCCAAACAACCCGCAGCCTGAGGCAGTGCTGCCTGGTCATTGCCTCAGACGACAGGGTGCACGGGCGTGCAGCGCCCGTGTCAGCCGTCATGGTTCGGAAGGTCCCCTCCGCCCACGTCTTCGGCGTGGGCGTGCTGCTGTGCTGCTGTGCTGCTGTGCTGCTGTGCTGCTGTGCTGCTGTGCTGCTGTGCTGCTGGAACCAGGCGACCACCTCCGCCTTGCGCATGCTGCGGGAGGCGTACATCGGCTGGATGGCTTGAGACATGGCCGCGTCCGTAGCTGCCGTGGCTATGCGGGCGGTGTTGTCAGTCGGCGGTGAGCCCTTCTCGCGGGTGGGGAGAGGGCCTGTCACAGACAGGGTCGGGGTCGCGCGGCCATGGCTGCGCGACCCGAGGTGCATCTGGGGAGGGCGCTACCTCGGCCGAGAGCTCCTGGATGCCGGCGTCGGCTGAGAGCGTCAACCGTCGCCGAGACCGGAAGCGACGACGCCGCGGTCCTGGTCGCCGGCGTGCTGGTCGTCGGCGACCAGGATGTGGCTCGGAAGGGACAGGAGCATCGGGCCGGCTGAGTAGGGATACGAGGCCGGGGCTGCGGGCCGCGTGGCGGCTGGGGCGCCGCACGCCCGGTGCGGCTGTCGTGCCGTTTGGAGGGGCAGACGTTCAGACGCTCGTCCAGGCTTCGAGGAAGGCTTTCCGCCCAGCAGGATCGTCCGATCTGCGGTCGGCGTGCAGGACGCGCCAGGCGGTGAGTTCGAGATCTCGGAGCCACAGTTCTCCGATGACCTGTGTCTTGAGGTCGGGAAGATGGTCGGACTCGGCGAGGGCTTGACCGATCACCTCCCCAGCCGCGACGCGTTGGGGCGGGGTCATCTCCTCGACAGCCGAGAGGATTTGTCGGGCCAGGGAGGTTCCTTCGCCTGCCAGGGCTTGCAGCACCTCGGCCTTGAGGTTGGCGGGTAGCAGGTAGGCGGTGCCCGAGGACCTCCACAGGTCCGACCAGAAGCGTTCGCCCGCCTCGGTGGGGGCAGGGAGCGCGGCCAGCAGCCCGAGGAGATGGCCGATGGACGCGTAGCCGCCGGAGTGGGCAGCCGCGACGACCGCGATACCGGCGACACGCTCCACATCGAGATGCCGGGCTTCGGGGTCGGAAGCGAGGCCCAGTTGGTGTTCCAACTGGTTTGCGAGCGGGGCGGACACGTGGGGGCGGACCTCAGGAAGCATTGGCGATCCTTGCGGGTAGGCGAGCGGAGATGCCCGTTCGGAAGCCCTGATCGTTCCCCAGGATCGGCGGCGCTACTCGGCTTGGGGCGGCCCAATCGGCGGGACCTGGGAGCCGCACCGGCGTTCACCCGTCGCACGGGTGTTCCACGCGTTGACCGTGGCAGCCTTCGCCGCGCCCTACATCGCCATTTCCCTGGCCACCTGCTGACCGCCGCATCACTGCACGCCTGCCCGCCTGCCCCACCAGCAACCCGGATCCGCGGCGAGACCGGCGCACGGGCCACCGGGCGGGGTGCCCGCCGGGCAGGAGATATTCACCGCAATACGCGTTCTTTTGAGCGCTCAACGGCGACCGCCGGGCCTGAACGGGACCAACCGCCGCAGCGCGTCGAACTTCGGGCCGCATGGCGGGCCCCACCCCACCAACGGCTTCGTGCGAGACCGCAACGCCGGTCAGTGAGGCGAGTATCGGACGTGCTCACGCCCACTGGCCCACGTGCGGGCGCCCGGAGCGTCCAGCGAGTGTCATGGCCGACCGTCCAGCCCTCCCCTTCGGGCGAACCACCCCGACATGTCGGGACACCCCGCACGAGTCCGCTCCCACGACGGGGAACCTCAGTACACATGTGAGGTCGGAGAGGGCGGCGAAGCCCGACGGCGGGATCCGCTTCGCGCCTCGACGAGTGCCCGGAGCGCCTCCCTGGCCACCGCGTCGCTCTGGTGCAGGAACGGGTCGTTGGTGCGCGGCCGGGGGAAGTCGCCCGGGCTGGTGACGAAGCGTCTGGGGTGCGGAGAGCCGTCGGGACCCAGAGGGCGGGCTCCGCGTGTGTCGATGAGGCCCGTGGGCTGCCGTCGGCCGGTGGTCGGGTCGGTCTGCACCTGCTCCCTGATCTCACGCTCACCGACGAGGTGGAGGAGCAGGGGATCGGCCACGCGCGTGAGGGCGCGTCCCGGCAAACGGGCCTCGATCAGCGCCCGGGCCTGTACGACCCGGTCCAAGCTGCTGGTGCGCGCTTCGAACACGCCGCCTCTGCAGGTCACCTTCATGTTCGCGCCGACGAAGTCGACGACGCCCGCGCGGGCGAGAGCCAGGAGCTGTTCGAGGCGTGGTCCCGGCGGGCCGCTGGTACGGAACCGGCAGAAGTCGAAGAAGGCCGTCATGCTGTGGCTTCCGTTGCCGGGCTCGACCTCTCCCCGCTGGACCACGGCCCACAGCGCCTGCGAGATCGAGAAGATGGCGTGATAGACGGCCAGGTGGGCGCTGTACCGCGGATTCCGCCCTCTCTCGAGGTCGTCGGCGAGGTAGTGCAGCATCCACGCGCGCAGGGCAGCGGCGTCGGGGAAGCGGCGGTTCGCCAGCGGTCTGTCCAACCCGTCGACGTCGATGTGGTCACGGCTGTCGGGCACGGCCTGCTCGATCAGGTCCTTGAACTCGGGGCTCCGCCACTGAGCGGCGTCCAACCGGTCGAGGAACTCTCCGGCGTCGACTCCGAGGCGCTGGGGATGGGAGTGCGCCAGCTCCCGGTAGCCGGCCACGGTCAGCTCCCGTGCGAGGGCGGGCCACAGGTCGGAGGCGAAGTCCAGGGAGTGGTCGGCGAAGTCGGCTGGGGAGAAGTAGCGGGGTACCCGCGGTGGGGGCCCCGACAGGACGTATGCGAACTTCGAGCGGTACGGCACACCTCGGCGGGAACCCACGTACAGCGTGGGTTCACGGCCCGACGGTACGTAGCGCAACTCGCCGGACGGCTCGCGGCGGAAGCGCCCGCCGCGTCCCTCGGTGAGGAGCACCATGATGTCGATGAAGGTCAGCCCGAATCCGCGCATCAGTACGGGCTCGCCCGCGGGGAACGCGTCCAGTGAGATGTCGGACGTGTACGCGGTCGGCTGGTAGCTGAGGTGGTGGGCTGCCGCGTGCTGGGCGAGCCGGGGTTCCGGACCTTGCGGTTTCACCTGGAAGTGGCCCTGCGCCAGGATCACCAGGTCCACGTCCACGGTCTCGCCGTCGTCGAGTCGGACGCGCTGGCGGCCGTCGGGCAGATCGCCCAGGGACAGCACGGACGCCTGGTGCGTCCGGACGTGGGCGCGGGGCGCCACCGCAGCGACGCTCCGCCAGAAGAACCAGGCGAGGTAGTCACCCGTGAGCTTCCGCGTGGCGAACCAGCCGGCGTGGACCCGCGCGGCTTCCTCCCGCGTCCCCGGGGCGGGCTGGTAGCCCGGCGGAAGGTGGAGGCGTCCCGCGGCGAGATCCCGCGCCCACTGTTCCAGCGTGGGGCCTTCGACGGCGGGGCCTTGGCAGGTGACCGTGTCGTCGGTGAAGAGCGTGCACTCGTCGGCCCGGGTGTTCGACCAGAGCAGCGGTGACTGGCCCTGGCGCCACACCCGTCCGGCACCGACTGGATACGGGTCGATGACGTGGATGTCGAAACGCTCCTCAGGGGCGAGGAGATGTGTGTTCGCGGCGATGCGTTCGAGCACGGACGTCCCGCGTGGTCCGCAGCCGATGACCGCGATGCTCGGATTATCCGCCCGGTACGGGGCCGGGCCGCTTTCGTCGGCGCCGTGGGCGCGGTGGTTCTCGTTCATCGGTCCCCCCTTCAGGCCACCAGCAGTTGGTGGGAGGCCAGGTCGCGGTAGAGCGTGCTGGACTCGATGAGCTCGTGGTGGGTACCCGTGCCCACCACCCTTCCCTGGTCGACGACGACGATCTGGTCGGCGTCGACCACGGTGGCCAGTCGATGAGCGACGATCAGCAGCGTGTGGTCGGTGGGGACGGCGTCTATCGCCGCGCGGAACGCCTGCTCGTTCCTGGCGTCGAGATTGCTGGTCGGCTCGTCCAGCAGCAGGATGGGAGGCGCGGCGAGGAGCGTACGGGCAATGGCCAGGCGCTGGCGTTCACCGCCGGACAGCAGGACGCCGCCTTCGCCCACCTGCGCGTCCAGTCCGAGCGGAGACCGCTTCACGATCTCGTCAAGGTTGACGCGGCGCAGGACGTCTGTGAGTTCGTCGTCGGACAGGCCCGGCGCGGACAGTGACAGGTTCTCCCGGAGCGTTCCGGCGAGGATCGGTGCCTCCTGCTCCACATAGCCGAGCCGGCTGCGCAGTTCGTCCCGTGAAACCTCGCGGATGTCGGCCCCGCTCAGCCGTATCGCGCCGGACCGTACCTCGTAGAAGCGCTCGGCCAACGCCAGCAGAGTCGACTTGCCGGCGCCCGACGGGCCGACCAGTGCCGTGCGGGTGCCCTGGGAGACGGTGAAGCTGATGTCCTCCACGACCGTCTCCCCCTCTCCGTAACCGAACGTCACACGGTCGAAGACGAGCGCGGGGACGGCTCCGGCGCCGAAGACCGGGGTAGCCCCCCGGCTCTCTCGCGGCGGCCCGACGCGTACGACGTCCCCTTCCGTCTCGGTCGGCACGCGCAGCACGTCCTCTATCCGCTGCAGCGCACCGAGGCCGGTCTGCAACTGGGAGTAGGCGCCGATGAGCTGGCCCACCGGCATGATCAGGAAGAACAGGAACAGCACGAACGCCACGAGGTCACCGACCGAAAGCCCGCCGGCGGCGACCCTGGCCCCTCCCACACCCAGTACCAGCAGGAACACGCCCTGCGTGGCGATGTGCGCCACGGGCACCGTGAACGCCTGCAGTCGGGCGAGCCGCAGTCCCATCCCGTAAGCACGGCGGGCACTGTGTGCGATCGCCTCGGTCTCCCGCTGCTCCCCCCGCGCGGCCCGGATCGTCCGTACGCCGCGGATCGCACGCTCCAGTCCGGACGTCATCTCTCCGAGCAGCATCTGGGCCTGTTCGGAGGCCGGGCGGGTACGGTGCGCGATCACCGCCGCTCCCGCGAGACCGGCGAGGAGGCCCCCGGCGGTGACCGCGAACAGCAGGGGGTCGACCAGGAACGCGGCGACCGCCGCGCCGATGATCATCAGCGTCCCGGTGAAGATCTCGAACAGCCCCGAGGTGACGACGGACCGCAGCATCGAGCTGTCCGATCCGATGCGGGAGAGCAGATCCCCGGTACGGCGGCTGTCGTACTCGGCGACGGGCAGTCTCAGCACATGCCCCGCGAGCCGCTGTCGTATCCGCAGTACGACGCCCTCACCGACGCGCCGCAGCATGTAGTCCCGGAACCCGTTGATCACGGCCGCGCCCACCAGCAACGCGACGAGCGCGACAGTGGATGCCGCGGTCGACCGCGACGCCGAGATGGCGTCGATGACCGACCGCACCAGCACAGGCTGGAGGAGCGTCCCGCCGGCGGCGACGAGGGAGAGTACCGCCGCGAGGGCCATGGCGAGCGCGTGCCCACGCATGTAGCGCACGAGGTCACGAGTCCGCACCCGGCCGGCCTGCTTCATCGTCGTCCTTCCGAGGGGAAGGGCATGGCGTCCCACCTGCTCTCTCGTACGTTCCACCGATGGCCCGGCCGACCACGCCGGGGGCTTGCAGCGAGTGAGCCCGCCCCCGGCGCGACCGAGTCCGGTCAGCAGCTCGTGCTGACCCAGCTGCACTTGCAGCAGACCGACGTCCAGCTGCTCGCGAGGACGTCCTGGTTGTTCGCCTCGGACTCCATTCCCTGGAGCCCCAGTACGAAGTTCGCCATGGTGTTCACCTCCTTCCCCGATAGGACTGCGGTGGTCTCGGCCGTGTGCGGCACCGGCCGCGAGGTGCGGTCAGCGGTGCTCGGATGTGGTGCTACCGGCACCGGCCGCGGTGGCCGAGGGCTCATGGTGGGGAGGCGTCCACGGTTCGGGGCCGAGGAACGGCAGCAGTTCGCTGGTCCTCCCCGCGAGTACGTTGATGAGCTGGAGCACGCCGGCTGATCCCGTACCCAGGTCTGTGGAGGCGCGGAGGTTCTGGTCACCGGGGAAGATGAGGCCGAACTCGTCGCACAGCGCGTGGAGGTTGAGGGATGCCACGCCCTCGTCGACCTGCTTGTCCACATCCGGCCAGTCGAGGCGGTGCTTCACCTGGTGCAGCGCGCCGATCAGCCCGGTTCTCCCGTTGAGCAGTCCCGCTCCGATGCTGAACTCGGTGACACAGGCGAGGCTCAGCTCCGGCAGGGCGCCCTCGATACGCTCGTCGCTCACATGACGGAGGATCAGGTCACCCACCATCGCCACACCCGCGCTGCCCGTCGCGAGGTAGGGCAGCACCCGGGCACCGTTCTTCACCTGGAGGGTGCCGTCCGGCATGGCCTCGCATTCGTCCAGGTCCCGGTGCAGGGCGGTAGCGGCCGCTCGCCGCCAGCGTTCCTCGCCGGTCACCTCGTACACCCGGATCATGAAGAGAGCCAGTCCCGACCAGCCGTACAGCAGTCCGCCCCAGAAGTTCTCGACGGCGTTTCCGTTTCGGTCCCTGAGCAGTGAGTCGGCGGAGAGGGAGCCCGCACCCACGGCGAACCGGCCGGAGTCGACGGCCCCCTCGACGACGGCCGCGGCACGGACGGCGTGGTCGAGGAAGCGGGGCTCCGCCGAGCGACGATAGAAGTCCAGGCTCGTCAGCCCGATTCCGGACAGGCCGTCGAACAACTTCGTGCCGAACAGCCCCGCGCTCTCCTCCGCGACCTTGTCGTAGATCGCGAACGCGGTGTCCGCGCGGCCCATCCGGTGCAGGACCCGGCAGATACCGGCCGCTCCGTCGTACAGCCCCAGCCGGGGGACGCGGCTGGTGAGGGTGTCGTGCTCCAGCCAGTCGACGTAGGGGTCGAGTCCGGTGACTCCCGCGGTGTGCAGGGCGTCGATCACCCCGGCGGCACCGAAGGCGATTCCTCCGCCGCCGTGGAAGAACTGATTGATGTCTCCCGGGAAGAGCCGGTCTTGCCGGTCCGGTGTGGCCGTACGGCGGATCGACGCCTGGAGCGCGGTCTCCTGGAGGTGCCAGGGGCCGGCCGCCGTGGTGAAGGCCAGCTCCGGGTCGGCGGGTCGCAAGCCTGACTGGGCCGGGCCGGGAGCCGCCAGGGAACGGCGCAGCTCCGTCACCACGTCCTCGTCCAGCTCCAGACGGTCCCGGGCCGTGTCGATGAACGTAGCCGCCTTGGCCGGGCAGAGCGCGAGGAGCGAGATCAGCGGAAAGTACAGGCACAGGCGGATGGCGTTGAACGAGTAGCGATCGGCCTGGAATCCACGTAAGGAGTCGGGTGCGGCGAATCCGGGAACGCCGAGTGGTCGCGGCCCGTCATCACTTTCCCGTCGCATGGCTTCGAAATCGATCAACGAGATGTTCAGATCTTCGTCGATCATGACGTTACCCGGGTGCAGGTCGTTGAACACATACCCCCTCTCGTGGACGTTCCGTACCGCCTGCTCCAACTGATCCATGATGACGTCCACCGAGTCCCGGTATTCCCGAGTCTCATTCCCATCGCCGGCTCCCGAGAGGAAGAGGTAGTTCTGTGCGACCCAGCTCTGCAAGGACTGGCCGTAGACGTGTTCCATGGCCAAGAACTCATGCCCGCCCAGCGTGTGGTAATCGAAGACCTGCGGGATGCCGGGAAGTCCCTGCAGTTCGGACAGGACCGCGTACTCCCTCCGCAGCCGCGCAGTCGCGTCCTCGCCCGTGCGGTCCAGCCCCGCGTAGGGCCTGCCTTCCTTGAGGACGACCTCTGTTCCGTCCCGAAGCCGACGGGCCCGGTAGACACCGCCACCGTTGGAGAAATGAAGAACTCCGAGTACATCGTACGGAAATTCCGAGGGCTGCTCACCGGACATTCGCGGATGGACCGATTCCGCGAGGAAGTCCGGAACCTCGACCCATTCGGGGAGCACGAAGCGCGGCTCGCGGTGGTCGGCCACCAGCACCCCGTCGGGCCGTTCGATCGCGGCGACTTGGGTACCGTCGTCCACGTGGGCGAACCGGAGCATGAAGGCTCCGTACCGGATGTACAGCGGCCCCTCGTTCCAGCGCAGGTCGCTGAGAATGTACGGCCCCGGCCAGCCGCCGATCTCCCGATCAAGGTCTTCCAGCGTTCTGCGCAGCTCCGCGGGGCTCCTGGTGTAGACCGTGATGAACTTTCCGCTGGCCTCGCGGGGCGCATACTTCGCACTTCTCGCCTGCATGACCAGGGAGTGCGGGAGGAACTTGAAGTGGAGCGTGTAGCGGAAGCAGTATTCGGCTACCTTCTTCAAGGTTTCGACGGCATTTTCCGGAGTGCTGGAGACATGTATCTTCCAGCCCTGCACGGGAAGTTTCGGTGTCCCAACCGGAGGCTGGATTCGGGTCCACTGCTCGTCGATCGAGCGACGCCATCCGGACGGCGCTTCGATATGGCTTCCATAGTCCAGCCAACCCTCATCCAGAGACACTCTCTCCGGGGTCTCGTAAAATCTTGGGTTGGCTACACAGTAAGCCGGATAACGGAGATCCATTGGATCAACCCCCCCGTTCCGTAGCAGCAGATTCCGGATTGCCTCCATCGGCGACGTCAGCGAGTCTGCCAAGGCGTCGGGGCGTAGTCCTTAGCAGAGCGGGACTTCTTCTTGACGGTAAGCGCCATGTACAGTCATCTGGTCTACGCCATCATTTCGGGGGAAGGTGTAAAACACATGCAAGCCGAGCGATTGAGTATCGATCAGCTCCCCACATCCGAGCGGTTCGACCGGTGGGACGACGAGATCAACTCGATGCCCTGGCCGTCCCACCTGGCCATCGACTCACCCGAGCACCTCCATACGCTGTCCGACAGGCTCGACCTCGGCGCCCTCAGACTCTTCCGATTAGCCCAGCCGCCGGCGGCAGCGATGGGCACGCCGCCCCGCGGGGCCGCGGGCGACCCGGACCAGTACCACCTCGTGCTCCCCCTGCAAGGCGAAGTGACGTTGGGGGACTCGACCCGTTCCAGGGTCTTCACACCCGGCGACATGTTCCTGGCCGACACCTCCCGTCGTCCCGTGTTCCACGCCGACGTCCCTCGCGCCCACCAGCATCCCGATGTGGTGCCCTCGGCCCTGGTGGCCCTGCGGCTCCAGATCCCCAAGGAACTGGTCCCGCTGCCGACCGACCTGATGGACTCCCTGGTGGATACACCCCTGCGGCAGCACAACGTGTTCGGCCTGACCCTGTCGCGCCTGCTCGTCGACCTCTTACGCCATCCCGCCGGCTTCTCCGCCGCGCAGGGGCACCGGCTCTCCGGGGTTCTGCTGGAACTCCTCACCGGGATGCTCGGTTCGCAGACGAGCGAGGACGCCACGGCGGAGGGGACCAACGACGGCCTGTTCGTGCGTGTCCAGGAGTTCATCCAGCAGCGTCTGGGGGACCCCGAGTTGACTCCCGCCCAGGTCGCCGCCGAACACCACATCTCGCGCCGTCACCTGCAACGCCTCTTCCAGCAGCGCGGCATCACGGTGGCCGCCTCGATACGGCAGCAACGACTGGAACGCGCATGCTGCGACCTCACCGCTCCGCACCTGGCCACATACCCCATCAGCGCTATCGCCGCCCGGTGGGGTTTTCGTCACGCGGCTGACTTCAGCCGCGCCTTTCGCAAGGCGTACGGGGTCGCGCCGTCGGACTTCCGGCTCGCGCGTACGGGGAGCCGCTGCGGCCCGTGAGGAACCGCCCCTCAGGCACCCCTGGTGCTTCGCGGTTCTCGGGTGCGCGTCGTACGGGAACCGGTGTGCGTCGTGTGACTCGTTGAGATGCCGCCGGTCAGTGAGGTTCCCCCGTGGTCCGGGACACTCGATGAACCTCTTTCATCCTGGCCCGCGGGGGTGAATCGCCTGTGAACGGGGCCTTGTTGGTTCCGGCCCTTCCATGCTCGACGTCCCGTACCGGCTCGTCGAGCATGTCTCCCGGGTCATTCACACCTGGGCCGTGCGGATGGACCGGATCCTCATCCAGCGGCGCGTGGCCGGTCGCCGGCCGCCCGCCGGGCGCCCCGCGTCCGCACGAGGGCCGTCGTGGAAGCGCTCTCAGACGCCGTCGCCTGCGTCTATCGTGGGGCACACGGATTCGCGGCAGAACAGTCGTCATCCATCGAAGACGCGCACAGAAGGAGCGCCCGCCGTGCCGGAGCAGACCGTGAGGGCTCGTCCCACGCTGGAAGCCGTCGCGGCGCGCGCCGGTGTCTCCCGTGCGACGGCCTCGCGGGTCGTCAACGGGGGCGCGGGAGTGCGGCCCGCGCTGGCCGACAAGGTGCGCCGGGCGGTCGAGGAACTGGACTACGTGCCCAATCACGCGGCCCGCACCCTGGTCACCCGGCGTAACGGTGCGGTGGCGGTGATCATCGCGGAGCCCGAGTTCCGGGTGTTCGCCGATCCGTTCTTCGAGCAGCAGGTACGGGGGATCAGCCGGGAGCTGACCGCGCACGACATGCAACTGGTGCTGCTGTGGGCGGAGGGCTCCGGCGACCACGAGCGGATCGCACGGTATCTGGGGGGCGGGCACGTCGACGGCGCGCTCGCGTTCTCCCTCCACGACGACCGGCTGCCGTCCCTGATCGCCCGGACCGGGGTGCCGGCGGTGCTCGGGGGGCGTCCGGCCGGGAGCGAGCACCTGGGCATTCCCCTCGTGGACTGCGACAACCGCGGCGGCGCCCGGGACGCTGTACGCCATCTGGTGCGCCTGGGCCGCAGCCGCATCGCGCACATCTCGGGCCCGCGCGACCAGACCTCGGCGATGGACCGGATCCACGGCTACCGCGATGTCCTGGTCGACGCCGATCCACGGCTGCTGTGCGAGGGCGACTTCACCGAGGAGGGCGGAGCCCGCGCGATGGGCGAGCTTCTGGACCGGTGCCCCGGGATCGACGCGGTCTTCGCGTCCAACGACACGATGGCCCTGGGCGCGCTGCGCACGCTGCGCGAGCGCGGGGCGCGGGTGCCCGAGGACGTCGCGGTGGTCGGCTTCGACGACATGTCCTCCGTGGTCGGGGCCGCGGAGCCGGCGCTCACCACGGTCCGCCAGGACATCGAGGGCATGGGCCGGATCATGGTCAAGCTGCTGATGCGTCTGCTCGACGCGCCCGGCGATGAGGTGCCCGCTTCCGTGATCACCCGGACGACACTGGTCCACCGGGCCTCGGCCTGACCGGGCCCACCGCTGACCGGCGCTCAGTACTGCCGGGCGCCCGCCGCTGGCCGGCGCTCAGTACTGACCGGCGCCCACCGCTGAGAGGCCTCCCGCCCGGCCGGCCGCACCTCCGCGGCGCACGAGGAACGGGGCGGCGGGCACGGGGCCGGAGCCCCACGCCCGCCGCCGTCATCCGCCGGAGGCCGCCGCCCGCGTCACTCGTAGGGAATGACCACGACGGACGTGTCGCCGCCGGTGCGCAGCAGCGCGCTCCCGTTGCCGATGGCGCTCCAGACCTCCAGCCGCACCGTTCCCCCGCTCAGGTTTCCGAGGGTGCCTGTCGCGGCCTTCAGGCCACGGGTCTGGTTGTACTCCTCCCAGCCCGTGACCGGGTCGGTGGCGAAGTACTGGTAGGTCTCGGTCCGGTCGAAGGTGCCGTCGCCGGTGAGGTCGTAGCTGATGCGGGCCTGCTGGCCGAGGCCGACCGCGGTGCCGGCGTCCACCGGGAGACGGAACGTGGTGGACGCGCCCGCCTTGAGGGTGGCGTTGACACCCTCGGCTTCGTAGACGAGCGGCTTGTTCGGGGTGCCGTCGTGGTTGCGGCCCTCGGCCGAGGGGATGGTGTCGCTGACGGCCGTGCCGCCGGTGGCCGTGGTGAGGGCGCCGCCGGAGCGGAGCCGGAAGGTGTTCCCGGTGGAGGGGCCGGGGTCCTCGCCGCCGTTGTCGGTGCCGGTCCCGGTCGCGGTGGAACGCGCGGGCACGGTGAGCTTCTTGCCGTCGGAGAAGGTGACCGTGCGGGCCGTGGAACCGTGGTTGTGGGCGGCGTAGGTGCGGGTGCCGTTCTTGCTGAACACCGCGGAGGTGGGCAGGTCGCCGGTCACCGAGGGGTCGGGGGCACCGAGCGCGTCCAGGGTGGTGATCCAGTGGTACGTGTGCGCCTTGGACTCGCCCTGCTCCGGGGTGTATCCGGCGTGTCCCGCGTCCCACTTCGCCTTGGCGGAGGCCGGGTCGGCCAGCGACTGGAACTCCCAGAGGATGTCGCGCCATTCCACGGCGGGCCCGCCGTTCTCGCGCTCCATCTCCGCGATGTTGCGCCGGATCGCGTCCTTGTGTCCGGCCAGGTGCGGGGAACCGCCCGCGGTCACGGGCAGGACGTTGATGCCGTGGATCTCCTCCGGATTGGCGGTCCACCAGGTGGCGTACGCCCCGCCGCTGCCCCACACCATGCCGACCGTGTCGTGGGTGAACGAGCCGGGGAAGACCTGCTGGTCGGCGTCGAACCAGTACTGGGCGATCGCCTCGCCCTCGGTGGCGAGCAGGTAGCTGCCGAGGTCGCGCAGCTCGGTGTTGCCGGTGGCCGAGCCCCAGAGCACCAGCGCCGCACTGAGGTTCGTGGACTCCGAGGAGGACTCCTGGTTGTTGCCGGCGGCGAAGCCCTGGTGGCCGGAGGCCCAACTGTGCCCGGCGTAGACGTCGAAGCCCCGCAGGAAGGGGAAGGCGCCGTCGGTGCGGCTCGGGTTGGCGGTGTCGCGGATCAGGGCCTTGACCATGCCGCCCCAGGCGGAGTCCGCGGCCCAGGAGGCGTCGTACTGGGCGACGATCGCGGCGGCGTACACGTAGTAGCCGTAGTGGAAGTGGTGGTCGTTGAGCTCGGCGTCGCTGCCGTAGGAGGCGGGGTAGCCGATGAGGGTCTTCCAGTCCTTGTCGTACGAGAACTCGCTCGCCCCGCCCGCGGTGAACCACTCCTGCAGCCGGCCCTTGAGCAGGCCGACGAGCTTGTCGCGGACCGCGGTCTCACCGATCTGGTCGGCCAGTGGCACCAACTGGGCGAGCTTGCCCAGCGCCTTGCCGGTCCAGTAGGTGTCCGAGGCCCCGGAGAACGGGTCGGAGGAGTCGGCGACCTCGGACAGGTAGCCGCGCAGCCGGGACGTGTCGACCGCGCCGGTCTTCGGCAGCGCGGGCAGCACCGGTGCGGCCTTCTGACGGGTGGTGAAGGAGGTGCCCTCCCGGACCTTCATGGTGCCGCGGGGAGAGACGTAGGTGTACGGCGTGAGGGCGTCGGTGGTGTGCAGCCACTGGTGCCGGTAGAGGGCCTGGAGGGTGCCGCGTTCGGTGCCCTCCTTGGCCTCGGTGGTGAGCTTGTACGTGGCGCCGACCGTGCCGCCGGACGCGCTCCAGTCGACCTGCGATCCGGTGACGAAGCTGAACGCGTACTTGCGGAAGGTCGCGAGCGCGTCGGTGGAGGGCAGTACGGCGAGGGAGAAGTAGTCCTTGCCGCCGAGGCCGGCGTTGATCGTGGTGCCGGAGATGTTCCAGTCGCTGCCGGTCGGCGCGAACAGGGCGTAGTGGTGTCCGCCGACCGTGATGCCGACGACGTTGCCCTGGTCGGAGAAGACGGCCGGCGTGGCCGCGGTGGTGATCTGGGCGTTGCCGCCGGAGCCCTGGGCGTAGACGAAGGGCATGCCGTGGCCGATGGTGGTCCGCAGGGTGCGGGAGCCGTCGGACCAGTACGGGGTGACCGTCCAGTCCGACCAGGCGTCGGCCTTGGTGTCGGGCGAGTTGAGCCCGCTCAGGCCGAGGGTGAGGTCGCGCTTGTGCGCGTACTCGTACTGGCGGCCCTCGCCCACGACGGCGGGGCTGGTCGGGTAGCCGACCTCCAGACCGCCGGAGACGGCCTGGTACGTGAGCGGGTGGCCGTACATGGGCGTGGAGTACGGGTTGTCGCCGTAACGCTGGAAGGCGAGGGAGGACCACCAGTCGTTGGTGGGTACGGGTCTGCCCTTGGCGGCCTGCGTGACCTTCGGGGTGACCGGCGCACCGGTGTTGGTCGTGGGGCCGGTCGTGCCCGCCGGCCGGGTGTCGGAGTAACTCCCGGCTCCTACGGGGACGGTGGCGGCCGCCGCCGGGGACGCGGCCGGGCCGAGGCCCACGGCCGCCAGCGCGGCGGCCAGGACCACCGCGGCGGCCGGCCGTGATCGGGGAGTTGGCATGGGGTGCACCTCGTGTCGTCGAGAGGGACGGGCTCGTCAGCGGCGGCCGCGACAACCGGGGGTGGAGTGACCTGGGAGTGGCGGCGGAACCGTTGCGGGGAGAGTGGGGGAGCCCGGCTGAGAGCGCTCTCAGGTGGCGGAAAAGTATGACTTCTGAAATCGGATGTCAATACATCGCGCAGGGCAGGGCAGTTGTACAGCCGAATGAGGGGTATCTCGCTGTTTTGCCCTCGTCATCTCTTCAAGTCTCGACGGGACGAACGCGGCGCGGGCACGCTCCCGCCATGCCCGGGAGCGCTTCCCTGAGGGCGCTCTCAGGGCAGCGCTCTCACCATCTCGGCATACCGTCGCCGCGTGCTCGGGCACTACGTGCCGGCGGGGACGGCGTCGGTGTACGCGGCTGCTGAGCGCCGGCCGCTCCACCGCCACGGCTCCCGCCCGCTCAGTGACCGCTCACTGTCCGCGCGCCTCCCGATTGGGCGGGCGAACAGATCCACGTCCGGGATTCGGCGAGGCGCTGCGCGAGGCCGGTCCGGCGGCGCAGGTGTTCTCGCCGCTGATTCTCGGGCGGGCGCTCGACAGTGGCGGCGTCCTGGTCGCGGCCCTGACCTGCGTCCTCTTCCTCACCGGCCACCGCGCCGGTCCGCACCACCGGTCGGACCCGATGGCGCATCCCCCGGCCGACCCGGCATCATTTGACGTTTTTCGTACAGTTCCTCCGCCATCCGGTGTGAATTCGGGACGGGGTAAGAATCGCATAAATCGTTCACTCGACTGCCGCGCATC
Organism: Streptomyces pactum; assembly: GCF_002005225.1. NCBI lineage: Bacteria > Bacillati > Actinomycetota > Actinomycetes > Kitasatosporales > Streptomycetaceae > Streptomyces > Streptomyces pactum. The sequence continues at coordinate 2,164,602 of NZ_CP019724.1, forward strand.
CGACGGAGTAGGCAGACGTTACTTCGGATATGACCGAGGAATACGGGGAATTGGTGACGCTTGGGCCGTACATCTACAGGCCCGGCAGGAATCACTGTCCGTCACCGAGTGACGGAACTCTGACCAGAGGCGGGCTCCCCGTCCCACTCCGGGTGACCGAGCCGGTGCTCCAGCGCTTCCTGGAGGTCATGACCGAACTGGAGACCGGCCTCGCCGCACGGTGGGGGCGCTCTCAGGGGTCTCTGACGTGCAACCGGGCGGAGTGACCCGGGCGTCGTGTACGAGGAACAGACCCACCAGCATCTGCCCTACGGCGAAGGCTCGTTCCCTTCCGCGGGCGGCACCGGCCGCCACCGGGCGCCCGAGGACGCCTTTCAGCAGCACCTCCAGGAGACCCTGGTCCCGCCGGAACCCGGCTGGGACCCGGCCGAAGAGCTCGCGTTCCTCCTCCAGGACGCGATGGAACAGCAGACCGGCGTCGTTCCCGGGGCGACGGACACGTCGGCGATCGCCCCCGTGCCGGGTACGCCGCTGAGCAATCTGCAGGAAATCACAGCGGAACTGCCGCCGTTGAGGGAATCCCCCGCCAGTCACCGCAGGGTCCGCAAACCGAAGGTGAGCCGGCTGCGCGCCGCCAGCCTGTTCATCGCGGCGCTCGCCGCGGTCATCGCGGCCTCCGTGAGCCTGTTCGGGGGCATGGTGGCCTACGAACCGCTGCGCCTGGCAGCCGCGACCCGCACCCGCGACAGCGTGGTGTCCTGGTGGCCGCTGCTGGTGTACGGGCCCTGGCTGGTGGCGTCGCTGGCCGTCCTGCGGTCCGCGCTGCACCAGCGCCGCGCGGTCCACTCCTGGGCCGTGGTCCTGCTGTTCTCCGCCATCGCGATGCTGCTGTGCATCGCCCAGGCGCCCAGAACACTCAGCGACGGTGCGGCCGCGGCCCTGCCGGGGCTGGCGTCGCTGGTCTGCTTCCAGCAGATCGTCCGCCAGATCACGCTCACCCGTCCACCCCGGCGAGCGGTGCCGCGCCACCGCCAGCGCCGCCCGTCCGCGCCGGAGCCCGGCGACGAGGCGGGGAGCACCGCGGCCCCCGATCCGCTGTCCCTGCCGCACCAGCGGCGGCGTCCCCCGCACGCCCCGCGGTCCGGCGCCGGTCCCCGCGGGCGGTCCTGAGCGGGGACGACCGCGGACGCCGCTATTCGGTGGCCCCATGGGCGTGCCCGTTGTAGATGTAACGCTGCGGGACTCCGAGGGCATTCGGAGGAACGGAATGTAGTGATGATTTTCCGGTAGCCGGTGAAGGGAATTGGCGCCGTCGATCCGAGCGGCCTCGTCCGACGGCCTGTGGATGCCTCGGATGAAGTGCGGGAAGATGTGGATCGACACGATGTCGGTGCCTGTGCAGAGCGGGGCGTGGCACGCCATTTCGCCCTTCGAGGTGATCGCGGGTCAGGACGCCGTGTCGCGCCCGGTGGCCACGCCCACCCTGGTCCCCCGAACCTCGACGGCGCCCCCCGGACCGTAACCTTGCTGTCCTCCGTCTCTGGCCCCGAGCCCGGAATTGGAGCGTCTGTCCCGGCGACACGCCGTCCGCGCGCCCTTCTGCCGGGACAAGCGCTCCAATCGTGGCTCTCCAGGGGTCCCTACAGGTGGGTCAGGCCTCCGTGAGGGTCACGTTCTGGGCGTGGATCGCGTGGAAGGCGGGGAGCGGCAGGCCGCCGATGGGCCGCAGTTCCATCAGGGTCGCCTCCACGCGGGCCGCGCCGGGCTTCAGGTCGTTCGCGGAGGACTTGCCCGTGTTGACCCAGCGGTGCTCCAGGCCGTCGCAGACCGCCCAGGTGCCGCCGATCCCGTACTCGACGGACGAGTCGCCCTGGCTCACGGAGGAGCTGACGAAGACGGCGCCGACTGCGGCGGTGCACCGGTAGGTGCCGGAGAGGGTGACGGTGCCGTCCGCGGCGAGGCGGCCGGTCGAGTCGACCGTCACCGACTCCGTGATGTGGCGGGCGTCGTGGGGGGCAGCCGAGGCGGCGGGGGCGGACAGCAGGAGCAGGGCGGCGCCGGCGGCGGCTGCGGCTGCGGCTTTGACCGCGGCTGTGGCTGTGACTCTGGTGCGGGTCGCGGAGCGTACGGGCATGGGGGCCTCCCGGTCGGTCGGAATGGGGGTTCCACTGGTACCGGACGGAGGGGCCGGCGGCGGTGACCGTCACCCCTTCGGTGGCGAGTCCGCCTCGGCCGTCGTGGAACCGTCGCCGGGTTGTCCGGGTGTTGTCACGCTTGCCGCCCGGGCCTTGGCGATGACTTCCCGCCGGGCGCACGGTCGGTACATGCGACGGTCCCGACGACGGGACGGCCTCCCGACGTGGAGGTGCGCCATGTGTGCCCACCGGCCTTCCTGCCCCGCAGCCGGCTCGCCCGCCGCGCGGGTCGTGACCGTGCACGTCGTCGCCGCCCACCCCGAGCAGGGGTGGCACCTGCTGTGCGACGGCACGATCGTCTTCGACGACACCGGCGAGCTGCGGCCCGACGGCCGTGTCGTCGCGCCGCACCGGGTGCCCGCGGGGCGCCTGGCGATCGCGGTCTGACCGCCCGCCGGGCGGCGCTCAGCGCTTCTCGGCGATGAACTCCCGCAGCAGGGAGGCGAGCAGCTCCGGCTGGTCCTCGGCGATCAGTGTCCGGGTGTCCTCGACCTCCACCAGCCGCCCCTGCGGCAGGAGTTCGGCCAGGCGGCGGCCGTGGGCGCGGGGCATCATCAGGTCCTCGGTCGCCCAGACGACGAGCGCGGGCCGGTCGAACCCGCGCAACCCCTCGGCGGCCTCGAGCAGTTCACCGCGGCGGACGTGCGTACCGTAGTGCCTGAAGTCGCGCCGGATAGCCGGGTCGGTACGCAGCGGGCGCAGCCAGCCGTCCACGACCGCGTCCGGCACGGGCCGCTTGGTGAGCGCGCCGATGCCGACGGGCAGGCGGCGCAGCGGTTTCAACCCCAGGGTGCGGACCAGCAGGGACACGCCGCCGGGCACCCGGCAGGCGGCGCCGATCATCTTGCCGGGCAGGCCCGGCGGGTAGTTGTCGAAGGCCTCGCACGCGACGAGCGCCAGCCGCGCGAGGCGCTCGGGGTGCCTGGCCGCCACCGTCTGGGCCCGTCCGCAGTCGCTTTCGACCAGGGTGACGTCGGTCAGGTCCAGGCGGTCGAGGAACTCCGCGATCAGTTCGTTGACCAGGTCCGGCGTGGGCGGCCGGGACATGGGCCGGCGGTGGGCGCCGTAGGGCAGGGTCGGCGCGATCACCCGGTGGTCGGTGCGCAGGTCGGCGAGGACCTTGCGCCAGACGGTCGCGTCGTGCACGAGGCCGTGGAGGAGGACGACGATCGGGCCGTCGCCGCCGGTGTCGTCGTACTCGACGGTTCCCGCGGTCAGTTGGATGTCCGGCATGGCGGAACTCTAGGGCGAGCACGGGACGTACGGCAGGAGGGACCGCAGCGCCGGCGGCACGGCGGCAGGGCTTGCGGCGCGGCAGGGCTTGCGGCGCGGCAGGGCTTGCGGCGCGGCAGGGCTTGCGGCAGTGCGGCTATGGCAGTACGGCGAATCCGTCGAGTTCCACCAGGGCCCGTTCGTCCCACAGGCGTACGACCTCCACGACCGCCATCGCCGGATAGTCGCGGCCGGCCAGCTCGCGCCAGGTGCGGCCGAGTTCGGCGGCGTGGGTGCGGTAGGCGGCGACGTCCGTGGCGTAGACGGTGACGCGGGCGAGGTCGGCGGGGGTGCCGCCGGCGGCGCGCAGGGCGGTCAGGAGGTTGGTGAGGGCCGTCTGGAACTGGGCGGGGAGGGTGTCGCCGGTGACCTCGCCGTCGGTGTCGAGGGCGGTCTGGCCGGCCAGGAACACGACGCGGGTGCCGGTGGCGACGACGGCGTGGGAGAAGCCGGTGGGCGGGGAGAGTTCGGGCGGGTTCACCCGTTCGGCGGTCATGCGCCGGCCTCCTCGGTAGTCGCGTCCAGGGTTCGGTACAGCTCCTTGGCGATGATGCCGCGTTGCACCTCGCTCGCGCCCTCGTAGACGCGGGGGGCGCGCACCTCGCGGTAGAGGTGTTCGAGCAGGTGGCCGCGGCGCAGTGCGCGGGCGCCGTGCAGTTGGACGGCCTTGTCGACGACGTACTGGGCGGTCTCGGTGGCGAGGAGCTTCGCCATCGCGGCGCGTCGCGGGACGTCCGGCGCGCTGTCGTCGTACGCCGTCGCCGCCGCGTACACCATGAGGCGGGCCGCCTCGGTGCGCAGGGCCATCTCGGCGACCTGGTGGGAGACGGTCTGGAGGTCGCGCAGTCGGCCGCCGAAGGCACCACGGTCGGTGGTGTGCGCCAGGGCGGCGTCCAGGGCGGCCTGCGCCATGCCGACGGCGAAGGCGCCGACGCTGGGGCGGAACAGGTTGAGGGTGTCCATGGCGACCCGGAAGCCGCGGTCCGGCTCGCCGAGCACGTCGTCCTCGGTGACCGGCACGGCGTCGAAGGCGAGGGCGCCGATGGGGTGCGGGGAGAGCATGTCGAGGTGGGTGCCGGTGAGGCCGGGACGGTCGGCGGGGACGAGGAAGGCGGTGACGCCGCGGGCACCGGCGCCAGGGGTGGTGCGGGCGAAGACGGTGTAGAAGTCGGCCTCGGGGGCGTTGGAGATCCAGCACTTCTCACCGGTGAGCCGCCAGCCGGAGCGGCCGTCGCGGTCGGCGGCCACGGGGATCGGGGCAGGGCCGCGGCCGCCCCGCGTGCGCGCCTCCCCGGGGGGTGATCCGGCGACGGTCCACGCCGCGTCCGCCGCCGACGCGCCCGCCTCCGCACCGGACCCCGCATCGCCCCGCCCGGCGGGCCGCCCGGCGTCCGGGACCGGCGGATCCACCTCCGCGCGGTGGCCGGCGGCGGCGCGCGTGGTGTCGTCCGGGGAGGGCGGGCGTTGCCGGCCGGGGGACCCGGTGGCGGGTCGTCCCGGGCCTGAACGCCCCGCGTCCGGTTCCGCCCTGAGCCTCAGCGCCGCCGCGTCCGAGCCGGCGTCGGGCTCGCTGAGGGCGAAGGCGGCCACCGCGCTGCCGTCGCTCACGCGGGGCAGCCAGCGGGCGCGCTGGGCCTCGGTGCCGTGGGCGTGCACCGGGTGGGCGCCGAGGCCCTGGAGGGCGAGGGCGGTCTCGGCCTCGGTGCAGGCGTGGGCGAGGGACTCGCGCATCAGGCACAGGTCGAGCGCGCCCGAGGTGAACAGGCGGGGCAGCAGGCCGAGGGTGCCGAGTTCGGTGAGCAGGGCGCGGTTCACGCGGCCCGGTTCGCCCTTCTCGGCCAGCGGGCGCAGCCGTCCGGCGGCCAGGGCGCGCAGCTCCGCGCACCAAGCGAGTTGTGACGGTTCGAGCGAGAATGCGGTCATCGCCGGTCC